>CAJUJI010000006.1:15470-41615 GCA_910586875.1 uncultured Anaerotruncus sp. | reverse complement strand
GTTTTATTATTTGAACATATTTTATTTTTTTAACATCCGTTTATTTTTTTTAACGCTATTTTTATCTGAGCGGAAGTTTTTCTCGTTCTTTGGGCTTGTTTTGCTTTGGCACTGAACTTGCTGTTTACAAGGTGCAAATAACCAGTAAACAAAAGGGAGGACTTTTTATGGCAATTATTTCTCGGGTAGAGGTCATCGACTTCACCTACGAAATTAAAAACATGGGTGCAGCCTTTACCAATGCACACAATCATGTCGGCTATCTGGAGGGCGGGCGCCTTCCAATGTCAAAATATGCGATTGTAATAGAGTGTGAGGACGGCTCACGCGGAGAATATGTCACCCATTGGGGCGGCACGCGTCCTGCTCTTGCACAAACGCTGCAATTGGTAAACGATCTGCCTGGTCGAGATTCCGACATGCGAGAGGCATTTTATAACGACTGGAACCGCCGCCTTTGCCACATGGACCACATGGGGCAAGGACCGGTGGACATCGCGCTGTGGGATCTGGCAGGCAAACAGGCGGGCAAACCGATTCACAAGTTAATCGGCGGTTTTCGTGACAAAATTCTTGCTTATGCCAGCACCTTCCACGGCGACCACACCGGTATGCTGGACAGCTATGACGCCTTCACCGATTTTGCGGAATACTGTTGCAGTTTGGGGTTTCGAGCGTTTAAGCACCATGGTTGGTTTGACGGCGACGCAAAGGTAGAAGCTGAGCTCATCCGCAGACTCGGCCGCAAGGTCGGGGACCGCATGACCTTAATGTATGACGGCGCTTCCGATCTAAACAATTTTGCAGACGCGCTCTATGTCGGACAAGCCTGCGACGACGCAAACTACCTTTGGTATGAGGACCCCTATCGTGATAATTCCATGTCCGCTTTCGCACATGCCAAACTGCGCAGCATGATCCGGACTCCCCTGCTGATTACCGAGCATGTGCGGGCGCTCGAGGCAAAAAATGATTTTCTGCGGGCAGGTGGCACCGACTTTTTGCGGGTGGACCCGGAATATGATATGGGAATTACCGGAGCGATCAAAACCGCACGAATGGCGGAGTCATTTGGCATCGATGTAGAGGTTCACGCCTGCGGACCTGCGCACCGCCAGCTATTGGGTGCAATCCGCAACACCAACTTCTACGAGCTGGCTGAGGTTGGTCCCAAACTGAAAAATGTCATCCCGCCTTGCTATGCCTGTGGATATAAGGACGAGCTGGATTCGATCGATGCAGATGGATACATCCATATTCCGCAAGGCCCGGGGCTAGGGGTCGTTTATGATTGGGAATGGCTGAATGCTCACACCACCAATCGCTGGGTATTTGAAAAGCACTGAAGCATAAAAGTTTAAAACCCGCTGGAAGCTTTTCCAGCGGGTTTTCACTCCGGTTGCAATTTTGCATTGTGATTTTGTATAATAAAAAAGACAATTGCTTAGCAGCATTGGACTTTTAAGCCTACGGAGGTGATGGTTTCCTTGGCTAAAATTGTAATTATCGCACAAGGCCAGCATATTGCACAATATTGTTACCAGCTGCAAAAGCAGCTTGCCAACCCGGATGAACTAGAAATCGTTGTTGCACATATGGAAGCTGCTGTTCGCAAAGCGCGGCAGCTGCTCTCCCGCGGAGATATTGATGTAATTGTTGCGCGTGGCACCACCACCGACCTTTTACGCAATTCCAATCTGGCAATTCCCATCGTGGATATCCCGATTGGCGACACAGAAATTTTAAGCAGCATCCGCCGCGCCAAAGAAAAAAGCGCGCTCAAAGACCCTCTGATCGGCTTTTTAGGATTTTCAAATGTGATTTCTCCTGTGAAATCCTTTTTGGAAATTATGGATCTAAAGGTGAAGCTTTATGAAATCCACACAACCAAGGATACCTTAGAAATGATTAAACAGGCCAAGCGCGACTCGGTGGATGTGTTGATTGCCGGCGCATTAAGCTGCGAAATGATCTCTAGGGAAGGGATTGCCAATATTCTGTTGGAGTCCTCCTTTCAATCCATTTCCGAAGCTTACCGCCATGCCAAGGAGGTGCAGCAAGCTGTAAATGCAGAAAAGAAAAAGGCCGAAGAAAAAAATATCATCTTTAACTCGGTGTCTGATGCAATTCTCAGCATCGATGACAGAGGCTGTTTCACCCTGCTAAATAAACATGCACAGGAGGTCTTTGGCTGCCATGCACACGAGGTTTGTGGATGCAGTATGAACACGCTCTTGCAGGAGGAAGAAATCCAGACGATTCAGCATGTCTACTCTACCGGAGAGGAGGCTATGGGCGAAATTTGGGAACGGCAGGGGCGCAAATATGCGCTTTCCATCGTGCCAATTATTGTGGACCATAAACCAGCCGGTGTGGTGGTGACCCTGCGAGAGCTGAACGCGCTGCAAAAAATGGAAACTACCGTCCGCAAGGGCCTTTACCAAAAAGGAAATACCGCTCGCTATACCTTTGAGGATATCAAGGGTGACTCCCCTCAAATTCGCGAAACGATTGAAATTGCACGCAGCTTTTCCCGTATGCAGTCCAGTGTGCTGATCATTGGGGAAACAGGCACCGGCAAAGAGCTTTTTGCGCAGAGCATCCATAACGCGAGTTCCCGCCGGGATGGCCCGTTTGTCGCGGTCAACTGCGGGGCGATTCCCTCCAATCTGGTAGAAAGCGAGTTGTTCGGTTATGTGGATGGCGCCTTTACCGGTGCCAAAAAGGGCGGAAAAATGGGTCTGTTTGAGCTGGCACACAGCGGCACGCTATTCCTGGATGAAATATCCGAGATGGGGCTGCAAGGGCAGGTCATTCTGTTGCGCGCGCTGCAAGAACGCCAAATTCGCAGGGTTGGCGGTGATACCATCGTCCCTGTAGATGTGCGTATTATCGCAGCCTGCAACGTAAATTTATATGAACTGGTGCGGCAGAATAAATTTCGCAAGGATTTATATTACCGGTTAAGCGTGCTGGTGGTCAAGGTTCCGCCTTTACGCGACCGCCAGGGAGATATTTCTCACCTCGCCACCTATTTTGTGGAGCAATATAACCAACAGTTTGGCCGCAAGGTGCTGTTGTCTGATGCGGCATTGCGTGAGCTGGAATTATTTTTATGGGATGGAAACCTCAGACAGCTAAAAAACTTTTGTGAACGGATTACAGCGCTCTCGAATGAACCTGTCACCAGCGGCGCTTTTATACGCCAGCAACTGCACAACAGCTTTTGGTTTGAGCAGCAGGAAAACCACACCTCACCGGCTGCACCGCCAGTCTCCACCTCCATGACATATTCAGAAGATTTTGTGGTGATCAAAGGGCACATCTATTCTCGCGGACAGCTTTCCGCGCTGCTTGCCAAACACAGTGGCAACCGGGAAGCAGTTGCAAAACAGCTGGGTATCAGCCGTACAACGCTGTGGAAATCTTTAAAAAAGGTGCAGCTTTCTTGCTTCTAAAAAAGGACGCTCGTAAAAGGCTTTGACCGTCATTGGTCAGCCCTTTATGAACGCCCTTGTTTTCCGGAAAACTGTAGCTGCAATCTGTGGCACACCAGAAGAACTGCACCAATTTTTATGCCTGCTTATGCCTCCAATGGCTTGCCCGCCAAAACCTCCCGATAATCGCGATAGTTTTCCTCCAATAGCTTTGGCGTATCCAATCCATAAGGACATTTCTTGACACACTGGTTACAGTGCAGACAGTCCTCAATCTTCTGCATCATCTGCTGCGATTTTGGTTCCAGCCATCTAGCCGAGGGAGAACGCCGCAACAGCAGTGAGATCCGTGCGCAGGTATTGATCTCAATTCCCGCGGGACAAGGCATACAATATCCACAGCCACGGCAAAAATTCCCTTGTAGCTCCTTGCGGTCGTCTTCAATAACCTGTAAGAGTGCCTCGTCCAAAACCGGAGGCTCAACAATATATGACAGAAACTCGTCCAGCTCAGACTCCCGCTGCACCCCCCAGATCGGCAACACATGCGAAAACTGCGCCAGATAAGCGTAGGCAGCCGCGCTGTTATGAATCAGACCGCCCGCCAACGCCTTCATTGCAATAAAGCCCATCTCATGCGTGCGGCAAAGCTCCACCAGCTCCAATTCTGGCTCCCCTGCCAGGTAGCTGAAGGGGAATTGCAGCGTTTCATAAAGGCCGGACTCTATCGCCTCATGCGCCACCTTCAGCCGGTGGTTGCTAATTCCAATATGGCGGATTTTTCCTTGCCTTTTCGCCTCAAGCGCCGCCTCATAAAGCCCCGTTCCATCATCTGGCTTTGGGCAAAAAGCAGGATTATGAAACTGCATTAGATCGATATAATCGGTCCGCATCCGCACCAGGCTGGTTTCCAGATCCTTCCAAAATTCATCCGCCGTCTTCGCGGGAGTTTTGGTAGCCAGGTATATTTTTCCGCGCATTCCATCGAACGCTTCTCCTATTTTTTCCTCACTATCGGTATAGGTATGTGCGGTGTCAAAAAAGGTGATGCCATGCGCATACGCTTTGCGCAGCAGATGTACCGCGTCTGCCTTTGGAATCCGCTGGATTGGCAGCGCACCAAATGCGTTTTTATCGGTCACAATACCGGTTTTCCCTAGGATTACCTGAGACATAGTGGAGCCTCCGTTTCATATTTTGATTGCTGCCACACACGGCATAGAATAGAAAAACGAGGGAAAGCTTTTCTCTTGCAATTAGTTTTTCCAGGTGGAAGGGAACATCAAAATCAACATCGGAAAAATTTCCAACCGGCCAATCAGCATATTTAAACTAAGCACCAGCTTACTAAACACAGAGAATTCGGAAAAATTTCCTGTTGGTCCGACATTTCCCAACCCTGGTCCAATATTATTCAGACAAGCCAACACAGCTGTTAAATTGGTCTCCAATGAAAAATTGTCAATCGAAATCAACAGCATACTGATTGTTAAAATCAGGCAATAGACCGCCATATAAATGTTCAGGCTATTTATGGTATCATCCTCTACGGTTGCACCATCCATCCGCACCAGCTTGATGGTGCGCGGGCTAAGTACCTTTTGAATACCGCGGCGGGCATTTTTAATCAGCAGCAACAGTCTCGCTACCTTAATTCCGCCGCCGGTTGACCCTGCTGACGCGCCAACCACCATCAGCAGGACCAAAATCGTCCGCGAAAACTCCGGCCAGAGGTTAAAATCAGCGGTAGCGAAGCCGGTGGTGGTCATAACAGAGGATACCTGGAAAAACGCATCCCGCATCGCGTGCGACACGGTGCCATACAGCGGAAGGATATCCATAGTAATCAAAGCCCCTGCACCAATCATCAGTCCCAGATAGGCGCGCAGCTCTTCGTTTGAAAATGCTTTTGAAAACTCCCGCAGAATCAGCAGGAAAAAGATATTAAAGTTAATCCCAAACAACGCCATGAAGATGGTTACATTCCATTGCAGATGTGGCGCATAGCCCGCCATGCTGTCATTTTTTACCCCAAAGCCGCCAGTCCCCGCAGTTCCAAAGGCGGTGCATACACTGTCAAACAGTGGCATCCCACCTAGCACCAATAGGATGAATTGTAGAATTGTTAGCCCAACATAGATGCTGTATAAAACAGTGGCGGTCTGCCGCATTTTTGGCATCAGCTTGCCGACCTGTGGACCGGGGCTTTCCGCACGCATGATGTGCATGGAATAGCCTGTACCCTTTGCCATTGGCAGGATCGCCAACAGAAACACCAATACACCCATACCACCCAGCCAATGGCTGAAACTGCGCCAATAAAGCAGACCATGCGGCATCGCTTCTACATTTATCAAAATAGAGGCTCCTGTGGTAGTAAATCCAGATACAATTTCAAATAGCGCATCCACATAATGGGGGATTTCTCCGCTGATATAAAACGGCAAGGCCCCAAACAGCGAAACAACCACCCAGACCAGCGCCACTACCACCAGCCCCTCACGCGCATAAAAGCGGATCTTTTCCGGATGCTTGCGGCCGCCGATCAAACTTGCGGTCAACAACAGTAGGATGGTAACTGCAAAAGAATTTCCCATATGCCATTCTTGATAAGCATAGGACACCAACACCGCCGGCAGCATAAAGATTGCCTCGACCCGCAGAATATTCCCCAAAAGGAATAATATAATCCGATAATTCATCCTTTTCCTTCCCCCCGCAGAAGCCTGCGGCAAGATCGCCGCAAGAAACTGCTAAAAGCTATCTCTGTCAGGTATGCTGGCGAGAGAATTCCCGCCGCTAAAAAACATCATCTCACTCATCTGCAAAAATGTCGTTGAGATCATTGAGCACCAGATCAGCCGTTGTGACGATCACCACCGTGTCATTCAGCTCGATTACATCGGTACCGCGCGGAATGATCACCTTTCCATACCGAGTGATACAGGCAACCAGAATATTGGGTTTCAAGGTAATTTCTATCAGTGTCTCCCCCAGGTGACGGGTAGTTTCATTGGCGCGGAACTCGAGCGCCTCAACATGATCGTCAGCAAAGCGGTGCAGCGTGAGCACCGAGCCGCCGGTTGTATTCTGCATCGCCCGCACATAGCGGAGAATATCGTTTGCGGTTAGAATTTTCGGGCTTACAACACAGTCAATTCCTTTGTCCCGGAACACCTCAAAATATTCTGTGCGGTTCATTTTGGTAACCACTTTGGGGACCTTTAGGAAATTGGCATACATCGAAATAATCAAATTTTCCTCATCCATATTGGTCAAGGTGACTACCGCATCGGTCTGCTCGATTCCCTCCGCCAGCAAAACCGACTGGTCGGTGCCATCCGCACAAATCACATCCGCTTGCGGGAGCCGTTCTGCAAAGTCATTGCAAAGCTCCTGCTTAATCTCCAATATTTTTACATCAATATTCGAACGCAGCAACATCTGCGCCAGATAATAGGCGGTACGGCTTGCACCGATCAGCATGACATCCTTCACCTTGTGTGTGCTCAGGCCCAAAGATTTTATTAACAGCGCCAAATCTCTGGTTGACGCAGTCACATAAATTTTGTCGCCTTTTTCTAAGCAAAACTGGCCATCTGGAATATGGGTGGTATCTCCGCGCTCGACCGCGCAAATCAGGATCTTCACCTGGAGAACCTTGTGCAGCTCCATCAGCTGCTTGCCGATCAGGACATTTCCCTCACGCAGCTCCAGCTCGACGATTTCTACACGCCCTTTGGCAAATGAATCCCGCTTGAGAAAGGACGGAAATTGCAGCAGGCGGAATATTTCGTTTGCCGCTGCCAGCTCAGGGTTGATGGTCATACTCAGGCCCAGCTCCTCCTTGAGCAATACCAACAGCTCGGCATATTCCGGCTTGCGGATACGGGCGATGGTATGTGCATCCCCTAGCTTGTGCGCCAGCATACAGCATAACAGGTTGATTTCATCCGCAGAGGTCGCCGCAATCACCAGATTGCAGCCTGGCACCCCCGCTTCCTGCTGAACCTCGATACTGGTGCCATTGCCATGCACTACCATCACGTCAAGCGTCTCGACCGCGTCGCTGAGCACCGCACGGTTGCTGTCGATGACAACCACATCATGCCCTTCCCTCGAAAGCTGTTTTGTTAAGGTGTAGCCGACCTTTCCGTCTCCAACCACCACAATTTTCATCTGGTTTCAAACCTTCTCTCATTCACTTTCGCGCCACAGCGCGCAGTACATTAAAGTTTTCGCCCGCCCTTTTTCAAAGCGGCAGAGGGCGAGAGGCACAACCCCTCGCCTTTCATCTACGCTTATTCTTCGTCCTCATCAAAAACGATATCCATTTCGTCCTTTGTTGCACAGCTAAACTCTATGGAATCGTCGCGCTCATAGTAAAAATACAGCCGTCCATGTTCCTCGTCCAGACAAGCGCCCTGACGTGCTTTTCTATCATTGAGTGGCTCAAAGTGCTCCAGCGCCAGCTTTTCTTTATCAATTCCGAGCTTGTCCATCCAGTAGGCAATCTCTTCTTTCTCGTTTAGAACCTCACTGGGAGCTTCAAAGGCTGCCTCGCGCAACATCTCCCATAGAAAATCCTCCAGGTTGTCGCTCACCTTTTTATAAGTAACAAAATCATCCTCGACGCTCAGGTAAATCGGCGGGTCCTCAATCCCTGCTTGCAGGTCTTTCATCCGGTAGCCAGCACTCCAACAGCCCTGATTTTCAAACCAGATGAGCACATAATTATCCAACACCGTTTCCCACTGCTCCTGTGGCAGATGGGAAAGCTTCGTGTAGATATCATCCGGATCGTCCTCATCGGCGCAGTCTTCTACCAAATCGTCCTCCGCCAAATATTCATGTGTGGTGAGCATTTCTTCTCGTGGCTCTACAATATGGTTAAAAACATCATTGGCCTCGCTTTTGCCATAACGCAGCAGATAGTCTCTATATGGCTTTGGATATTTTACCCCCAAATGTTGCTCGGCCATCTCGACCTCCTCGAGCGAGAAGCCCTCTGCCCCCTCTTCGCTTAAAAACTCCACGATTTCACCGATTGATGGATTGTACTTCATTGACATTAGAACACCTCCATTATTTTTGGGAACATCGCACCCCTCAACAAGAGGAATGCCAAAGGCAGAAGCCTTTGGCCGATGCCCGCGGGTATCGGGATCGCTTTCGCCCTGCTGCCGCACTGCTAGCACAGGCTTTTCGCCGCCTACAACAACCGGCCGCCGCGCAGCAACCGGCAAAATCCTCGCCATGCGCAGGCATGGAAACTTATTTTGAAAACATCCCGCTTTGTGCAATGGAATTCAGCGCCCAGCGCATCTCCTGTTCGTCCTGTACCAGTGCAAAGCGCACATGGCCCTCTCCTGCTGGTCCAAATGCGCTACCTGGTGTAACCAATACACCGGTCCTTTGCAACAGCTCGGCCGCAAACTGCTGCGCATTCGGGAACTGCGGCGGCAGCTTCGCCCAAACAAACATGGTAGCCTTTGGCTTCTCAATCTGCCAACCGAGCGCGTTTAAGCCATCGCACAGAACGTCGCGCCGGCGCTCATATGCCTGCCTGGTAACCGCTACACAGGATTGATCCCCTGTAATTGCTGCAATCGCCGCCTTCTGGATCGGCAGGAACATTCCATAATCCATATTGGACTTTAAGGTAGTCAGTTTTTCAACCACCTGCCGGTTACCCACACAGAAACCAACCCGCGCCCCTGCTAAACCGTAGGTTTTAGACAGTGAATTAAACTCCACACCGACCTCTTTTGCCCCCTCATACGCGAGGAAGCTGCCGCAATGTGCGCCATCAAACACCAAATCGCTGTACGCGTTGTCATGCAGTATAATAATCTCATATTGTTTGGCAAATGCAATCAGCTCTTGGTAAAAAGACGCCGGTGCCAACGCTGTAGTCGGGTTGTTCGGGTAGGAGACCAGCATCAGCTTTGCCGCACGCGCAACCTCTGGCGGGATTTCCTTTAGATCGATGATGTAGCCGTTCTCTCTGCGCTGCGGCATATAGTGCAAGGTTGCCCCTGCAATCGCCGGGCCGTCGCCAAACACCGGATAGCATGGGTCTGGCACCAAAACAACATCGCCCTCGTCCGCAATCGAAAGCGATATATGTGCCAAGCCCTCTTGCGAGCCAAGCAGTGAAACCACCTCATGCTGCGGGTCGAGCGTCACCCCATAGCGGCGCTGGTACCAGGTGGCAACCGCCTCATGCAGTTCGGCCGTATCGCTGATTGCATAGATGTAATTGCGCTGGTCCGCCACCGCCTGGCCGAGCGCATCAATGATATGTTGTGCCGGTGGAATATTCGGGGTGCCAACGCTCAAATCCACCACATGCTGCCCCTGGGCAAGCTGCTGCTTTTTCATCTCCAGCAGCACCGAAAAAATTCCAGTTCCAAACCGATCCATCCGTTTTGCAAACTTCACGAGATACCGCTCCCCTTTTATCGTTTCCGATTGTCGAAACACTCTTTAAATTGTAGAATAGCTCTCGTGCATAATTATAGCAGATTTCCTCCGGTTTTCAAGAGGGTTTTGCAATTGCGCAAAGGGTTGCACCCGGATAATAGTGCAGCAAAATTTCGTCAAAGGTTGCGCCCTGCCGCGCCATATAATCCGCACCATATTGCGACAGGCCCACACCATGCCCATAGCCCTTGACTGTAAAGGTAAATTGGCCGCCGCCCCAGTTCACCTCAAAGTCGGAGGAACGCAGGTCTAGCAGGGTGCGCAGGTCCTTGCCATGCAGCAGCAGGTCTCCCACCTGCACCGCTGTCACATAGCCGCCCTGCGAGCGCTCGGTGACCGCAATCCAGTCGGAGGGGTCTGCCCCCAGTTCCACATCCGGATAGACAGTGTGAATTGCTTGCAGCATCTGGTCCGCGGTAAAATTGACCGTGGTGCAATAATCCGGCGCAAGTTGATCCCCTGGGCTTTCCACCGGCACCAAATAAGGCTTGCTGCCCATCCAAACGTTTGCGGCATCCTCTGTTAGTCCGCTGCTCATCGAATGGTAAGCAGCTACAATTGCCTCCCCTTCATAAGCCATCACATAACCGGTCACCGCATCTGCCGCCTCGCAAATGGTCTTCCAATAGGCGTCCGCCAGCTTTCCATAGCGTTTATAAAATTGTTCCTCGGTGGTGTAAACCTTCCAATTCTGTGGATCGGCGGAAAAGTCCTCCCCTTCCCCGTTGTTCTGCGCCTTCAAGCAAAGTGCATAGGTGTGCGAGGCTACCGCTTGTGCCTTGAGCGCTTCTGGATGAAAATTGGGTGGCATTTCGGCTGCCAATGAACCGCGCACATACTCCTGCGCAGTGACGGTAAAGCGCTTGCCAGTCTGTTCATCCAGAATGGTGAATCCGTCATCCGCAATTTTTAACTGATTGGTTTTTTGCAGCGTTTCCTGCACCGATTGAACAGCCTGCTTCTGTGATGCTGATGCTGCATTATTTGATTCATCTTCCTGCATTTTAATATTTTGCACTGGTAGCATTTGTAAATTCGGCATCTCTATTTTAATTGCAAAAAGCGGGATAATAAAGACGAATACTGCAAAAATAGCACCTGTTAAAATCCGATAAAGCATTTGAAGTTCTCCCTTTTATGAATTTTAGATTGCAAAATCTTTCATTTTGCTATTGACTTTCCCCCGTTCCTTAGATAAAATAAAGGATATGATTGATTTCGATAGGAGGATGCTTTATGCACAATAAGCTGCCTGTCCCACCTGACCCGCAGTTACAGGAGGATATTAAATTATTATGCGATGAGTATATGCGATATAACCCTTTTCAGCCGGAGCTGTACAATCGTTACAACGTCAAGCGCGGGCTGCGCAATGCGGATGGCACCGGTGTTTTGGCTGGCATCACTCAAATTTGTAATGTTCATGGTTACCTGCTCAACGAGGGTGAGAAGGTCCCGATTGATGGTGAGCTGATTTATCGTGGCATCAACATTCAGTCGATTATCCACGGTTGCCGGATTGAGGGGCGCTTCTGCTTTGAAGAAACCGCCTATCTGCTGTTGCAGGGACGGCTGCCCAACTCCCAGCGGCTTGACCAATTTAATCATCTATTGGCAGAAGCGCGCGAACTGCCCACCGATTTCACAGAAGACATCATTATGAAGGTGGCCAGCCCCAACATTATGAACATGCTTGCACGTTCGGTGCTGGCGCTGTATACCTATGATTACCGGCCGGAGGACACCTCGGTAGAAAATGTTATGCGCCAATCTATCGAGCTAATTGCGCGGATGCCTTCGATTATGGCGGCCGCCTATCAGGTAAAGCGCCGCATCTATGATGGACGCAGCATGTATCTACATAATCCCAACCCCGAATTTTCCACAGCACAGAATATTCTGCGGATGCTGCGTTCCGACAAACAGTTCACCGATGAGGAAGCGCAGCTGCTCGACCTGTGCTTGATGCTGCACAGCGACCATGGCGGTGGTAATAACTCCACCTTTGCGGTGCGTGTGCTGACCTCCTCTGGTACCGACACCTATTCTGCAATTTCCGCAGGTATCGGCTCGCTTAAAGGTCCACGGCACGGTGGTGCCAATTTCAAGGTGATTCAGCAGCTGGAAATGCTCAAAGAAAACATCAAGAACTGGGAGGACGATGCAGAAATTGCCAGCTATTTACGACGTGTGGTCAACAAGCAGGCTGGCGACGGTTCCGGCCTAATCTATGGCATGGGCCATGCAGTTTATACCAAAAGCGATCCACGCGAAAAGATCCTCAAGGAAAATGCCGTCAAGCTGGCAAAGGGAACCGACTTTGAAGGGGAATTCCAGCTGCTTGACGCTGTGGAGCGGCTTTCCCCAGATATTCTGCGTGAAAAATGGGGCAGTGAACGCTCGGTTTGCGCCAACATCGATTTATATTCCGGACTGGTTTACCGGATGCTGGGAATCCCTGACGAGCTGCACACTCCATTGTTTGCAATTGCGCGCACATCCGGTTGGAGCGCCCATCGCTTGGAGGAACTGTGCACCAATAATCGGATTATTCGTCCTGCTTATAAGCCTATCTCCACGCTAAAGCCTTATGTGCCGCTTGGGGATCGTTGAAAATTAGTCTTACTTTACCAACCACCAAAAAAAGCCTCTGCAAGCGAATAACGCTTGCAGAGGCTTTTTATCTGTCTATCTTTCCATCGAGCAGTAAAAAAGGATCGTGGCCACAATCCTTTTGCAGCCACAATCCTTTTTGTAGGATGCGCTACACAGCGCACACCCAGGAAAATTTTATTGCATCCGTTTTTGGCGATACATGATCACTACAATCACCACAATTACGATGATACAAAGCAACGCGCCAACGACAGCCAACGCCACCATACCCTTACTCTTTCGGGCGTTATCGCTGCTTGTAGGAACGTCATCCGGTTCATCGTCTTGCTCCGGTTCCAACTCCGAGTCATCCGGCGGCAGCTCCTCTGGCTCCTCTAATTCCTCCGGCTCATCGGTATCTTCTTGCGCATTCGGGTCGTTTGCAGGCGGTACGATGACTGCACCTCCTTGGTTGTTGTTCCCTGCCGTGAGGTTTCCGCCCGCATTATTTCCGCCTGTGCTGCCAGAGGCTTCCTTTTTGAGAATTCCCCACAAATCTTCCGAGGTAATCACATAGCGCGAGAAATGATCAAACGAGAATTGCACATATCCTTTGCTGTCCACCTTTTGATGATCGCGGTATTCCAGCAATCCATCCTGTTCGTTATAATAGGCGAGGAACAGAGTTTTTCCTGCATAGCTTTCCCCCACCTTACAACGCAAAATTGCTGTAAACGGCAAATCCCCATCATATGCGGTCTCAAACTGCATCACATCCGAGCCGTTTGCCGCTTTGGAAATATTGCGCAGCTTTTTGGTATTCAGTGTCAAATCATAATATTTCTGTCTGCTTGGGATATCGCCAATCGTTGCCCCATCAATCAACCATTGATAGGTACCGTAATCTAAAGTTGCCTGTACTTTTTTCTTTGCGAGATTTTTAAGCACATCGACTGACAAACGCCCATCCCACCGCATATTGAGGGTGATAGATGATACACCATCCTTCGTTTCCAGCCCTTTGGAGACGTCTTTCCAGGTTTTAGGTGTGTCAGAAGTATCGCTTGAGCCACTGGAACCAGAACCGCCACCACCGCCGCCACTGCCGCCAGAACCACCACTAGAGGGCGGCTGATATTTTGACAGCGATAGCTTAATATTCTGATAGATCGTGCCTTCCTCCAAATTATCAGCACGCAAGACCTTCATATACCCCGAGGTAGTAAACGATGGGGTCTTTTTGAGCTTATTGAACGATAGATAGCCAATTGTAGCAGTTGCGCTGTTCGAAATCGGCGATTTTTTATGCAGGTAAAAGGTCAGCTGCGTTTTGCCGCCATCCAGCGCTTTTTGCTCGATATGCTGATAGGTACCATTTTCCTTTACCGACCAGCTCATCTGGTAATCTGGGTTTTTCAGATCTACAATCACATCAAACTGCACACCAACCGCTAAGCTATCCCAATTTTGAATGGTAATTCGATATTCATAATCTGCGCCTGTTTCACTCAGCTGGATACGTGGTTCGGACGCTGCCGAAGCAGCGACCGTCCCTATCACGCAAACCAGAAGCAGCGCCAGAAGAATTGTTATTCTGCGGAGTTGTTTCAATTTAAGAACCTCCTAACTGAATCTGCGGCATGGAATCCTCAGTCGGCGAGGAGATCCAGCGGGTTGTACTGAGTGCCGGCCCTTCAATCGGGCCATTGGGTGCGCTGGTGCGGTAAAGTTCTGCCATAATTTCCGCAGGCAGCGCACTCATTCCACAACCTTCCATCCCTGTCAGCTCAGACTCCTTATCCAGATTCGGGATGAACACCCAAATGCCGTCCCAAATCTCCGACATATCTCCTTCTTCCGGCACCTGTGCAAACAGAATTACCTCTCCATTGATGGGCCGTTCAATCAGAGAGATGTCCCCCTGCTCTACAGAACCAGACTGGAATTTGCCTTTGACACGCACGGTGTTATAAACAGGGTCGCCGCGGTAGGTTCCAGTAACAACGACTGTACCTGCCGGATAGGAGGTCTCACCATCGTTAAAGCTATCCATCAATTTTCCAATTGCTGCCTCGTTGATGGTAATGCTATCCCCCGGATATGCCAGGAAATCTATATTTTCCATCGTCATGCCCGTAGGTAGGTATACCTTTACAAATTTTGCAGCTGTATCTACATCATAGAACCCGATCCGTCCATCATCCTGCCCGTCTTTGGTAAAGAATTTTACTTCTTTTTGCCCGCCGGAAGGTTTATAGTTGACTACGGTTGTGTAGTTGCTACCATCGCTGCTCACCTGAATGACAACATTATCTGGATTTTCCGGATTTGTGTAGGTAGCTGATTCGCTGCTGGAAGATTCCTCACTGCTTGAGGACACGTCGCTGCTGGAAGATTCCTCACTGCTTGAGGACACGTCGCTACTGGACGACACATCGCTACTTGAGGATGTCTCGCTACTGGACGACACATCACTGCTCGAGGATGTCTCACTACTGGACGACACATCACTGCTCGAGGATGTCTCGCTACTGGACGACACATCACTGCTCGAGGATGTCTCGCTACTGGATGACACATCACTGCTCGAGGATGTCTCGCTACTGGATGACACATCACTGCTCGAGGATGTCTCGCTGCTGGATGACACATCACCGTTCGAGGATTCCCCACTACTAGAAGTAGAAGTATCTCCATCACTTGATGGCGTGTTATCGCTAGAAAGATCCCCATCACCAGATGGAGCATCACTGTCAGAGACATTTTCATCTCCGGATGGCTCATCGTTATTGGAAGCGCCCGGAACCGTTTCATCACTGGAAACGTTGCCATCGTTGCTAACCACATCCTCTGAAGACGCATCGTTAAGCGTATCCTGAGAATCAGATTCTGGCACATCATTTTCAAGGCGTAGCCTGCTGGACAGCGCATAGGCCGCCGCCGTCTGGGTTGTTGTGCTTGTGGATGCAGTATTAAACTGCACACCTGCAATTGTCAAATTATTATCTGTGAATTTCACCAGATAACCGCTGCCATCCGGCGAAGCCTCATGACTCCAACTGCTGCGGTCAATCAGATTATTATGCGAAAATTCCACCTGATTAGAGGTCGCGCTGGAAACCTCATTGCCCAAAATATCGATTGCGCGAACCTTATAGTAAATTGCCTGATTATTGATAGAGCCGATGGCATCGGTAAAGCTTGTATCTGCGGTAAAGCCCAGTCGTTTTTCGGTGTTACCAACTACGCGGGTAATTTCATATCCCTGCATCTTCCCGCTCATTCCAGAGAAGGACAATTTCACCGTGTGGCTATCCCCTGACTGTGATGCGTTCACGCTCAGCGTGCCGCTTCCACCGGAACCACCCTGGAGCCGTACCCGCCGTGATTCATCGCTCAGGTACCAAATATCGCGCGATTCTGCACCGCCGCTCAGTGAGACACCCAGCTCGATCCCCCAACGGGAGAAGAACTCCGAAAGATTTACGCCTGCAACCTCGCTGGCCGCGACCGCAAACCGTTCCTCGATATTCGAACCAGCGACCCCTTCCCGCAGCTTCTTATTCACTGCGTTATAGAAGTTGCCATTCTCGTCATCATAAGCCAGGTGCAGCTGCCAATACATGCCCAGGCTGACAAACACATCATTCGCCATTCCTTTGGCTCCAACAGCTGTTTTTTGGAAGATAGCAGGATATTTGTTGCTGACCTCCAAACGAGAAGGCAAAGTATTGCTTGCACCGTCATAGGTCTGCCCAAACAGTGAGTAAATATTGTTGGTAATTTCCGCTTTGCCCAGTGTATCCATCACATGTCCAATTTCATGTGCGATGCCCCAGCCGAACAGACTGTTTGCATTTCCCGCTCCGGTTGCACTGACCGGCTTACCTTGCACCACACCGGATGCTGAGCCGTAGCCAATGCCGATATGTGCGCCACTTGCATACATAAACGCGCCAGAGAACATGCGTGCATAACGGATATTGTGGCGGGACTGCTCCGCTGATGGATCGTCAATGCCATGGGTGCGATAGAGGACCGAAATCAAATCCTCCCACGCCAGCATATTGTTATATAGTCCATTGCTGCCGCCTGCCGCATTGATGCCCGCGAGCACCTGATCTGCTGGCAGTGAGAGCAGAACATTCGGATAGGAAATTTCTGTGCTGTTGCGGATTGCGGTTGAACGATTCTTTGCTGGGAGCGCTGCAACATAGCTGGTTAGCTCCTGCACATAGGTCTCCATCGCTTGCCGTTTCGCACTTTCGCTCATGCTGCGGTCGGACAGCTCCAGCAGCGGGATCTTTGTGATTTCACCACGCAGCTGCAATTTGATCTCCCCTGCGCGAGCGCCTGCATACTGCACATAGAGCGATCCGCCCTTTTCCGCATCGATCGAAACCCAATTCGGAAGAGTAATCATATTGCGTCCGTTGCGCAGTTGGATGCCTGCGCCAGCCCATCCAGCAGCCTCCGAATAATATTGGGTCGGCGTTAGCGTAATGGTTTCACCCTCTGGAATACTTGCATAAACCACAAACTCCTTGCCGGTGTTTGCAACAACGCCCAAAGGCTGGAAGGTATTGATCGATTTAATATTGCCTGTAGTATTGCGGGATTGTACACGGTCGATCACCCTGCCCAGTTTGGAGGTGTCCCTGTTAAGCAGACTTCTTGCAAGCGCTAGCTCATCTAGGAAGGTTTCTTTTTTGACAAAATACCCCTCTGTATCCTCAAGCTTTTCCTCCAAACTGCGGATCTTCTCTTCAGTCACACCAGCGGCCAGTTGGGTAAAGCTGCCATCGCTGAACAACGCCTGAATTTCCTCATCCACATCGCTGTAAGAATAGAACGCAATCTCAGACAAGGTTACACCTGTCGGCGAGCCTTCATATTGTGATACCGAAATATCTATCTTGTGGACATGCTCCGTTTTGGGGAACGGAAGAATTGCGTAGCCGTCCATCCGCAGCACTGCATGTCTAGGATCTGCCTTGATGACCTCGGTTTTATTGCCCGCTTTATCATAAGTTGTGATGGTGAACCAGCTCAAGCTCTTCAAATAGTCGGGGCTCTCCAAACGTGGCACATAAACCACGTAATCCATCGTGTATTCCTGGTCGTCCTTAAAGGTGAAGCTGAATTGGTTGCTCTCCCAGAATACCCGCGCCGTCCAATGGGTAGAATAGTCCCCATCAATGACGTTTTGTACGCTAAAGCCATTGGGATACTCGTTCTTATTCACATTGTTCGGATTGGCCATCTCGACCTTTGCAATGTTATCATTTGAAATCCGGTTCAAGGTTGGTAGCTTTGGCGGCGTTATCTCCATCTTTTCCGGGATTCCCTTGACCGTCAACGACGGACCGCTCTCACCAATCGCGTTGAGTGCAGTTACATAAATTGCGTATTCTGTTCCGTTTTCCAGCCCGCCAATAGACGCAGTGTTGCTGGTCAACGGCTGTTCATTATATTTGGTAAATGCACCATCTGCCGACTTCTTATAGTACACATTATAAGCGGTTGCATTTTCCGCCTGTTTCCAAGACACACGCAGCCCTTGATTCATCGGCTCCACCTTGAGGAAGTCAGGCGCTGGCGGCGCTTTGTTCGGTTGTGGTGTAGCCTTAACCTCCATCGAGGCGGCACTCTCTAAATCCCCCTTGAGCGAGTGCACCACAAAATAGTAGTCGGTCAGATTTTTCAGACCTTTGACCTCTAATTTGTTGAACTCGGTATCCAGAGAGATACTATATGTACCAGAACTAGTGCCATACTTCACCCGATAACCGGTCACATTGTTGACCGCTTTCCAGGTAAGGCTGACCATTTCACTCCCAGCTACAGCCTGCAAATTTTTCGGAATTGCACCATCCACCACAGGATTCTCTGGCACAATATCCTTGAGGAATTTAATTTCATCGATGACCATGAAGGTTGGATTTTCTCCCTCTTGGCCCTCCACCTTTGTCACAGTTATGGTAATCTTCTTAACCGGCACTCGTTTTCCCAGGCTGATTACAATTGGAGCGCCTTCGTGATCCCTTGTTAGCGGCAGAATCCCCTGCGGTGCGCCCGATGCCAGAGCATATGTTTCGGTCACCTCTACGCCGTTTTCCTCATAAACGACCTCCGCACTGCCTTCCAGCACCGCACCCTTTACCTGCGGGCAGACAATTTGAATCTGTGCTAACTCAATGCTGCTTTTCATTACAATTGGCAACACCAGTCCGGTGCCCTTATCGTTAAAGGTGACGGCAGGCCCATCCGGATCAAAAATATTGTTTGGGTCGCTGCTCGTGTTTAAATTCATCGCAGAGGTATCCGCATATGCAATCAGCGAGGCAATTGCGGTGGTTTCCAACAGCTCCGCATCACCGGACGCGTCAATATGCTGGTTGACCAGCGCAATATCCGAAATGTCAATTACGCCGTCCCCGTTCAGGTCCGACTGTCCATTGCTGTTTTTCAGCGCCTTTTCCACCTGGCTCAAGTCGCTGCTATCTACCTTACCATCATTATTCACATCACCAATGGTAAAGCTGCCATCCCTTGTTCCCACCAGAAGCTGGCGAGAAAAGTTCGAGATTCTGATTTTCTCAGAGGTAAAGTTTTTGTAGCCATTTCCCTTGAGCGCTACCTGGTAGTCCTTGTTGTTTTGCAGACGCAAAAAATCCACCCGATAATAGTGCACCTTTGTGCTCTCGGATGCATTCATCAAGGGTTGTCCATCCTGCCCCAGCGCGATCGCCTCAGCAGAATACCCCTCATTGTTAAACTGCCACTCATTCGTGCTGTTTAGCGGACTGGAAATCAACATTTTGCCCGCTCCATCCATCAGCTGGATTTCAAAGTTTTTCTTTGAAAGGTTCCCAGCCCTTTCTGGATAGTTCAGCTGTAAAATAACGCTGATATCTCCCTTTCCGCTCCCCAGCGGTGTCTCCTCCACCGCAAAAACCGGCAGATTGATACTTCCTGCCAGTACAAGCGCGGCCAACAATCCGGATATCATTCTCTTCATTTTGACCTTCCTCACTCCATCCTTGTTGCAGAAATCACAAGTCCCTTCCAATCTAGCTGTCTTTTTTCAAGGCTTGTTCTTTCTTTCCGAAATTACTAGGATTCTGTCACAAAAGCTGTTATTAGTATATCAAATTACGTGAGGTTTGCATAGCCCTTCCTTTAAAATTTCCTTTCATTTCCTCTTGTTGTGTCGCACCGTCGAATATCCGGATGAAGCATACAAATTAGTGCCGCAGCAAGCGTCATCAGGCCCGCCAAAAAAAACCACCGCTCCACCCCGTAATATTCTGCAAACACACCAGAAAGTGACAGCCCCACCGGAGAGGCTACCACCATGATACTTCCGGAAAGCGCCATCACACGCCCCATATATTCCTGTGCAAAGCTTTGCTGCATCAATGGGGTATACATCCCCCAATAAAACGGGCCGGAAACTCCCATCAAGCA
The DNA here is from genome assembly GCA_910586875.1 of uncultured Anaerotruncus sp. GTDB lineage: Bacteria > Bacillota > Clostridia > Oscillospirales > Ruminococcaceae > Anaerotruncus. Next base: position 21,627 of record CAJUJI010000006.1, on the reverse strand, counting down.
GGAACACACTACAAACAAGAGAAATCCATTTTGTGGCAGCAGCCCTGAGCAGATCAAGCTCAGTCCCATCAACAAAAACGAGAAGATGATCACCTGTACCTTGTCTTTGCCGCCACCCCACCAGCTTAAAAACAGCGAGCCCAACAACAGCCCTATCGAGAAGGAGACCTCTGCAACACTCGCATGAAAGCTGGTACCGCCAAAATAGCCCATGCTCATCAGTGGAAATAGCGCGCTTGTCGGTGCCAACGCCAGCGCATAAACCGCTGAAACCAGCACCAACCCCATCACACCGCGATTCGCGCGCAAAATCTGAAAGCCCTCCAGCGCCTCCTTCCAAACATGCGGCGCACATTCCTGTGTTTTCGCTGGAGTTGGTGGAATTTTGGCAATACAAAGCGCAGCCACCGCCAACAGCGCCCCCAATACATCCAAAAAAATAACGTCATTGAGCGACCAGCTATTATACAGTACTGCGGCAGCGGCTGGGCTGGCAATCTGCGAAACCGATTGCAGTGATTGGGAATAACCCGCGCAGCGCACCAGCTGATCCTGGGGAACAATCTGTGGCGTCACCGCCTGCATACACGGACTATGGAACGAATCTCCGAGTGAGCGCACTAGCAGGACAGCCATAATTAAACCAATCGGCAGCTGCCCAAATAAACCCGCTATGCTTAGCAGCAGGCAAGCGCCTGCAATCACCAAATCGGAAATGATCATAATTGCCTTGCGGCTATAGCGGTCGATGTAAACACCGATCACAGGTCCCAGCAGTCCGCGCGGCAGAAAGCCCGCCAGCATCGCTGCCGACAGCACCAATGCTGAACCAGTCCGGTCGGTCAGGTACCAGACAATCGCAAATTGCAAGGTCGCACTTGTAAACTGCGATATCGCCTGCCCTATCCAAATAATCCAGAAATTTCGTTTCCAGTTTTGTATGACGCCTGCCTCCTTTTTTCATCGGTCTTTCCTGCGTTCCTCTTTACCTGCCTACCCAAAAAGAAGATAAGCCCTATATGGGAGGATGGCAGTGGTACACCGCCAAACGAACAGCCAGGCGCTTTTGCATTTTAGGCGGACTCTCCCGTCTGCTTATACTGGATGCCCCAGTTTAATCTCAAGGTAGGAGCGCACCAGCGCAATACACTTATCCCATCCCAGCTGGCTAGAGTTGATGCATAGATCGTAATTATTGGCGTCCTGCCAGTCATGCCCTGTAAAATAGCGGTAATATTCCCCGCGCCGCTTATCCGTTTTGCGGATGAATCGGATTGCTTCATCCTTGCTCATACCAATATGACGCTCCATGGTCTTTTCTACGCAATAATCAAACGGTGCATGAATAAACAGCCGCAGTACATGTGGCATATCCTTCAGCACAAAATCCGCACAGCGGCCCACAATTACACAGGTTTCCGTCTGCGCAATATCCTTGATAACCTTCGCCTGGTAGTTAAATAGATTTTGTTCCGAGGTAAAATCGCTGCTTTCCGGCGAAATTACCTCGCCTGTATAAGCTCTCTTGCTAGGCTTAAACAGCATCGGCCGCTTCTTTAGCTGCTCATCTGTCTGTGCAAACAACGCCTCATTGATCCCACTTTCATCCGATGCACGGCGCAACAGCTCCTTATCATAATAAGGAATCTTTAATTCCTGCGCCAGCTGCTTTCCAATGGTCTTTCCACCGCTGCCATATCCGCGCGCAATCGTAATCACATAATTTTGCATTGCTTCAACTCCTCTCACAGGTTTGCATCCTTATTTTACCGATTCTGTCTTTGCAAGTCAAGTATCAAACCGGCTGTTCCGCCCTCTGCTGATCGCGCAGCTCCCGCACCACATGAATGCCCAGCGGGATTGCCAGCAAAAAGGTCGCAACGTCCGCCATAGGCTGGCTGATCACCAATCCGGAAAGCCCTGCAAAACAGGAAAGAATCAAGATAATCGGGATAAAAAATAGCCCCTGCCGCGCCATCGCAATCAGCGAGGCGGCGGCGCTTTTATTGATGGTTTGCAGCAGCATATTTACCATAACAATCCACGCTGAAAGCGGGAAGGTCACACACTGCCAACGCAGTGCACGGCTGCCGACGGCGATAACCTGCGGATCATTGCGGAACAGGGTGATAATCTGGGAGGAAAATAGATAGCCTACCACCGCTCCTGTGACCAACACCACCACTGCAATCCGCATACAGAACCAGAACGCCTCCAGCACGCGGTCATACCGCTTGGCGCCGTAATTGAATCCACAAACAGGCTGGAAGCCCTGGCCAAAGCCCAGCAATGCCGAAAGTGCAAACTGGAATACCCGTGCCACTATCGACATCGCCGCTATCGCTGCATCGTCGAACCGCCCCGCACAGAGGTTCATAATCGCGGTTGCCATACTTGCAAATCCCTGGCGATAGAAGGAGGGCAGTCCGCCACGAAAAATTTCTCGATAAACCTCCCAGGAGGGGGTAAAATTTTTCAGCCGAATCCGTATGCCACCGCCCTCCCGAGAAAGGCGCATCAGCAGGCAAAAGCTGATCAGCTGGCTGATGATGGTCGCCAATGCCGCACCGGCTGTCCCCATCTCCAACACAAAAATAAAAAATGGGTCTAGCAGAATGTTGAGAATGCCACCAATTCCTATTCCGATCATCGCATAAAATGCGTTTCCCTGAAAGCGCAGTTGGTTATTTAAAACGAACGACGCTGTCATATAGGGCGTTCCCAGCAAAATAAGCCGCACATAGCTTTTGGCATAAGGCACAATCGTTTCGGTCGCACCCAGCAGCCGCACCAGCGGGTCCAGCAAAAGCAAGCCTGCCACCGCAATCACAGCACCAAAGGTCAATGCGGAAAAAAAACCGGTCGCCGCTACCTTCTCGGCCTTCTCACGCTCCCTGGCGCCCAATAGACGGGAAATAAAATTGCCGGAGCCAATTCCAAAGGTGAAGCCCACCGCCTGGATAATCGCCATTAACGAAAAGGAAATGCCTACCGCACCGGTCGCGCTGGTGCCAATCTTCCCCACAAAAAAGGTGTCCGCCATATTGTAAATCGAGGTTATCAACATGCTGGCAATCGTTGGTATTGCCAGCGTAAACACCAGCTTTGGAACCGGTGTTTGGGTCATACGCAGATATTTTTCTTCGGTTGTTTCTTCGTGCCGCTGTTTCACCTTCTCCCCCCTGACTCCTATTATTTTTTCAAACGTTTTATTTTAGTTTAACATAAATCTGCCAATTTGTAAAATTTTGCGGTGCCGGCCGCCAATCTTGACAGAAGCGCTGCAATATTATAAGATGAAACCAAATTCAATCTTTTGAAAGCGAGGGTTCTCTATGCTGCTAGACCAGGAACTGATGTACCACATCCACTGCAAAAAAGGGGATATTGGCCGTTATGTCATTCTGCCCGGCGACCCTGGGAGGGTGGAAAAAATCGCCGCTTATCTGGACCAGGCAAAGCATGTTGCTACCCACCGCGAATATACCACCTGGACCGGCAGTTTGGCAGGCGAGCCGGTCAGCGTGTGCTCCACCGGAATTGGCGGCCCCAGCGCTGCTATCGCAATGGAGGAGCTCATCAGATGTGGAGCGGATACCTTTATTCGGGTCGGCACCTGTGGCGGATTAGATCCCTCTATGGTGCCTGGGGAGTTGATTCTTCCTAGCGGAGCCATCCGCAAAGAAGGAACCGGCCGCGAATATGTTCCCATAGAGTTCCCTGCTGTCGCCAACTATCAATTGCTTTCGGCCTTGGATGCTGCTGCCACCCGTCTGGGCCTGACCCACCACATCGGCGTAGTAGAGTGTAAGGATAGTTTTTATGGGCAACATGACCCTGGCAGTATGCCGGTGGGAGACGAACTCAAATTTAAATGGAACGCGTGGAAGATGGCAGGCGCAATCGGCAGTGAGATGGAAAGTGCCACCTTGTTTTTGGTTGCAAGCGTACGGCGGGTGCGGGTTGCAACGGTTTTGCTGCTCTGCAACAATCAGGAACGCGCGCTGCAAACCGGTAAGGTGGAGACCGATTTTAATACGGAACCTGCAATCCAAACCGCAGTGGAAGCGTTGCGCACGGTCATTTTACAGGACCGTAACCCACAGTAATCCCGTGTTTTCGCTAACCTTCATGTCAGAAAATTATATAAAAAAGAAAGCCCGATGGGCTTTCTTTTTCTTTTATGCAACACAATGCAGCGCCGCGAAATCACTCGTTGAGCAAACTCAGGGTAATCTCATATTTAGAATCCAGTGCGTTTTGTTCTGGCGCATCCTTTTTATATTTGGCAATTGTTGCAGCGGACTTCGCCACCGGCTGCAAGGTACCCGCACCAGCGACACAGCCACCTGGACAGGCCATTCCTTCCAACAGGAAGCCGTCATATTTCCCTGCCTTTGCCAGCATCAACAGCTTCTTACAATCTGAAAGCCCCTGAGCAGATGCAATTTTTACCTCACGCTCCGGATCAAGACGTTTCACCACATCCGCAACCGCCGATGCTACACCGCCGCTCACTGCAAAACCGCGACCTGCGCCGGTTGCCTCTATCAACGGCGTCTTGGTCTCGATCTCGTCGAACTTGACCCCTTTCGCCTCAAACATCCCCATTAGCTCCTCAAAGGTCAGCACAAAATCTACATCACTGCGGATGGAGCGGCGGCTCGCCTCCAGCTTCTTCGCAGAACAAGGCCCTACAAATACAATTTTACAGCCTTTATGCTCCTTCTTTTGCAGGCGGGCAGTCAGCACCATCGGCGTCAGCGCCATTGAGATGTACGGTGCAAGGTCTGGGAATAGCTTTTTCGCCATCACCGACCAGGATGGGCAACAGGAGGTCGCCATAAACGGCTGTTCCTCCGGGACGCTGCGCATGAAGTCCTTTGCCTCCTCAATGGTGCAAAGATCCGCCCCAATTGCAACCTCTACCACATTGTCAAAGCCGATCATCTTCATCGCAGTGGTGAACTTCTCCGGCGTCATGGAGGGCCCAAACTGCCCTACAAAGGCAGGGGCAACAATCGCGATGACCCGATCTCCTCTTTTAATCGAGTGGATAATCTGGAAAATTTGCCCTTTATCCGCAATCGCTCCAAACGGGCAGTTGACCAGGCACATACCACAGGAAACACATTTATCATAATCAATGGTAGCACGTCCGCTCTCATCGCTGCGAATGGCGTCCATACCGCACGCTTTTGCACAGGGACGCTCCAGCTTCAAAATAGCCCCATAAGGACAAACATCCTTGCAGCGGCCGCATTTGACACACTTTGTCTGGTCGATGACCGACTTGCCATGCTGCATACTGATCGCACCCTTTGGGCAAACCTCCTGACAAGGATGCTCCAAACAGCCCTGGCAACACTCGGTCACCCGAAAGGTTTTGTCTGGACAGGCATTGCAGGCGAATTTGATAATATTGATCAGCGGCGGATCATAATATTTTTCCGCAATTGCGCTTTCGTTAATACCGGTAGAAAGCGGCGCATGTTCGTCTAACGGCCGCAGCGGTAGCCCAATCGCCAGCCGCAACCGCTCCCCAATAATCGCACGCTCCAAAAAGATGGAATCGCGATACCGGCCGGAATCACCAGGCAGAATGGAATAAGGCAGTTGCTCAATACGGGAGTAATCCCCTCCCTCATAGGCAAGGCGAGCAACCTCGGTGAAAATTTTACGCCTTGTATCTGTTATCGAAGAATAAATACCTCTCATCTTACAACTTCCCTTTCTGGGTTTCTCTTACCTGTTTATTATTTAACAAAATCGCCTGTTTGTCAATGGTCTACTGCATCTTTTGTAAAAGCCTATAAATTTGTTCATCCAAAGGTTCTGCTTTCTGTCATTCCGCAAAGGAGACCGGCTGACAAATCTGTAAAATTTTTGATTTTTGTCTATATCGCAATCTCCTGCGACAGCGCAAACGAATACAGCACCGAGCCTTTGATTGGCACGCCAAGGCTCTCGCGCAGCACCTTTCGGTAAAGCAGCAGCTGAATTTGATAGCGCTCCACCAGCTCCTGTGCTGTTTTCACATGGTCGGTTTTATAATCCACGATCACCGCCTGGCCATCTTCAATAAATACGCAGTCGGCAACGCCTTGGATTGCGGTTTTGCCCTCATTATCAAACAGGTCGGTGTATTCTCCCAGCG
>CAJUJI010000006.1:0-15460 GCA_910586875.1 uncultured Anaerotruncus sp. | reverse complement strand
GGGCGGCAAAAATTCGCTTTGCCAGTGGACTGCCAAAAAAGCACGCCAATTGTCTTGCATCCACAACGTCTGCTTCTGGACGGGTTAGAAAACCCTCCTGCGCCATCCGTTCAATTTCAGCCTTTGGATTCTGCGCCGCTTTTGTATAATCTGCAAACTGCATAAATTTATGCAACGCATTGCCCTTCTGTGCAGCGGTTAAGCCGCCTGGCTGCAAAAAAGCCGGCCGGCGGGTAAAGCGATAGGATTTTGCCAGATCCCCTTTGGCAATCTGGGAAACCGCCATTTTGGTAGGAATGCGAGTTTGCGCCAGATATGGATAGGAAAAATCCATCTGTCGCTTTAGCTGTGTCAATAGCTGCGCGTCCGGCTCTGCCAGGGCAGCGATCTCCTGCACTTGCTCACGTTGAAGATCGTCGATCACCGGAACCAGCGTGAAGCGCAGCGGCGCCTGTGCAGCAACCACCTTTGATTCAATGCCCAATTCCTCCATCAGCGGCGCAAGATCGGGATGATGTACCGCTGCCATTAGCAGCCAGTCCATATAGGAGCCTGCCCCCCGCACCGAATAAGCGGACAGACGACCGTCCGCCTCCACCTGTTTGACCATTCCCGCCAATTTTTCCGGCGCATTTTTCGTCATATTAGCATTCATCGAAATTCCTGTGATGTATAACCGCTCCTTGGCCCTGGTCAGTGCCACATACAGCACCCGCAGTTCCTCCGAAAGCATCGAGCGCTCAATCTCCAGCCGAAGCGCCTGCATTGGAACGGTGGTAAACTGCTGCATACGCTCGAGGTCCCGCCGCACGCAGGCAAACCCCAGCTCGGAATGCAGCAAGGTATTGCTGCGCAAATCCTCCTTATTAAACGGCTTTGCACAATCGCACAAGAACACCACCGGAAACTCCAAACCCTTTGAGCGGTGGATACTCATAACCCGCACCACGTCCGCTCGCTCGGACAGCCCAGAGGCAGGTGCCAGATCGCCGCCGCGCTCAATCAGACGGTCCAAAAAGCCCAAAAAGCCCGCCAATCCCTTGTAACCGCCGGCGTGATAGTCGCAGGCATACTGCACCAACAGCAGCAGGTTTGCGCGCCGCGTCTGTCCCATGCGCATCACCTGCACCTTGCCCAGATAATCGGTGCACTCATAAATTTCACGGATGACCTGATCAGCGGTCGCGTTTGCAGCCAACCGCCGCAGATGTGCGATTGTTTTTAACATCTCAGCGCAATGCTGGTTGCCCTGTACCGCAAGCTGCTGCGCCGCCAGATAAAGCGGCTCCCTGCGTGCGGCAATGCGCACCTGCGCCATCTCATCAGCGCTAAAGCCGAACAGCGCCGACATCATTGCGGAGGCAAGGTCAATATCCAGCAGCGGATTTTCCACCACCCGCAGCAGCGCCAGCACGGGCGCGACCTCCCGCGTGGCAAGATAGCTGCTTTTCGGCTCGGCCCAAACCGGCACCGAGAGCGCTGTCAACGCATCCAAATACACCTGCGCTTTATTGGAGGGGGAACGCATTAGAATACAAATATCTCCTGGCGTAATTTTGCGCAGAACCCCCTTGTCTGATACAAATGCGCCGGATTCCAGCAGTCCCGCAATCTGTTGCGCCACATAATCCGCCTCCACCCGATTGCGGTCCCGCTCGCCCACATACTCCGAAAGGTCCAGCAACGCCAGCTCACAGCCAGCGGTATTTCCTTGTGGGAACTCCCCGCCCGCTACCAGCGCCTCCTCCTCATCGTATGTGATTTCACCCAGCTTTTCACTCATCAGCATCCGAAACCAGTCGTTGATACTGCCGGTAATCTCTGGCGCACTGCGGAAATTCTTGCCCAATATAATCTTCGCCGGAAAGGTTTCTCCGTCAAACGGCGCATATACCTTTTTCTTGTGCAAAAACAGCTCGGGCATCGCCTGACGGAACCGGTAGATGCTCTGCTTGACATCCCCCACCATGAACAGATTGTTTTCTCTGCGCGAAACTGCGCGGAAGATAATCTCCTGTGCAGCGTTGGTATCCTGAAACTCATCCACCAAAATTTCATCGTACTGTTGCGAAATTGCCTCGGCCAGTTCGGTTTTCTGATAGCCCGCACCCGCCTGGCTAACCAGCAGCCCAATCGCATAATGCTCCATATCCGAAAAATCCATGATCCCGCGCTGCTGCTTTGTTTCGGAAAACAGCCGGTCGAACGCCTTTACCAGCTCAAACAATACCGCCACCAGCGGTTTTAAGCATACGATATCCTCCGCAAACTCGGCAGCAGTTGCACAAAACTGATTGTCGCGCAGCCCGCTGATGATGGATTTCACCCCTTCGCGCAGCGCCTTCACCTGGTCTTTTTTGGGGTCCTCTCCTCGCAATGCACGCAACTTCACAAAAACAAAGGTGTCCAGCCGTTGGCAAATGCGGTTCCAATTTCCCTGCCACACCGCTTCCAACAGCTGTTCCAGCCGGACGCGGTCACCCATGTAACCTTCAAAATAGGCGTTTGTCATCGCATCATCTGCATTGATTATCGAAAGCGCCTGCCCGTTCAGCTCCAACGCATGTTCCACCGCATCTGCGGCATATTGCAGGATGCTCTTGCCCCAGACCGACTGCTCTACCGGAATATCTACATCATAAAAGCTCAGCTTGTGCTCCAACCAGCTATGGTAAAATGGGTGCGCCCGCAGAAAATCATACAGCTTGAACAGTGTTGCAAACACCTGCCGGTCATCCCTTCCTGCACTAAGCAGCTCAACCAGTTGTGTGAACGCGCCATCCATCCCATCCTGATGGAACTGCTCCACCACCTGTCCGGCACAATCCAGCCGGAGCAACTCCAATTCCTTCTCATCCGCCACCCGTATATTTGAAACAATCCCCAGCTTTTGGAAGTTGCTGCGGATAAGCTCCTGGCAAAACGAATGGATGGTGCTGATCTGCGCACGGCCCAAAAGGAGCTGCTGCCGTTGAAGCCATTCGTTCTCCGGCTGTGCCGCCAACAGCTCCCCAATCCGCGCAATAATGCGCTGTTTCATCTCGAGCGCTGCCGCATTGGAAAAGGTCACAACCAGCAAACGGTCCGCATCCACCGGCTGTTCTTTGTCCAAAATGCGTCCGACCACCCGCTCAACCAACACAGCGGTTTTGCCACTGCCTGCCGCTGCCGACACCAGCACCGTACCACCGCGCGCTCGAATTGCATCCGCCTGTTGCGGTGTCCATTGATGCTCAGTCATTGTCCTCCTCCTTCATCCGCTCAAGCGCTTCCTCACGGCTCAGCTCCGCCAGCTTGCGCACGGTATCATCATCCTCATGGGTACAAATGCTGTGATAGTCGCACCAGCCGCAAGGACCCATCCCCTGATGCTCCGCTGGTACAGCATCAATCCGCCCCTCATACAGCGCGTCCGCAAGCCCTGTCAATAGCTGTTCCACCTTGCGCTGAATATATCCCATCTGCGCCAGTGTTGCCAGCGAGCTCGCCGCCGAAAAGCTCCCATCCTTTTTGGTTTTGACCGGAATAAATACCCCTGCTAGCCCTGGCTCCATTGCAGAAAGCACCTCGTAATCCTCCAGCAAAATTCCGTTCATCTTCAGCTTTTTTAGCTGTTCCTTATAAATTTCATCCTCCGAAGCGCTGCGCTCGGCCGAGATTATACTATCTTTGGCGGGCATATACAGCACCCCCGCCGGAATCCGGTCGGGTGGAGCGGGCATTTCACAGATGGAAAACAGATAAATTAGCATCTGTAAATTCAGCCCATAGTACACATCCGACAGGTTAAACAGCTTGCGCCCAGATTTATAGTCCACCACCCGAACAAAACGCTGGCCACCTCTATTGAGCACATCCACCCTGTCAACCACCCCTTCCACAATGACACGGGTGCCATTGGCCGCATATAGCTCGAGCGGCTGCACCTGTGCGTCCATCTCAATGGGAAGCTCAAATGCGACCGGCTCGAACTCGCTTTGGGCAAATTCCAGCGCTAGCCGCCGCACCAGGCGAAAGGTCGTATTCACCAGCCGCCCAAACAGGAATTTGAAACGGGCGGGCATCCCCTCAAAATCGGTAATTTTGGCAGAAAGGTCCTGCTGGATAATGTGGGAAATTTCCGCACGTAGCTGCTCGTCTGGTACCGCGGCCAACCCTTTGCCACCGTATTGGCGCACCACCTTTTCCAGCACCAGATGGATGATCGAGCCGGACTCCATCGGGTTAAACTCCGCACGGCGGCGCGGTTTTAGCTTTAGTCCACTGCGACAGAAATAGGAGAACGGGCAATTATAATACTCCTCCACCCGCGAAGGAGAAATGCGCATCTGTCCTCCAAATAGCGCGCGGGCGTTCTGGCGGTCCCGCAGCCGGAAGGAGCGCACCCCACAGAAGGTTTCCAGCTGCTCCATCCATTGCGGACTTGTTTGGGCAAAATAAGCGCGCAAAACCGCCTGTGTTTTGCTGGAGTCCCGCCAGCCACGGGTCAGCAGATCGAATGCGGTTTTGCGATTGCTCACCCGCTCTAGCGCAGGTAAGCTTGCCGTGCTGCTGGTATCGATTCCCAAAATAAACGCCGCCTGCTCCATCGCAGAGGAGGGCGCCAGTGCAGCCCCGGCGGTTGTCTTCTGCGGATAGCTCATCCAAAGCCGCTCGGAGGACTGGGTCAACGCAAAGTAAACAAAATACCGCTCGAACAACGCGGATTGCTCCGGTGTGCGCAGCAGATCTACCCCTTGTTCTTTCAGCCGGTCGCGTTCGATTGCGGAAAAAATGCCGCCAGTGCTGCCCCAAAGAGGAAATTCTCCCTCATTCAGTCCGATCACAAATACGCCGCGTGGCTCGTTGGGACGGATGCGGTCAGCGGTGCCTACAATCACCTGATCCAGCGTCTGCGGCAACTCTCCAATATCCGCTGTCGCAACGCTCAGCCGAAACAGGTCAATCAGCCGTTGCAACGGCTGGCGCACCCCTGCAAGCGCCCCTCCGAATACATCCAGCAGTCCTATCAACAGGTCCCATACCTGCGCGCCGGTCTCCAAAAATGGCTTTGCCAGCTCATCAGGCATCTCCTGGGCGCTTGCTTGCAGGTTTTCCGCCGCGCCGCACTGTTCCAAATATTGAAAGATCGCCAGCGCAAAGCCCTTGCCGTCGCAGTTCCGCAGACCGTTTTTCAGCCGCTCCAACGGTTGCACCAGCTTAGTCCGCACCGCATTAATCTGTGCGAGCTTCTCGGTCTGCTGTGCGGTAAACTGCTCCACCATCCCTTCTGGATGGTTGACAAATTCCTGTGTCCACCCTTTGCCGGAGACGCCCCATACAAATACATAATTTTCCAGCATCGCCGCTTCTATCCGGTCGATACCTGTGATACAATTTTTCGCCAGCATCAGCATCTGCGTTGTGTCAAAGCCGCTGCGCACCGCCTCTAATGCCGCCAGCAGCCCACTAACCAATGGATAGACCTGTACATCCGCGCGCAGGTCGGTAAAAAACGGAATATCATAGCGGGCAAATACCGTTTGGAGCGGCACCAAATAACGCTCCAGGCTTCGGCCAATCAACGCAAAATCCCGATAGCGCCAGCCCTGCCGCACCAGTGCAGAAATTTGGGCGGCGATATATTCCAGCTCATCATAGGGATCCTCACACTGAATGCACGCCACCCCTTGCGTCTCCTGCTCATAGGCGATATGGCGCAGCTTTGGAAAATCCTGTGCAAGATGTGCCAGTGCGGGATTTTGAAAGCGGTAGGGCTGTTGCAGCACCACTGGCGCAGCAACATGGCTGCCCGCGCGCCGCGCTAGCTCAACCAAACGGTTTGCTGTTCGGGTAGGTGCAGAAAATACGCCTGTTTTACTGTTCTCCGCCAGCGATTGACAGGTCAGCGTCACCCACACATGCGAACTCTGCGCCAAAATTTGCTCCAACAGCTTCCACTCGCCGCCCATGAATGCCATAAAGCCATCTATAAACACCTCGTATTCCGAGAAGAAGGGTGCGCCCTCCAGCTTTTTGCACGCCCGTGCAAGGCTGTCATCCGGGTCGCTATACCCACGATCAATGATCGCCTGATAGGTTTCAAAGATGAGTGCGATGTCCTCCAATTTATCTGCAAAGCCGCTGTCACTGGTCTGTTTGGCCGCCTGACGCAGCAGTTCGGGTGATGCACCTGCGGTTTTCAGCTCGCTCACCGTCTCGCACATTGAGGAAACAAACGCCGCACTGCCGCTATTTTTGCGGTAGGCGTGCAGACCGCCTCCCAGCTCTCCCAGCGCAACGCTCATCAGCAGATATTTTGCGGTGTCGTCCATATAGACACCAGCTAACCCTCCCAGTTCCCGAAAGATGCGGTCACACAGGCGTGTAAAGCTGAGAACCTCCACCGCCAGCGCTCGCTGTGCGCCCAGCCGCCGGTAAAGCGCCTTCTCGCTTTCAAAGGAGTATTGCTCTGGTACAATCAGAATGGCCTTGCCGCCATTTTCTACACAAGCCTGTATTTTCTCATGAAGCTGCGTCGTTTTTCCAGTACCAGCAATTCCTAAGATCAAATGCAGCATGAGCGCTGTCTCCTTTCTTTTCCCCCGACTGCAAAGGCGCTTTAACAGATGGTTGCACCACCCAGCACCACTTCTCCCTGGTAAAATACCACCGCCTGGCCACGGGTTATCGCCCGCTGCGGCATTTCAAAGCGCACCTCCACCCTTCCATCCTCCAAAGGCCGGACCACGGCCGGAGCCGGACGATGCGCATAGCGAATTTTCGCCTGGCAGTGCAGCGGGCCTTTCAACCCTTCCCCTGCAATCAGGCATAAATCATCCGCATACAGCGTATCCGAAAAAACCCGTTCTTCATCCGAAAGGGTCACGGTATTGTGCACCGGGTCAAGGTGGCTCACATACCGGCGTTTTCCCAGCGCAATTCCCAATCCGCGGCTCTGCCCAATGGTATAATGCAGCACACCTTTATGTTGCCCTAACACCTGTCCATCGTCGTCCAGGTAAGCACCAGCCTGCGGCGCTTGTTTGGTGTATTGGGTGATAAATGATACATAGTCACCATCCGGCACAAAACAGATATCCTGACTATCCGATTTGGAGCTGACCGGCAGACCCGCATCTGCGGCGAATGCACGCACCTGTTCCTTGGTGTAGCAATCAATTGGCAGCAACAGCATTCCCAGCTGCTGCTGAGTTAGATGGTAAAGCACATAGGATTGGTCTTTGCGCTCTTGGGTGCTGCGCACCAATTGATAGCCTCCGCTGATGGCATCAAAACGCACCCCTGCATAATGCCCCGTTGAAATATGCGTGTAACCCAACCGCTGTGCATCCTCGCAAAACGCACCGAATTTGATCGTCCGGTTGCAGGCGATACATGGATTTGGCGTTTCGCCGCGCTGATAGCTCCCCACAAAATAATCCAAGACCTGCGAGGCAAATTGTGTGCGGTAGTCCAGCACATAATGCGGAATGTTCAGCTGTTGGCAGATTGCACGCGCGTCCTCCACATTTTTCTCGGGGCAGCCATCGAACAGTTCAAACGTGGCACCGGCCACTTCATATCCCTGCCTTTGGAGCAGTAGCGCCGCTACCGAGCTGTCCACCCCGCCGCTCATTGCAACTAAAACCTTCTTCATGCCGATTCCTTTCTATCATTTTCTCTCTTACCATTTATCCACAAACAAACAGAGCAGGCGAAGCAAAAGGCCCCGCCTGCACACAAAAAACATGCCCTTAAAGGAACATCTCTGCAACATCCGAATTTACCGATGCACTGCTTTGCGCAGTAGATGGCTCCTGTCCAGCCTGCATGAGTGATAAAAGATCCGGTAACGGCAATTTTCCTGTCAACAGACGGTAACTACCGATCGAAACGCCCAAAGCCGCCGCAATCACCAACAAAATAACCAAAATGCGCACCGCCAAATTGGGGCCCTCCGGCCTTGTTTTTTTCGTCTGGGCCTGCACTGCGCGCCTGGGGGTCTGCTCCGGCTCCAGCTCATCCCAACGCGGAAGCGGGTTTGGCTCCTCCCAGCGCTGCCGGACATTCGCCGGTGGACGACGCATAGGACGTTGCTCAGACGGACGCGGAGCCTCCCGATAACCGCCCACCGATGGCGGTTCCGGCCGCTGTGTGCTAAACCGCTCCTGCATTTCCGGCTGCTCAATCGGTTGGGTCTGCGCTCCTGTAAGTCCCCAGCCCTCTGGTCCGTCATCATCCCAGCTTATCCAAGGCTCCGAATGGCTCAGCGGCTTGCGCACCGGCGGATCGTCCGAGTGATACACAAAATAGGGTCTCTCCTGTGGCGAATAACCATCCTCCGGCTGCTCCTGATCGGCTTGCGATGGGTAGGCATCCGCTGGCGGTTCCGGGAAATTGTCCTTCGGCTGTTCTTGGTACGACTGCTGCGGATAGGGGTCCGCCGGCAGTTCCGGGAAATCATCCTCCCGCTGTTCTTGGTACGACTGCTGCGGATAGGGGTCCGCCGGCAGTTCCGGGAAATCATCCTCCCGCTGTTCTTGGTACGACTGCTGCGGATAGGGGTCCGCCGGTAGTTCCGGGAAATCGTCCTCCGGTTGTTCTGAGTATGACTGTTGTGGGTAGGCGTTCTCTGGCAGTTTTGAATCGTCTTCCTCTTGCTCTAACAATCCCTGTTGAGGTTGTTCACTATAATAAAGCAATGGCTCTTGTTCATCCTTGATTTCATCCTCCGGATGGAGGGTCAACGGCTGTGATGGCTGGCTAAAATCTGGCACCTGTTCCCCTGCGCGCGGCGCATAATAACTTTCTGCGGACGGTTCTGAAGGGGTATGGGCATCCAAATCCAGCTCCATTTCCTCATACTGCCCATGAAAATCACTGACAACACGTTCCCCACAATACGGGCAAAATTTAAAGTCTGTTTTTACGTTGCTGCCGCATTTTCTGCAAACCATCTGCTAACCAGCCACCCTTCGACACTGCTTTTATCACCGAAACACTTCGCCTATCTTTGACTATAGCACAGAACGCTCTGTTGCACAAGTCCATTCTTGCAAACCCCCACTGCTGGTTTAGATTTCTTGTATGGTACGCTCTGCCATCGGCACATATTCCCGACGCGGTGAAACGCTTCCATAGGAGGGGCGGATAATTTTGCCCGCATTGCACAGCTCCTCAATGCGATGCGCGCTCCAACCAGAAATACGTGACACTGCAAAAATTGGAGTAAACAGCTCGGTTGGCAGATCCAGCATACTGTAAACAAACCCGCTGTAGAAATCGACATTCGCAGAAACGCCCTTATAAATGCGGCGCTCTTCGCCGATGACCTCCTTCGCCAACCGCTCTACCAGCGAATACAGCTCGTATTCTTCCTCGCGTCCCTTTTCTTCCGACAGGTTCTTAACAAAGGTTCTAAACACGTCTGCACGTGGGTCGGAAAGCGAATACACTGCATGTCCCATCCCATAAATCAGCCCTGCATTGTCAAACGCCTGTTTATTCAGCAGCCGGTGCAGATAATCCCGAATTTCCCCTTTATCATGCCAATTTTTGACGTGCTCCTTGAGATCTTCAAACATTTGTACGACCTTGATATTTGCACCACCATGACGCGGCCCTTTAAGCGAGCCGATTGCAGCCGCTACCGCTGAATAGGTATCTGTCCCCGATGAGGAGACCACATGGGTGGTAAAGGTAGAGTTGTTACCACCGCCGTGCTCAGCGTGCAGCACCAACGCCACATCCAGCACCCGCGCTTCCAGTGCGGTATATTTTTTATTCGGACGCAGGATACGCAAAATATTTTCGGCGGTGGACAGCTCTGGCAGCGGGGAATGGATATACAGGCTTTTCCCCTCGTGATAGTGCTTAAATGCCTGATAGCCATAAACCGACAGCATCGGAAACAGTGCAATCAGCTGCAAGCACTGACGCAACACATTCGGAATGGAAATATCATCTGCGCGATCATCATAAGAATAGAGGGTCAGCACACTGCGAGCCAGCGTATTCATCATATCCCGACTGGGCGCCTTCATAATGATATCTCGTACAAAGCTGGTCGGCAGTGAACGGTAATAGGCAAGCAGCTCGGAAAAGTCCGTGAGCTGTTGGCTGGTAGGCAGCTGCCCAAACAACAGCAGATAGGTGGTCTCCTCAAAGCCGAACCGTTTCTCTCTAATAAATCCAGAAACCAGTTCCTTCACATTGATGCCGTGATAGTATAGCCTTCCCTCACAAGGAATGGTTGCGCCAAACGCATCCACTTCGGTGGACTGTATTTCGGAAATTTCGGTCAATCCTGCAAGCACACCTTTTCCGTTGATATCCCGCAGCCCACGTTTTACATCGTATTTTTGATAAAGCTCTTCCCCAATATATCCTCCTTTTTTACAAAGCTCTGCAAGCTCCAAAAGCTGTGGAGTTTCCACTGTATATGGGTTGATACTGGTCATCGCAATCACTCCCCTTGTGTTTCTGGTCCTATGTGCCCGCACTGCCACAGGCGAATTATAGTAAATTTATTTTTATTATAGCACTTTTCTACACTAAAATCTTGAATAAATTGTAACAAACCGGCTTCCTGGCGAGGGCTCAGGTCATTCTGCCGGGCAAAAAGGCTGAAAAAGCGGATGGCAATGGATAGTCTGTCTGTAACTGCGTCGGATTTACCCAAACCAATCCGGCGACCTCACAGGCGTCCTCCACTGTAACCCGCCAGCCGGTCATATGCCATTCGATGTGGGTGAAGATGTGCTTTGCCGCCATGAGCGGTTCAGCACGCAGTGGTTCCAGCCCCAACGACCGTACCGCCGCTACTGCTTGTGCATTGTTACAGCAGCCCTCGAAATTGGGCAGCTCCCACAGCCCCGCCAGCAGTCCTTTCTTTTCACGCCGGCGCAACGCAAGCTTTCCATCCCGCAGCAGCACGAGAACGGTGCGCTGCTCGATTTTGCGGGGCTTTTTGGCGGATTTTACAGGCAGCTCCAGCATGATTCCTTGTCGGTATCCCTCACATAGCTGCCGCACCGGACAGCATAAACAGGAAGGCGCCCCGTTTGGTACACAGACGGTTGCCCCTAACTCCATCAAAGCTTGGTTAAAATCGCCAGGCCGCTGCTGCGGCATAATCTGTAATAGCATTTGTTCTGCCACTTTTTTGGTGCGGGGATCTGCAATGTCCGCTCTGTCCGCGGTCAATCGTGCGAGCACCCGCAGCACGTTTCCATCTACCGCAGGGACCGGAATTTGAAACGCAATGGATGCAATCGCGCCTGCGGTATAGGAGCCGATTCCTGCCAAGGTGAGCAATTGCTCATATGAATTTGGCAGTGTACCGCCAAAGCGTTCCATGATATCCTGTGCAGCGCGTTGCAGATTTCGCGCACGGTTGTAGTAGCCCAACCCCTCCCACAGTTTGAGAAGCTGTTGTTCTGGCACCTCGGCCAACGCTTGCACGGTTGGCAGCGCCCTTAGAAAACGTGCAAAGTAGCCTTTTACTGCCTCAACACGGGTTTGTTGCAGCATGATTTCCGAAATCCAAACCCGATAGGGCGTAACCTCCTGCCGCCAGGGTAAATCCCGTTTCTGCTTGTCATACCAGGCAAGCAACAGCGGGATTATCTCGGTCAAATGGTTCATAAAGTGCGAGCCCTCTCAATCAGCTTTTGGTAAAGCGGCAACATTTGCATCTCTGTGCAGTACCGCTTCAGATCGCAGACCGGCAGCCAGCCTACCTTGCTGTTCTCGTCCGGCTTGATGCTCAGCGCCTGTTCCATAGGCGCCTCCAACAGATAGGACACCGAAAGGTGCAGATGCGGTGATACATAGCATCCATGTTTATAATGCGCCTGCACGGTCAGGATGTCCAGTGATGCAATTTTCCGGGTCAATGGGCGAAGCTGCAAAATTCCAGTTTCCTCCTGCGCCTCGCGCATTGCCACCCCTAGCAGGTCGGAATCCCCGTCTGCATGGCCACCGGTCCAGGACCAACTCTGATAGATATTGTGGTAAACCATCAGAACATGGTCGCGCGTGGGATTCAGCAGCATCCCTGATGCAGTCAGATGCGCAGCCTTGCACCCTCGCGTTAGGATCGTATCTGAAAAATGGTTGCACAGGGAAAGTATCAACTTTTGGTCGGCACCCTCCTGCTCGGATTGGGGCTGGTAGGCTGCCAGCTCTGCAAAAAGCTTCATGTCATCCTCCCTTTTCTGGGAAAGAAAATTGCTCGGTACTCGACCGAGCAACTACATTTACATATGAAAGATCTATTTCGCTCGGCTCGCACTGCGATCCGAACGACCAGAGGCGCTGCCTCTGGACTCCGCCGCCTTTTATAAAAGGCGGGCGAAAACTTTTATGCGTGCTGCTACAGGGATTATTTAAAGGTCGGCTGTTTCGCATCCGCATTGACCGTCGCGGTCAAGGTCGGGTTGAGCTGCTCGCCAGGACGCACCAGACGCGCACAGATTACAAAGCGGGACTGCTCATACTGCGGGGACTGGTAAGCACCGAATACATAAGTGCAGGTGGACAGGCAAAGAATCTTGTCATCCGCGTTTACCTCGGTATTGATGTCGAATACCGAACGATCCTTCATCTCATTGACAACATCTGTAATGGTCATCTTTGTGTCACGATTCGGGAAGGACGGATGGATGTATTTAAAGCCGTTGTCGGTATACATCACGCTAAAAATCTGCCAGGTCATCTGGTCGTCTGGCGTAGAGAAATAGATATATGGATGATTCTGGAGAAAATCGATATCCAGATATTTTTTGAGCTGGCCAAACTTCATTCCCTCTGGGTTCTCGTCCATGCTGTGCCCATAAATAATGGTATTCTGGGACATGCCATTGCGGTCGCCAAAGGTATTTTCATAGTCGGCATAGTAACAGCCGTACCAGTTATAATCCTTGGTAATATCGCGGCGCAGATAATAGTCATTATCGGTATAATGCAATACCTCATTGTCAATCTGGGTATCTGGAATTTGCAGCCAGCCAACCACGTCACTGTTCTGTGCAATTGCGCCGTTGATCTTTTCCAGCAACGTAGCAGACGGTTTTTCCGGCGCCGCAATTGCACTGAGGTCCACCTCTGGCAGCATATTGATAAATGCAGGGATTCCACCGTCTTTCGATGTAGAGGAGGAAGCGGAAGAATCGTCCTCCGAAGATGCGCTGCGGCTGCTACATGCGGTTGCAGACAGCAACATTGCCGCAGCCAACGCCAGTGCTAGAATACGGTTAGAAAGTCTTTTCTGTTTCATATCCAAACTCCTTTTATACTCTATATCTGCTTGCCCCGCGAAAGGGACAAAACTGCCTTTATTCATTCCGGCGAATGCTCACCGTACCACAAGCCGCATCAATTTCCACCTGGGTGGAGGGCTTGAGGATGGAGGTCGCCTTTTCTGCAAACACCACTACCGGAATATCCAGCGTCATGCCAACAATCGCCGCATGAGAATTCATCCCGCCCGCCTCGGTCACAATACCCGCAGCCTTTTTCAAAATCGGCAGCAGCTTGTTGGAGGTTTGCGGAACTACTAAGATGTCCCCATCCGTAAAGTTAGAAAGCGCCTCCTCATCGGTGCGCGCAACGCACACCTTGCCGACTGCGCGCCGCTTGTTCACCCCCTGGCCGGTCACTAGAATATCTCCGACCACATGCACCTTTAAGAGATTGGTGGTGCCGTTGATACCCAGCGGTACCCCTGCGGTAATTACCACCATATCGCCATTTTTCACATACCCTGCCTGCTGTGCCGCGTCCACCGCATGAGCAAACAGCGAATCTGTATCCTCCATCACGCCGACCTTGAGCGGCGTCACCCCCCAGGAAAGCGCCATCTGACGATAGGCCACCTCCTCATGGGTACATGCAATAATAGGAATTGCCGGCCGGTACTTGGAAAGCATCTGTGCGGTAGTACCCGACCAGGTAACCGTAATAATCGCTGCGGCGCCCAAATCGTAAGCGGTTGTACAGGTCGCATGAGAAATTGCGTTGGTCACATCCGGAAGATCGCCGCCCTCCCGCGCAAAAAAGCGCTTACGGTAATCGATATCCCGTTCGATACGGTCAGCGATGGCTGCCATCGTGCGTACCGCCTCAATCGGATAGTCTCCCGCCGCAGTCTCACCTGAGAGCATAATGGCGCTGGTGCCATCATAAATCGCATTTGCCACATCGGCGGTTTCCGCACGGGTGGGATGTGGATTATGTATCATACTTTCCAGCATCTGTGTAGCGGTAATGACCATCTTGCCAGCATTATAACATTTGCGAATTAGAATTTTTTGAAGCACTGGCACCTCTTCAGCAGGAATCTCGACCCCCATATCACCGCGTGCTACCATGATGCCATCCGAAACCTTCAAAATCTCGTCGATGTTCTGAACGCCCTCCGCATTCTCAATCTTTGCGATTATGCGGATAGTGTGGTTTTCCCTGCGCTCCAGCTGCTGACGAATTGCAAGAATATCCTCCGCGTTGCGCACAAACGAGGCCGCGATAAAATCAAAACCGGTTTCTATTCCAAAATTGATGTCTTCCCTGTCTCGCTCGCTTATATAGGGCATCGAAAGATGTATTCCCGGCACATTCACCCCTTTGCGGTCGGAAATGATGCCAGAGTTTACCACCTCGCAGATGATATCTGTATCGGTCTTTTCCTTCACCCGCAGCTCGATTGCGCCATCGTTGAGCAAAATCTTTCCGCCTTTATCGACATCCTCCACCAGCCCGGCAAAGGTGATATATGCATGGGAGGCGTCTCCCTCACATTCTTTGGTGGTCAGCACAAATTCGCTGCCCGCCTCCAGCATTGCCTTGCCGTCGCGAAACAGCCCCAGGCGGATTTCCGGACCCTTTGTATCAAGCAGGGTAGCCACCGGCAGGCCCAGCTCACTGCGTATCCGGTCGACGCGTTCAAAAGTTTGTTTGTGGGAATCGTGGGTACCGTGCGAAAAGTTAAAACGTGCCACGTTCATTCCCGCCTGCATCAAAGCGCGAATTTTCTCTTCACTGTTTGAAGCAGGACCTAAAGTGCAGACAATCTTTGTTTTTCTCATAAAATCATCCCCATTGATCCTTCTAACTGTAATCCAAATAATCTTCCATGTCAATACCCTAAGGCATGAGTGGCACTTTCTTTTACCGCTCATACGGCGGCTAGCATTTCCGTTTTGCTGCTGTACTGCTGACGCGGATTTTTTACCTGCGGCGGCAGAAGCTTGCGCTTACTGCATGTCTGTGGCAGAAGCTCCATTTTGTAAAACGCGGTAAAAAAGATCACATCAACTAATGTATCACCAGTAAACAGCATCCTTTAGCAATCAGAATACCAATATAAAGTATACCATCATTTTGTGCAGTGTCAAATCAAATGGAAAAAATTCATAAAACCTTTAATTTTTCCTGGGAAAAAACGCCCTTTTTTCACATTTTCCCTAATAATAGAAAA
>CAJUJI010000005.1 GCA_910586875.1 uncultured Anaerotruncus sp. | reverse complement strand
TCTTTCTTGTTGTTCACTTTTCAAGGTGCCGCGCCGTCCCTCGCGAGACAGCTTATTTATGATAGCATCCTTTTCCAGGATTGTCAACACTTTTTTTAAAAAAATTTCATATTTTCTTTTCCACTATTTCTCAACAAAAGCTTGCCCTGCTATGCAGGCTAATCTTTCCACATTTTCAACATTTTGCTGTTGAAAACTCTCCCTTAAACTACCTCATCAAATACACTGCAATATCCTTTGCGTACTGGTACTCCGATTCTGTACGCTCCGGATTTAGCGCAATTAAGGGGATTTCTCGTTCATAAAGTGAGCCATGTGTCCTCGAGTGCTGTGTATATAAAATTTCCGTTTGCGCCTCTCCAAACGCAACCCCCTCGGCAGCAAATAAAACGTAATCCCCTATTTGTTCCGCCGGCAAATGATACATATCAGCCGCCTGTTCTTTTGTAAGAATCTGTTCTATCAACGGATTTTCATCTGCAAACCGGTAAAAATCCTCCATCTGCGCTTTATGCTTCACAAATAGATACAGCGTTCCACCCTCCTGGTAAATATGATTTTCTATATAGCGGTCTTTGAGCGGCGGTAAACAATAAACATCAAACCCCGCGCGGGCCGCTAATAGTTGAAAATTTACAATCGTTGTTTTTTGATTCATGCCATGGTCTGCTGTAATATAAATTTGCCTTTCGGGGTCAAGCAGCACTATTTTTTTGATATATTCATCAACCGCCGCTATTTGCTCTGCTGCTTCTTTTGTCCCTGGTGCAAAATGATGAAAAATAAAATCATTTGTTGTGCAATATACAAATTCCGGATTCTCCATTTTTATACATTGATACGCCGCCTTCATAATCCAACGCGTGCTCTCCACACTATCAATCGCCGGTGGTGGCTCAAGCTGATACCGTTCCAGCAAAGCCCTTTCTGGTGCTTGTGCACTGATACCGATATCGGCGCCTTCCCCATATACCCCCAAAATTTTCCCCTTTACTGTCAAAAGTGCCGTTTTCGCCCCAAGTGCTTGATAATACTGCAAAATGGTTTTTGCCTTCATATAGCCTTGTTCCTCAATAAACCCCTCCTGCTTTGTTAGGGGATTGTAATAATAGTTGCCGGAAATTTTGGTTTCCTCCGGCCATTTTCCCGATAAAATGCAGGCATGATTTACATTTGTAACCGATGGCATAGCGCATTGTACCGTTTTAAAAAAACCCAGCCGCTGGGAAAGTTCAAACAAATTGGGCGCAAGCTTTGGCTGTATATACGAGGGAGCACACCCATCAATTACAAGTATCATTGCTTTTTTCAAGTTGAATACCTCCTAACCACATAAAAATAACCGGAAAAAACCGCTTGCTTTTTTCTAAATATATGCTATACTATATAAAGTTCAGTTGCATATGCGCCCGTGGCGCAGTTGGATAGCGCGTTTGACTCCGACTCAAAAGGTCGCAGGTTCGAATCCTGTCGGGCGTATCGAAAGCAGCGAAATTTCTACATGAAGTTTCGCTGCTTTTTCTATTCATCCTCCGCGTGGTACTCCACCCGCAGATAGTCCAGTCCATCGGCGGCGCCGCTCAGCGCAAGCGCCCGCTGCAAGCGCGGGTACGCCGCATCCCGACAGATGTTGTTTTGATTATTATTGACCAGCAGAAACCTGCGGTGTCCCCCATCCGCCTGATTCAGCTCTAATACAGCCTGGCCGGTCGTCGCCGTTCCCGCAAAGCAATCCAGCACCAACGCGTTCTGGTTTGGACAAATTTCCAATAGCTTCCGAACCAGCGCAACCGGCTTAGGATAATCAAAGGTCAGGTCTGGCAGCATCCGTTTCAGGTCCTTTTTGGCGTTATCATTCGAGTAAGCCGCCGCGGTAAATTCCAGCGAGGACAGTGGCTTGGTACGTGTAACCAGCTCCACCGCATAGCCGCCCTTCCCTCTGCGGATGGCTGCGTTTAAATAGGTCTTTGTGTAGATACGCGCGCAGCCATCCGGCTTGCGCCTGACTACCAAAAAGCCATTCTCTCTGCCAAATTCCACCAGCTCGCGGCACCAACGCCACGCCCAATCCGCGCGTTGGTGGTCCCCCTTTTTCCGCGCAAGATATTTTTCATACGAGCCGCCCGGGTAAAACGTTTCCCCATCCAGCTCCAGCGGATAGTCCAGCGAGGCGGTATATTGCAGACTGTCGTAATCCAGCGTTTGGTTGAGCTTATAGCGCCCCCTCTGGGCTACATATTCGTCCTCGTACCGAAAGCCCGCGTCCACATGCGGCAGCCCACGGATGGCGACCTTTGACAGATTTTTACAATAGATCAGCAGATAATCATGGTTTGCAGAAATGCTGCGGGTAGTTTTACCGGAGGACTTGGTCCGCCGCGGCAAGCAGGCGACACAGTTTGCCTCCCCAAAAATTTCGTCACAGAGCAATTTCAGTCCTGCCTGTTCGTTGCCGTCAATCGAGATGCAAAGGTATCCGCTTTGTGCAAGCAACCGACGCAGCAAAAGCAGCCGCTTTTCGATAAAGGAAAGCCATTTGCTGTGCGGATAATCATAGCGCGCGTCAAAGAACTGGTCTGCATACGGAAAATCCCGGCTGCCGGTGTTATAAGGGGGGTCGATATAAACGACATCCACCTGCCCCTCATATTCTTCACAAAGCAGCTTTAATGCAGGCAGGTTGTTCCCTTCTATCAAAAGGTGCGGGCGCTCCCCCGTAATACAGCGCTCCTCATCACGCATTAGATAAGCCATGTCAAGCAACCGTTCTGCACGCTCCTGGTAATGCTCGAACACCAGCCCGTAGCGGCGCTGGCAAAGCGCCTGTTCCAGCGTATCCACATAGGAAAGCAGAACCTTTGCATCCGCCTGCGGCTGTTTTCCGCTTAAAAACGCGCGTAACGCCTGCAATTGCTCCTCCAATTGATTCTGGTGCAGCTTTGAACGATTGGTTGACATGGCCCTCCCTCACAATCTCAAACTAAAATTTTGCCGTCCGGCGACACAGCGCACAGCAAAAATCGCGCTGTACACAGCATAACAAAGAGGCATACCACCGATCAGCCTTCGTCCTCTTCCTCGCTCTGCGCTGGCTCCTCCCGCAACATATTCTTATGATAAAACTCCAATGCGCACAGCATATCCACCGCCTCAAATGCGGGGCATTCCTCGCGCTGAAATGCGACAAGCACCCGTTCTAACTCGCCCAGCAGCTCTTCCCCCTGCTGCATTCCCAGCTCGGACATCCAACCGCGCAACTCTTTGATCTGCACCAACAGCGCGGGCTGCATATTGACCAGCCCTGAAAAAGATAAATCACTCAGCAGTTGTTCCAGCTGTTCACAAACCGCTTGGACTGTCATAGATATCCCCCTTTACACCAATCGGTTGACGCCATTCTGGTCAACAAAATAGAAATGATTGACCGCATTTTCCGTAATGATGCTGACCGGCGTCATCTCTCCCTGCTGCTTTATGCAGATAAACCAGCACGGCGGCAGCTTTCCACGCGCCAGCCGTTCTAAAAATTGAATCGCCCATTGGTTGCATTCCTTATACAAAATGCTGCACGAAAACTGCTCCCGCTCATTTTCCAGCAATAACCTGAGCACCTGCTCGCTTTTGTCAAACGACGTCTGCGCCAGATGTGTTGTAAAGAACGGATACACCCGCTCCGGCTGGCGGCGGCGGAAATAGGTATACCCCTCCTCTGGCGCGCTGAATATCCCGTCCTTTTCCAGCTCCTCCAACAGGCCGCCGTTTGATGGTCCTGTTATGGTACAGGAGGTCTGCTTTGTGGAGGAAAGCCGTCCTTGCAGATTTGATTTGAAGTTGCGCAGGGTCAGACAGCTGCCCGCTATCGTCTGAATCGAAAGGCCCTCTGCCCAATGATCCGCGCGGGAAAATTGGTGGTATAAGCTCCATGTACTGGAAGCCTGTGCTGTATTCTCATAAAAGTCGGCCATGCTCGCGGTATAGGTATAAACCTGCTGCTTTTCCCGAGAATAGAGCAGCGCCGTGACCCCGCAATAGCCCGAACGGGTTTGCCACGGATACGCTCCCAATCCGATAAAATTGCCGACCGGAGTAGTATAGTAGTCGGAACGTCCGCCTTCCACCAGTGCAGGCAGCTTTTCCTTATCCTGCGGATACTTTTGCAGTAGAGAAATGGTGTTATGCAGCCGCGAAAGTGTAGCAAACGCCGTCTCCGACCGAAAGGCAGCATGTTTTTGCAACAGATGCTCGAGATCCGTTGCAACGCTGCGCATCAGCCGCGACAGATTTCCCAGCCCCACGCTGTCCAACCGCAGGGATAGCTGTATCGCTTGTTCAATATCGCTCTCACCGCAATACAGCAAACCCTTCTCAAACAGCGAGATCAAATATTGATCTGCTTTTGGCAGCAATGCAAGCGCATCCTCACTCAGCAGCGAAACCGACTGTCCCTCGGATTCTTTCAGCAGACCATTCTGTGCCAAATAGGACAACACCGCGATCAGCTTGTGCTTACAAAGCCCTTGCTGACCGCATTTGCAAACCGCATGTGACAAGCTCTCCTGCTTTGGAAAATAAACCGTGACCGCCTCTGTATTGATGGTCGCTGCAAGCATCTCCCCTTCTGTAAAGGTGGCGGTCCAGCCCGCCTGCACCAACCGCAAAGTATCCTCAAACAGCCGTTTGCCCGCCTGCTTGCGCAGCGACGCAACATCCGCCTGCCGCAGCTCCAAATAGGGCTCGGGCTCCGGCTCGGCCTCAGTGCAAGCAGCCGTATCCGATGCCGGTTTTGCAGCGGGTTCCTCCTGCTGCGCCGCGCCATACTCTGCGGCGCAAAGCACCGCCATTAACACATGTTTGCAAACCGTCTTGGAAGGGCAGCTGCACCTGCTTTTTGCAAGGTTCTCATCAAGCTGCACCGTTACACCGTCGATGGTAACCGCCAGCTGCTGGCCATCGCTCAGCGCAAGGCTGCATTCCTGCGCCGCATCGTAGTCTTTGACCGCGCGTTTATAAAGGCCCTTGTTGGCCAAGGTGACCAAAAATTCCTCCTGCGCGTAGGGCAAGAACAACCGTGCTGCTGCGCCGCAGCCCTCCCCCGCCTGGATTTGATGTCCCATCACAACACCTCCGAAGAATTTTGCCGCTTGTGCACCGAAAGGTATTCTGCGCTCTGCAAAGCGCAGACAACGGCGCTACCGCAGCAAATCACGAAATCACACGATCTACCCACTCGGCAAGCTCCTCTGGTGTAATCGCCGCCACCTGCGCACCCAATTTCGCAATTGTTTTTGCCGCCGTCCTGTCATAGCAGGGGGTCGCGTTATAATCCAGCGCAGGCAGTACAAACAGCCTGCACCCCGACTCCACCAAATCCCGACAGGAGCGATACATCCTTTGCGGATTGCCGCCCTCACACAGATCGCTCACCAGCACCACAATCGTCTTGTTCGGCGCGGTAATCAGCTTTTTGCCATACTCCAACGCTTTATGAATGTCGGTACCGCCGCCCAGCTGCACCTTCATCAAGGTATCCACCGGATCCTCCAGGTGGTCGCTCAGGTCCACCACCGCTGTGTCAAAAATCACCAGCTTAATCTGTACAAACGGCAGCTTTGCAAAGATGGCCGCCATCACCGCGGTATAGATGACCGAATCCATCATACTGCCGCTCTCGTCCACCAGAATGACAATATGCCAGGGATTTCTGCGTTTGACGCTTTGGTTGAAATAAACCTTATCCACCACCAGCGTTTGCAGCTCCGGGCTGTAATGCTTGAGGTTGCGCCGGATGGTCTGCTTGATATCAAAGTTCCGGTAGACCTTGTACGGCGAGTTGGTATGCGGCAGCCGCTTGCCATAAAATACCCGCTGCACCTGTTTTTCCAGCCGTTCCTGCAACTGCCGGACAACCTTGCGCACCATCTCATAGGCAAGCTCCTTGACGTTTGCGGGAATCATGCTGCGAAAGGTCAAAATATTGCGCAGCAGATCCAGGTTCGGCTCCATCTCGCGCAGCACTTCCGGATCGGTGAGCAGCGCGGTCATATTGTATTTTTCCAGCGCCTGCCGCTGCATAATCTCCACCGTTTTTTTGGGGAACAGTCTGCGCACCCGCCGAATCCAGGACGGCACCGCCATTACCGAACGGCCGCGGCCGCCGGGCCCTCGGACGCCGTCCTGCTGGCGCACCCCCTGCTGTTCGCCGTATTCATTGTCATAAAGGAACGCCAACGCCTGGTCCATCTCACTGTATTGCTGCGGCAGCTCCAAGTCTTTGGCAAAATCCCCCAAAATCAACCGCCAACGCAGCTCCATCATCCGGTCATCCATCGCTCACCAGCCCCCATTTCCTAAGCTCGCTTGCCGCAGCCGCATCCAGCTTCATTGCCAGCATAGCCTCCTGCTGGCTCACAAAATCGCTTCCGCGCAGATTTTCCTCCCGCAGATGATGCAGCTGTGCAACCATCCTGCCCACCCGATCCAGTTCGGTGGGTAAAAAGCTGGTAAACGCATACCGCAGATTTGCCAGCACCTCCAAAAAGGCCGTCTCGCTCATCCTTGCGATCACCCGATCCATCTGCTCTAACACCTGTGGGTCAGCAAACAGCGCATCCCGTCCCGCTAAGAACACACCGCAGATGAAGGATGCCGCCTGTTCAGGCTCTCCCATCGCGGTCTCCAGATAGCCGGTGATGCGGTTGCACAGCTCCTGCATATCCAATGCGCCCTGGCGGTGCCGGATTGCCAAACAAACCCCATAAAAGCGGCTGTTACAAAAGCTGTCCTCCAGCACATGCTCAACCAGTTCGGCAAACCGCACGCCGTCACACCACTGCGGCTGCTCCACCGTGAACGCATACAGCTCGCGCATATCCACACACACCGATTCTTCCTGGTCGGCCTGCACCGTTTTCATCACAGGAATCTGCTCGGCTGCCTCCAAAAAGGCAACCCGCAACAAAGACTGTACAACCGGATGCACTTCCCCCACGAGCATCCGCTGCATACCCGCAAGATACCGCAGCGACTGCACCAATTTGCATAGACTCTGGAAATTGCCGTCCTCCTGCACAATCTGCATCAGCAGCGGCTGTTGCTGTTGATAGAAGTCCTGTACTCCCAACACCTGTACCGAAATCAGCAGCTTGCCCAGCGCCGAGGCCGCCATCTGGTCGGTGAGCTGCTCGCGGATGCGCGCGGCGCAAACCTGTGCGAGCGTCGCACCATACACCGATAGATCAATCAGCCGGGTTTCCACCGCTGTGCTGTACCGGCAGATCCACTGCTCCCGCACCAGGTTTTTGTCGGTGCCGTTTACATAATCCGGCCCTGACTCCAACTGGCAGAAGCCGGTCTCCAGAAAACGTAGCTGGTGCAGAAAACGGCTCTTTTCTGCATGAGCGGGATTTTTCACAATATCCAATGTCGCCTGCTGGCGTTCGACCGTGCCGGTTTTCAAGCGAAAACGGGCGCACTGCGCGCGAAACTCGAGCACAACCGGCGGCATACAACCGCCGGACGGCACTGCTCCGGCCCCCATGCCGGAAAGCAGCCGCGAAAGGAAGTCCAGCTCAAAGGTGGCGCTGCTGTTGATATCCCCCTTTACAAATGCGCTGCGCACCCCATCGAGCAGCTCGTAAACACCCGGCGCAGGCTTATCCCGCAGCGCCGCTAGTGAGCAGGCCATCCGGTAAGCATTGATCTCATCCGGCAGTGAAACCGGCTGGGTTTTGCGAGCATAGCGGGCGGTCTGTACAATGTAACCCAGCACCGCCGCAGTATACGGCTTTTTTTCTCCGCGCTGCATCCGCTCCCACACATTCTGATAATAGGCCGGAAACGGCATCCCCGCAGAATAACCGGTGCGGCTGTCCGCCTCATGGAAGGTATAGGGCATCAGGTAGGCGGCCGCATTTTCGGCAACATGCTTGCGCAGTGCGGGCAGCTCTTGCTGTGGCGTGAGCAGGCCGCGAATATGAAACGCGCCTGCTACCACCAAAATCCGCTGGTATTGACCGCGCGCCGCCGCAATCTGCTGTGCCATAAACCGCTCCCGCAGCAGGTTCATCTGACCGTCTTTGTCCTGCGCACCCATTTCGCGCAGCAGGCTCCCCAGCGCAAGCAGCCCTTTTACAAACTGTTCTGTCGGGCGAGCGCGTGCATCCAGCTCAAACCGGCTCTCCCAAAACTCGGAAAAGCTGCGGCAGCCCGCCTTGCGCGCAAGCGCCTCGGTATAACGGGCGGTGGCGCCCAGCTCCTCCTCCTGAAAATTAAACTGTGCCGTAGCAACACGGCCGTTCACCAGCTGACTGGCGTACGGCAGATCGATGAATTGGGCGGCTATCTTCCGGCGGTGCGCCTCGCACAGCACCACATATTCCGGCGAATAAGCCAAAAACGGATAATACGCGCGATATTTCCCCTTGCTTTCATCCACCAGGCCGGTTGCATCATCATAGCTGTAATAGATGCAAAACGGCGGTTTGGCCAACGGGTCCGCCATCCCCTCCAGCAGCTGTCCCGCATCGGAGGGCCCCTCTACCAGCACCGCGTCCGGCTGGTAAAGCCGCACCGTCTCCAGTAGATGATACGCACAGGCGGGCGAATGGTGCCGCACCGGAAAATAAACCACATCGCTCGAAAGGTTGTAGGTCTGTGCAAACAGCTCGTCTATTTCAGCAGTCTGCGGCTCTCGTAATACGCTTTCCATCTTCCGCCATTCCTTTCCGCCTTGAGCGCCACAGCACCATTAAAATATTCGCGCAGCTTTGGCAGGTCCTCACGGGTCTCCTTGAGCACCGCCCCCAGTAGATTCTCTACCAAGGTATCCATCTGCACCTCTCCGTCGCCGTAATAGTACGCATCCAGTGCCGACTGGTAATAGACCGAAACCGCCTCTGCGGTGCTCATCACACCGGAGAGCTTTTGAATTTTCGCGCGCTCGAACGACGCGCCGGTACGCAGCTCGTGGAAGGTGGTGGCAAGCACCTCCACCACATCCGGCTGTACCTGCATCTCGATGCCGGAGGAGGCCAAAAGCCCCTCGCACTGGCTGGTGATAATCTGGCTTTCCAGTGCGATGCTGCGCACCGGCTCGACCGTCTCAAAGTTAAAGCGGCGCTTGAGCGCGCTTGACATCTCGTTAATCCCTTTATCCCGTGTGTTCGCCGTTGCAATGATATTGAAGCCATCCGCCGCGAACAGCAGTCCATCCTCCCCCAGCTCGGGGATATTCAGCACCCTGTCGCTCAAAATACTGATCAAGGTGTCCTGAATTTCCAACGGGCAACGGGTAATCTCCTCGAAGCGGGTGATGATCCCCTGTTTCATGCCGGTGTAAACCGGCGCAGGCACCAGCGCTTCAGGGACCGGGCCCTTCGCCAGCAGCATCGCATAATTCCAGGAATATTTGATGCTGTCCTCGCTGGTGCCCGCGGTGCCCTGCACCGTATTGGCACTGTTGCCGCAGATCGCTGCCGAAAGCAGCTCTGAAAGCATGGTTTTGGCAGTACCCGGCTCGCCCACCAGCATGAGGCCCCGATTGCCTGCAAGGGTCACAATTGCGCGTTCGACCAGCGCATCATCCCCATAGAACTTGTGGGTGATGGGCACCGGCTCCCCCTCGAGCATCAGCGGTTGATCCAGCCCTAGAATAAACGAACGCACTGCACGGGGCGAAAGCTGCCAGTTCGCCGGACGTTTTCCGGTATCATTTGCTTTGAGTGCGTCCAGCTCGCGCTGATAGCGCATCTCCATCAATGGTTTTTGTACCTTCATCCTCAAAACCTACCTTTCAGAGTGTTTTGGCTATGCGGCGCATAGCGGGGCTAGTTTTGCCGTCTGCGGCGGCAAAACAAACGCGCTCACCAACTAAAATTTATTATAGCACAGCGCTTATCGGAAAGAAAGAGGCTTGCAAATCTGCCTGCAATATTGTACGATTAAATTTGAACGGAGGGATTTTATGCAGCGTATCCGAGGTGGACTTTATGGGCTGCTCATAGGCGACGCATTGGGCGTCCCCTATGAGTTTCGCGAGCCTGGCGATCTTCCTGCGCTCTCTCAAATTGAATTTGTCCCACCCTCTAGCTTCTACCCCACCTATCCCAAGGTGCCCGCAGGCACCTGGTCAGACGACGGCGCGCAGGCGCTCTGCCTATTGGACAGCCTGCTCTCCTGCAAGAAATTTTCTCTGCCGGATTTTGCCGGCCGGCTGCTCGCCTGGTATCACGACGGTCTTTGGGCGGTGGATGGTGTCGTATTTGATGTTGGCGTCCAAACAGGGGAGGCGCTCTGCGCCTACGCGCAGGGCATGTCCCCTGAGCGCACCGGCAGCCTGCGTCCTGATGGCAAAGGCAATGGCGCCTTGATGCGTGTGTTGCCGTTGGCGCTCTGGCACCAGGGAAGCGATCGAGAACTCGTTTCGGACGCGCACGCACAGTGTCTTGTCACCCATGCGCACCTTTGCAACCAGGTCTGTTGTGCGCTCTACTGTCTGGTGGCGCGGCGGCTACTCTCTGGCCTGCCGTTTTCTGCCGCCTATCAGCAGGCCGGACGCGCCCTATCTGCTATCTATACCGAATTCCCAGAACACCGGCAGGAGCTGGCATACAGCATCCGCCCAGAAGCCCCTCTTTTTGGCAGTGGAACGGGTTATGTTGTGGATTGCCTGCGCAGCGCTTTCCTGATTCTCCAGGATGCGACATCGTATGAGGATGCTGTTAAACGCGCCGTCGCACTCGGCCATGACACGGATACCACCGCTTGTGTCACCGGCGGTTTGGCAGGTATCCAATTTGGCTTTGCGGATATCCCCCAACGCTGGATCGACGCATTGCGCAACCGTTCTGCGGTAGAGGAGCTGCTTCTTAATTGGCATTCGGCCGCCGAAAAGGAGGATTTTCATGAGCAACCGCCGGTTGAGTGATTCCTTTTTGTCGGTATTGATCCTTTTATTATGCGGCGGTCTGTTTTTCCAGCTATTCAGCAATGCACCATTGGAGGTGCCTGCGCAGATCAGCCTTTCACCTGCAACCTTATCCCCCTATCCCGAGCTGGAAGGGGTTGTCATCCTAGTGAATCACGCCAGCATAGAGGATTGGCAACAGCTCCCAGGAATCGGACCGGCAAAAGCGCAGGCAATCTATGATTATGTGCAAACGCACCGCCCGTTAAATCGTGCCGAACAGCTTTTGGAGGTAGACGGAATTGGGGAGGGCACCCTAGAGCAGATCCGGCCATATTTGTCCTTTGCTGCGACCTCATAACCACAACAGCATCAAAACAAGGAGAGCCAGCCCACGTTTCGTGTGGACTGGCTCTTTTGTGCATCCATCACATTCCATACTAGATGCTACCACCGGGCAATAGAAACCTCAATCTACCAAGCTCATCAAAATTCTGCCTGTGCCGCGGTAAACGTTGACCAAGCCTTCCCCAGAAATTGCGGACCCTACCAGGCTCTTGGTGGACTTCTCCACACGGAATTCCAGCGAGCTCGACCATGCAATTGCAAAGCTGCCATCAATGCGAATTTCGTCGTTGTTCAAATTGACCTCAACCAATTCATCCCGCGGGACAGGGCTTTCCAAAACTGCCAAGCCTTCCCCATGCAGCGAAAGGTTGAACAGCCCTTCTCCGCCCAGCACCGCTGACGACAGATTGCTGCGTGCTATGACCTTCTGCTGTATCTTCGATTGGCAGGCCAGGAATAATCCATCCTCAAGCACAATGCCGCCCCATTCTCCAACATCCTCTATCAGAATATGCTTATAGGTCGGTTCCAACATCAGCAGGCCGGTGCCTTCATATTTCGGCTTGACCGCAGACTCCTTTGTCACCTTAGAGGAAATCGCCTTTCCAAACAGATCGCCGATTCCTTTGACATCCGCGCCCATTTTAACCGCGCCGCTTGTCCACTGCATCGCACCTGCACTGATGGTGTACGCATCTCCCACTAATTCAATCAGCACCTGCCGTTTGCGTACATTCATCTCTGAGGCATAGTAGGCGGTCACCGCCTGCTCCGGAGTCACGCTCAAATCCCGCTGGTACTCCAGCACCTTGATGTTTCCGCGGCTGGCAATCTCTTTGAGGTTTACGTTATCATACAAATTTTTAAAGGTTATCATGGGAACCCCTCCTTTATTTTGTCAATCTCAGTATAAAACAATCGTTTATATTTTTCAAGTATTTTTTATTCCGGCCAACTTCGCCCGTTGGATAGATTCACAGGTTTGCGCTTTGGCAATTTTCGATGCAGAATCTGCCGTGCTAGGTTCACCCAGCCTCCACAACGATTTAAAATAATTGCATCGGTGGTGATAACCAGCGGTTTATCCCAAAGACAAGCATCCGCATTCGGTGCCATCTCCACCGCTACTGGATAGCCATAGCCGGATACCGACTGCTGAATCTGTGCGCTCAGCCGACCGGAATTGGAGACCGGCGCATCCAAATAGAACACCGCTTTTCCGATCTCAAGCTCTGCGAGCCGCTCCGCAATCAACCGCAGCGCCAGCTCGGTCTTATCAATCAGCCGATAGGTACCATGCAATCCGCAAAGATCGCGAACGGTGCCATCCACACAAAACAACAGCGTCGTGTCCGAAAGCGCCGCCTCCAACGTTATAATAAGATTAAATCCATCAATAAAAGCCGTCTGCCCCTTTAGACTGCCCACAGCCTCCTTTGCACGGCGCTGTGCCGCACATGCAGAGGACGCACTCGCACGGGTTAAGGCGGTGCGCTGCCTCGCTGAGAACTGGAAGCGGTTTCCCACAAAGGTAACCGCTTTTTCCACCTCATAGCCTCTATCGAGCAGATAGACAATGTCCTGCTGTGCATTTTGTAGCTGCACAAGCTGTTTTCCACCAAATTCTCGCGCATCTCCTGGCACAAACCCGCGTTTTACCTCCTGTGGCATCCATCCGCCTCCTCATTTTCCACAAGTTATCCACAACGCAGTGGAAAATCTAATTTGAGCCGCTTAGTCCCACCAGAAATACCAGATCTTTTTTTGATGCAGCAGCGCCGCAAGTGCATCCACCGTTGCAACCCCCTGGTCAACGATATCACAGCAAAAGCTGTACTGCTCCTTTGCCAGCTTTGCCGTCTGTGTCCAGCCCTGGGCCGGCTTTTCCGCATATGCCTCCAGCACATCCGAGGTAAACACCGCAGGCGCCACCTGATAGGTCTCGTACCAATACTTGAAAATCGCCATCATAGAGGTATAATCCGGGCATTCGTTCCAACCGCCCATCGGAATCCAGCAGAATATCTCCCAAGGATTCCGCACCGGGATTTTCGCCAGAATGATTTCACAGGTTTTCTTCCGGTCGCAGCCCCAGTCCCAATAGCCCGAAAAGCAGTCCTCCTTGGGATTATATTTTGGCAGCGGACGATTCGGGGAGGTATCCACCGCGGTCACCCGCTCCCAATAATCCTCCTCATCCTCATCTTCCACCCATTCCAGCACTTCCTCTACGCGGGCGTCCAGCACCTCTTTTCCATCCTCCAGAGGAAGCGCCAGCTGTTCTTTGCGCCAGGCGCGTATCTTTTCAAGCGCCGGCGGTTGCTCTTCATCCTCTTGAATCGCCCAGCGCAGGTTCTCCAACAGATTTTCCTCTGCCACCAAAAGCACCGGCACAAAGCCATTGCGTTTGCCCTCGTCCCGCGCCGCCAGATAAGCCTCCATAATCGGGCGGTCCTTCTTCATCGGCTCGAACACCTCGCAGGGGCAGTCAAGAAGTTGTATCATTTCCTTTGTCAAATCGTTCATGCAGTCTCTTCCTCTCTAATTGATCATTGGCATTAACCAGCTAACCCATTTACCTTGATGTTTCCATCCCCTTCTACAAACACTTCAATGACGTGCCCTGCAAAATAATCCGGCTTGCAGTACAAAAACAGGTCAAAGTACGACTCCTCCGGTTTTTCATCCAGATACACCGTTCCGCCATCCAGCCGTAAGCTAGCCAGAAACGCCTCCTCCGTGATGGGGAGATAAACCTTTTCATCCTCCATCGTGTAATAATATTCCGGGTCCTCATCCGATTCCATGTCGTAATCCTCTGGCGGCTCTCCACCGCTTACCCAATCCTCTGCAACACTGCACATCCCATACGCCAGAATCGCTTGCTCAACCGCCGCGCGGCTATTTTCCAAAAGCTCCAACATCCGCTGGATTTCCGGCAGGTTCTCGCTTAGCTCTCCTGTAAAATCAAACCCCAAATGGCACGATTGCCCCCAGATGTCTAGCTCGATTTCCGCATCATATAGCGGTTCGTCCCCGTTGATATACGCCTCCTGGTAAAATTGCTCTGCTTTTAACGGCTGCATCTTTCTCCCTCCTTATAGACGACTGCCATCCGGCAGCAAAATTTCCCCATCGCGACTGCTCACATCAAAAAATCCTACCTTGTATTTGATCGCCAAGTCACGCATAAGCTGATATGCTTTTTCCGCCTGTGACCAGGCAAACGCCGCATAAATCCCCTCTGCGCCAATACTGTAGTCGGTCAAGCGCGATTCTAAGCTTTCATCCGCACAAAGCTGTTCATCAGTGGGCGCAAATTCCCCATTCATCGGCGGAAAGACCTCGCGCATCCCCTCAAACCAGCTGTACAGCGCAGGCGTAATCCCTTCTGGACTGTCATAATCCCGCTGTTCCTCCCATTCGATAAAACGCTCATACCACACCATAAACTCCTGCCGGGTTTTCGGTGGATTTGCATGGTCGAACACTAATAAATCATAGCTCATAATTGTTCCTCCTTCCATTTCATAAAACCAAAAGTTTCACTGGCCTTTTCAAAGGCCATGGGGGCAAGGGGGCAACGCCCCTTGTCGTCCAAGAGCTGGCCGCAGCCAGCGATATCCCCGCAAGCGGCTGTACACAGGGCAGCCCGCCCCTCTTTTACTATAGTTATTTAATCCGGCTCTGCGCGGGAGAGCAGGTCCAACACCAGTGCATCATCCTCACAGGCCGCTTTAAACCCAAGAATGAACTGCCGCAGCGCATCCGCATCCTTGGAATAAGCGCAAAACATGCTCGCTTCCGGATCAAAGTGAATTACATCCTTTCGCCCCGCAAAACGCTCGTCCAAAAACACCTGTGCCAGCGATGCCCAATCGTAGCCGTTTCCCTCTCCTGGAAAAACATCCTGCGACTCGAACAGCTCCGGCTTGTAATCTCCAACATACATGCAAACCGAATAGCTGCTCTCAAGCTCCACCCAGGAAAACGGTTTGATCTGCTCTTTAAAATCCATGTAACTTCCTCCATTCTTTATTGGTCAACGGTGAACAATACGGGCAGATTTTTCTCTGCCGCCAATTTCCAAAACTCTGCCGACTGGGAAAAATACTCCCAAGTATACTCAAAATCTTCCTCATCCAGTTCCATGCCATATTCCTGCGGGTCAATCGCGAAATACAGCTTTTGAAACTCCCTCTTGCTCACGCTGGGCAGCCACTGCGCTACGGCCTTCACCTGCTTTGGCGACTTGTAAACGATGATATAGTCATCCTCATCCTCTCGGTCCCCATACAGCACCTTTCCGCCCAAAATCACCCAACACATTGGCATCGGCTGTTCCCCATACAGGAGCTTCCCTCCTGTCAATGCGCGGTGCATGGCATCCCAGGCTTTATCCATCTCACAGGTCTGCTCCCGGTGCTCTTCAAACCACTCCTCTTCAATCCTCTCACAAATTTCCTCCACGCGCGCCTCTCGCGGCAGCTTTTCCAATTGGTCGATTCTTTCCTGCGGTACTGCAAACAAAACGCCCAAACACGACACAGCAAAACGCCTCCTTCATTTTTATCGTATCCGATAATCCCCCGAAACAGGGATTGCCAATGTAATCGAGCCGCCCGCTAAACTTTTCCCCTTGCGTTTGGCCTCCTGGATCGCATCATACAGCGAGCTATATTCCACACATCGCCGCTGTGCAACCTGGCTGACCTGCCCCGCATCAAACAGCGCCTCCAAACTGCGGCTAATCCAATTCCAGGCAGTCAGCTGGTTTTTATACACCAGCAGTGGCTCCTCCCCCTCCTGTACCAGAAAGAGATATTCCTGCTGTTTTATCTCGGGGTATTCCCGCGCGGCGCACAGCTCCGGCAGATAGGAAAACAAATCCTCCGCCAATTGTTGGTCGCTGATCTGCTGTGCCAACCTATCTGCGATCTTTTCATAGGGGCAGCCCTCAAACAGACGCAGCGCCTCTTGGGTAAACTCCTTTATCTGCGCCCTGCTGTACGGATACGCAGTAAACGGCTCCTCCCGCACCAACAAAAGGCTCTGGCGGCAGGTGCAGTTTCCTTCCCAGCTGCACGCCTGTTCCTTTAGCAACTCCCCCAGCTGCTCGCTTCTCTCCCCATTGATTGCGCAGGCAGTCACTACAAGCTCGTCCTCTTTCATACTGGAGAGCTGTACCCAGGTATACCGCTGGTTCCCCAACCGTTCCAGCAGCCCCTCCTGCACGGTTTTCAGCAGCGCATCCCCGTCCAATCCCTGCTGCAATTCCACAAATTCCAGCAGATCACCTGGATAAAGCATCCAACTGCGCAGCTCACCGTCAAACTGCCTGTCAACCCTTCTGCCGTCCTTCTGGCCGAGAAACCGCAGAATCGGCGTCAGCTCATCCGCCAGCAACCGCATTGCAGCGGTCTGCGCCATCTGTGCCAAGGATTCCCCTGCCCCCACCGCATAGGTGATCACCGGCTCCTGCGCATCCGGCAGCGCAATATAAAAATGCAAAACCAGCAGCTCCTGTTCCTGTCGATGCAGGACAGCCTCCATCCTGATCAGCACCTCGCCGCCAATTTGCAGCGTATCTTCTGTCTGTCGCTGCACCTGTACCGGCAAATTCTTTTGCAAGGTCTGCAATGCCGTCTCATAAATGAGTTGTGTCTCCGCCTGGTTCATCCCTCACCCTCCCAGTCGGCACAGGTATTCTTCCGATGGATATCCACTACAAACGGCGCATCCCCCAACTGCTCAGAAATGCGCTTACAGAGACTTTCCGCGCTCTTGTCTATCTTGTATTCCAACTCCTGCTGATAGAGCGGCACCATCTGATAGAAATTGATCCGCCTGCCATCCGGCAAGGTATAATAGCATTGGGCATCGCTCAAAAAGGATTTAGGGTGGGTGAGTATGCTTGCAGCAAGCTGTGTACTCTGCTCAAACGGCTCTCCCATTTCAGGGGTTGCCGAAATGGTATGTCCCCAGCCCAACCAGGTATCCGCCATAATCGGCAGACGGGCTGCCACCTTGAGCGCCCGCAGCGGCCAATACCACTGCTCGCTGCTATTCTCCAGCTCCCAATCGGGCGGCAGGCAGATGAGCAGCTCCGCATATTCCAGCTGCTGGCTTCTCAGCGAACGCGGGATACGCATTTTGTGCGCGCCCATACCGGTTGTAACCACTGTATAATAGGGGCGCTGGCTGGACGGTCCAATGATATGCAAATCTACATGAATGTCCGGAGAGGCAATTTCGTGAAACACATTTTCAACTGGCCCGAATTGCTGCTCGATAAACCCACAAACCGCCTCTAACTGCTCTGGTTCATACACCTCCGTCTTGTAAGAGCTGAACCCTCCATATTGATAAGAGTTTGCATTGCCCTTGTTGCTGTAATCTGCCATTTGCTCTTCCCCTTTCTGACTTTATTCTACTGGTTTTATTGTCCGATAAACCGGACAAATTTCGATCGTTCTATCCTATTTCATCATAGCAGCATCTTAAAAATTTCGCCAGCCCTTTTTGTCAGAGCTGGCGAAATTTTCTTTTATTTTGCTGCATCACGCAGCTGTCAAAAGCTATCGTTTATAATCCGCCTTTAAAGGCGCAAGTACCTCCGGATTTTGTTGTACCCAGGCAACCGCACATGCACACAGAGCCGAACATAAAAACTCGTCAACGCGCCCTTTATCCCCAACAGCAATCAAAAGATTGGTCAAGAGCTCCGCGGACTTGATATCCTCCTCACAAAAGGCATTGCCGAAATGCAGATATCGGGGAAAAGCCTGCAACATTTTTCGGAAATCATTGTCCCAATTGATGCCGCCGTTGTCCAAAAATTCATGCTGAACCTTGCCCGCAATCCGAATCAATTCCCCTTGTGCGGTTTTGGCGCATCCGGATGGCGGAACAAGATAATCCCAAAGCTGCTTAAATTGTGCGGTTACTTCGGTGTCTGTCACGATAATTGGAGAGATTCCATCATGAATTGGCGTTTTTTGTCTCTCACGTTCTTCCATCTTCATTTCCTCCCTAACCTCTATTCTCTACACAACATCGTCAGCCTTCAGCCAGAGCTCAATTCTGAAAGACAGGTTTCTATCAGCTGTACCCAAAATTCTCTGCCTTTGGCGCCCTGATAGAATTCTCCCATCAGATACCCTTCCTGTGTCACCAAAAAGGAGGTTGGTAAAATCGTGCTGCTCTCAAGGAGCTCCTGCATCACCGAGTCTTTTGAGGGAACCATCTGCGGATAGGATACACCGCAATCCTTTGAAATCTGCTGCGCCAAGGAGCGCTTCTCCTCCTGTGCCGCATCTGCCGCCAAT
Organism: uncultured Anaerotruncus sp.; assembly: GCA_910586875.1. GTDB lineage: Bacteria > Bacillota > Clostridia > Oscillospirales > Ruminococcaceae > Anaerotruncus. The sequence goes on along the minus strand of CAJUJI010000005.1, from coordinate 26,611 downwards.
CCCAACACCTGAAACCCTTTGTCCGCATATTGCCGGGAGAGCTCCTCCAACGCGGAAAGCTCCGCCTTACACCCTGCGTCACCGGTGCCCCAAATCACCACCAGCGTCAGCTCGGTCTGCTTAAAATAAGCCTCGCTCACCGGCTCCCCCTGCAAATCAACCGTATCAAACGACGGAAACGCAAAATCCCCGTCGTCCTCCTCGATCTCCTCCGTCTCGTCCTGCGTTAGCCCCTCCAAAGGGTCCTCTGTTTGCTCCTGCTGGCCTGCACAGCCCGCAAGCAGCAAAACCGCAAGCCCCATGCAGATCCATCTTTTCCAGTTTGTCATTCATATCCCCTGTCTGCTGCCAACAGCTGGGTTGGATGCACGGAAATTTCTCCATTGCGCAACACCTGGCGGGTATGATCCGGCAGCTCCACCACCAGACGGCCATGTATATCGATATCCAGCGCCCGCGCAGGGTAAGACTCCTGTGCACTAAGCACAACAACCTCCTGCCCTAAAATATAGCAGCGCTTTCGGTATTTTTCCAAAAATTGTTTCTGGTCCAAATTCTCCCACATCGGCAGCAGCCGGTTCAAAATTTCCGCAACCACCCGCACGCGCGAAACCGGCGGATTTCCATTTGGATACAACGAACCCGCAATGCTGCGCAGCTCCTCAGAAAAGGCAGTGGAGGGCGTTGTGTAGTTGATGCCGATTCCCAACACAATCTCATTGATTGCACCGCTTTCAAAATCGGTGATTGCTTCGGTGAGAATTCCACAAATCTTCTTTCCCTTGCAATATAGATCATTCACCCATTTAATGCAGATCGTTTCTTCACAAAGTGCCTCGAGCGCCTCGCTCACCGCGACCGCCGCCGCGATGGTAAGCAGCACAGGCTCATGAATGCACGGATGCGGACGCAGCAGCACACTCATATAAATGCCCCCCTCGGGTGACACAAAGGGGCGCTCATACCGTCCGCGCCCCTCGGTCTGCTGATCGCATAATACCACCAATTGGTTTGGCGCACCCTTTAGCGCAAGCTGCTTTGCCTGCAAATTCGTGGAGGCCAGCTCCTTATAAACCCGAATCGGGAGCTGGTTATATTGGGGCAACAGCGCCGCACGCACCCCCTGCTCAGAGAGAATGTCCGCGCGCACATCCAGTGCATAACCCCGATTCGTCACCGCTGTAATTGGGTAGCCTTCTTTTTTTAGCTGGTTGACCGCCTTCCAAATCGCAGCACGCGAAACCTTTAGCTCCTGCGCAAGCTGCTCCCCTGACAAAAAATTCCCACATGCCTGTTCCAAACGGTCCAATACCAACTGTCTTGTAGGCACCGAAGTCCCCCCTTTTCTTTTAAGCCCTTTTTAAAACTAGAAATGGCTCCTATTCTTCCTTATTATAATTATCGGAAGGATCCTATAAAAAACTAGCGGTTTTCTTGCAGTCCTGTTAAACAAACCACTGCATAATAATTGGGAACATACAAATAATTGCAATCACCCGACAGGTGTGCATCACCACAATTTTTGGGGTATCCAGCCCTAGCTCCTGTGCAATCAATCCCATTTCGGCGATGCCGCCTGGCGTACAGGAAAACAGGCTTGTTACATAGGGCATTCCTGTCAGCTTACAAATAATCCATGCGCTGACAAACGACATTACAAACACGCCCACAATCACAATCAGCATTGGCACCAACAGAATCCGAATCGACAGCACCGCCTGCCGTGTGATCTGGCTTCCAATATAACAGCCGGAACAAATTTGGATCGCGGTTCGCAAATTTTTTGGCAGATAGCCGCGCTCGGCGACCAGATTGACCAGAACCACCGCAATCAACGCACCAATAATCGCACCGGCAGGAATCCCCAGCCAACGAAACAGATAGCCACCTGCAACGCCGCAAATCAGCGTCAGGCTCATACGCCCCAGCTTTTCCTTGCCAGACAGCTCTGGCGCCAAAGGCGCCGCCTGTTGCGGCTCTGATTGCATAGAAGATGCGGGCTGTTCCGCCTGCACAGTCACCGGCGCTTTGTCAAGATAACGGTGTTTGAGGTAGGCGGGAAAGAACGAAAGCACAAACACAAACCGCACCAGCTGCAAGATGGTCACCTGCTCAGGTTGGGCGCCAAAATCCTCCGAGATCAGCGCCATATCCGAAACACCGCCCGGCGCACAGGAAAACAGCGCCGTCATAAAGTCGACATCCGATAGCTGGGTCATCGACCAACCGAACAGCACGGTAAACAGAATCAGTAACGCCATCAACAGAATCGCAGGTTTAATAATTTTAAACAGCTCCGCCACATCAGCGCGGGTAAAGCCAACACCGATCACCGTACCGGAAAGCGCCTGTACAAACGGCCGAAAACTTGCAGGATAATGTGCCATGTTGCTGCAAACACTCCATACGGCGACCGCCAGCATTGCGCCAATCATCGCACCCGCCGGAACCTTCTTTTTTTTGGCAAACAATCCGCCTATTGTCCCCACCAGGAAGATAAGCGCTATTTCCAAAATTCGCACCTGTCATCTCCTACCTTTTCTACCATTCTGTGCTGGCGCGGCAGAGCTTCGCGCCAGCACGTCCCCGCGCTGCGGAAAAAAAGACCCCCGCCGCATAGCGGCTCCAGCTATCGTTACAACAACGCCCATGCGCGCTGGAACACCCGCTTTGTGTTTGCAACTACCACTTCCGGCGTCTCATCCCTCCAGGGTTTCACCTCCATGCTCAGCACATAAGGTTCCTTTGCACAAAAGAAGCCCTCCTGCTGTAGCACCCGCAAAAATTCCAAAAGCTGTGCTGTATCGTTTTCGCTATGCGGGAATCCGAACCTCGGGTGCTCATCTCCGTACGCCTCCAATTCCGGCTGTGCAATCACGGTATTACCAAAATGCAGGTGCGTCACATAGGGGCGCAGCGTGCGCAAAATATACCGGCTATCCTCATGACACATCGGAAAATGCGACAGATCCAACATCAAGCCAAAATTGTTGCATTTGCACCGGACCTGCGCTGCATACTCCGCTGCCAGAGCTGCTGGTCCCAACAGCGATTTTTTCGCGATGTCGCTATCGAACACTTCAAGCTCAACGAACATGCCCTTTTGCGCCGCATACCGGCAAACATTTTGGGTCGTTTTTACAAGCTGTGCAACCGCCTGCTGCTGGGTTTCCGGCGCCCAATGGCCCGATAGAAACGCGATTCCGCCCAGTCCCAGCTCATGCGCTTCCTCCACGCCTGCTATCAGCGCAGCCTCGGCCTTTTGACGGCCCTGCTCCTCCAGATCATTCGGATTCAGTCCCGCCGACAGCAGCCGCCCATGTGCACTATAGCACACCCGCATATGCGATTGCCGCAGCACCTTTGTCAGCGCCTCACGCGTTTGCGCATCGCCGCAAGGGTTTAGCTCGATCGCGTCAAAAAATGGGTCGCAGGCGATGCTGCGCACAAGCTGCGCCGCTTGCTGTGCATCGGCCTTGTTCATGGCAGGGTAAGCCATTGCCGCAATAATCCCCATCTGGAAATACTTCTGTATTGGCTCTCTCATAGAAAAACCGCTCCTTTCGCTGAAAAGCGCGACCGCCCAGGGGGATTTTCCCCCTGGGCAACCACGCTGCCAGGATTCGTAAAAAAATCAAAGAAAATGAAGTGGTGAATTAGGAAATACCGTTTGCAGCCATGTAATCAACCTGCTGCTGGGTCATGAATTCTTTGGTCTCCTCGAGGGTGAGGTAGTTGCCAATCAACAGGTTTTTCGCCAGGTAATCATTCTTCCACTGATCGGTTTCCGAAACCTTTTTGAGTGTATCGCTCCAGAACTGAGCAGCCTCTGGGCTCATGTCCTTCGGACCAACGATACCGCGCCAGGTCGGGAACTCAACATCGCTGTACTTGGAGTCAACCTCGCTCAGGGTCGGCGCATCAGCCAGAAGTCCGGTATAGCGCTCGGTCGAGCAAGCCAGAATCGGGCGCATTCTCTTGGAATCGTCTACGCCTTCCTCTACATACTGTGCAGTAGCTGCCGGCTTAGAGATGCACAGATCCACGTGACCGCCCAGTGCCTCGGTGATCGCCTCACCGGAGGAGTCGTGACGCACATAAATGAACTGATCCTCTCCTACACCCAGCTCCTCGAGCAGCAGCGCAAAGGTCGCTTCATCATCGCCCTTAGAGCCGCCCAGTGTAACGGTCTTACCCTCTGCCAGAGCATCCAAAACTTCCTTAAAGCTGTTGTACGGGCTCTGCGGACCGGCAAAAATGAGCTGCTTGTCAACCGCCATAACCGCCAATGGAGTAAAGTCCTCGATGCGGCGCTTGGTGTTATCCAGCATCGGCAGCAGTTCGCCGACGTTGAAGGTCAACAGGGTATGATCCGCCGCTTTGCCAGCCTTGGTCTCGGAAACCTGCGCCTTGACAACCTCGCCACCGCCATCGGTCTTGTTGGTTACCAGGAAGGTCTCACTTACCAGACCCTCTTTGGTCATGATATCGCTGATCATGCGGGTGAAGATATCCGAGCCGCCGCCTGGGCTGGATGCGCAGAACCAGTCAACATCCTTTTCGGGGGTAAACGCAGCAGTCTCTGCCGGAGCTTCCTTGCTGGAATCAGCAGGAGCCGCCGACGATGCCGGTGCCGCGCTGCTTGCCGGAGCGCTGCTTGCCGGAGCGCTGCTGCTGCCACCACCACAGCCCGCCAACAGCGAAAGGCTCATAGCAGCAGCAAGAATGAGCGAAAATTGCTTTCTCATGTTTTTTCCTCCATAACATTTCTTTTAATTCAAGCGGTCTCCCGCATGAAAAACGGTTTTATTCCGCAGCCTTGTTTGCCTTTGCTTTGCGCAGGATAAATTTCACAATCGGAACACAGAGAATCACAAAGAAAATCAGCATCAAGGTTGCCGCGATGGGATGTCCTGCAAAATCGACAAACACCAGTGGGTTGCCCTGCGAAACGGTAAACGCTTTACGCATGTTGCTTTCCAGCAGCGGCGCAAGCACGAAGGCCAGCAGCATCGGCGCTGTAGAATACTGGTTTTTATCCAAAATATAGCCGATTACGCCAGAGATAAACATTACGATAACGCCATACATCGAGTTGCTGGTACTATAGGCGCCAACCACACAGATGGTGGTAATACAAGGAATCATAAACCGGACCGGCACCGACAGAATGCGAATCAAAATCGGGATGATGCCCAATGCAATCAACAGGGTAAGCAGGTTTGCCAAGAACAGCGATGCAATCAGACCCCATGCAAAATCCGCCTCATTGATAAACAGCATCGGCCCTGGGCTGAGTCCCCACATCATCAGTCCGCCCAGCAGCACCGCACTCGTACCGGAACCAGGGATCCCCAGCGCCAGCAGCGGTGCAAACGCGCCCGCAGCCGCCGCGTTGTTTGCAGCCTCGCACGCTGCGATTCCCTCGACTGCACCAGTACCAAGCGGTTCCTCGCTCTTGAATGCACGCTGCATCGCATAGCCCAAAAATGCACCGGTAGTTGCGCCTGCACCCGGCAGAACACCGACAAAGGTGCCCATAACGCCCGAACGGATTGCCGGAGGCAGCAGACGGCAGATATCATGGAAGGTCAACAAGCTGCCTCTTAGGGTGAGGTGCTCACCGATTTTGGTGTCAACCACCTTGTCACGGTCTTCCATCAGCTTGATCACCTGTGCAAAGCCGACCGCACCGATGACGAATGGGATAAACGGAATACCGCCCATCAGTTGCAGAATGCCGAAGTCATAGCGCGGGCTGCCGGTAACGGTATCCATACCAATAGACGCAAGCAGAATGCCCAGCAGGGTCAGCACAACGCCTTTGGTCGGATTCTCACCGACCAACCAGCCAATGGAGGTCATTGCGACCAGCAGCAGCGCGGTCATCTCGGTCGGGCCAAAGTTCAGTCCGATGTCCGCCAGCGCCGGACCGGTAAAGGTCAGGATGGTAATACCGATAGTACCGCCGACAAACGAGGACATATTTGCTGTAAAGAGCGCCTGTCCAGGACGTCCGCGGGTGGTTGCCATCGGGTAGCCGTCCAGCGTGGTCATAATTGCAGGCGAGTCGCCTGGGATGTTTAATAGAATTGCACTAAACGAGCCGCCATACATGTTGGAATAATAAAGTGCGCCCAACATGATAATTGCGGTGGTTGGTTCAAATTTATAAGTAAGCGGCAACAGCAGTGCGACGCCCGCCAGTGAGCCGATACCAGGCATCGCGCCAACAATCAGCCCCAGCACTGCGCCGAGCAAGCACGCGCCGACATTTTGCAGGGTAAAAACGGTGGTAAAGCCGTTTAACAGCAATTGAATATTTTCCATAGCGCCCTCCCCTTAACCAGCAATCATCTCAACGAGCATTCCCTCTGGGAATGGAACGCCCAGCCAAAGAACGAATACACCTAGAACGATTGACATAATGACCAACCATACAAGCAGCGTATTTTTCCAGCTCAATTTCTCATACAGCTTTAGCCAAATCACCACATAAATTGCGATGCTGGGAATCATGCCAATGATAAAGGTCGCGCCGATTACACACGCCGCACCTAAAACTGCCATCCAATTTGCAGCGGGGTATGCGGGGCCTTCCTCTTTAAAGGACTGCAACAAGGAAAGGATACTAGCGACCAGCAGCGCTGACGCAATAATCAACGGTACAAAGCCAGGCAACGGGCCCTTTTTCCCGCCCCAGAATCCATACTCGGTAATCGCTAGCACAATGAATACAATCGCCACTAAGGATGTGCAAACCGGTATGATTTGTTTGGACGTGATTTTTTTCAAATCGTACTCCTCCTCTTTTTCCCTTTCTGTGGTTCTGTTTGTTTTCTACCCCACCCGCAACAGCAAAACAAAAGTTTTCGCCAGCCTTTTTCAAAAGGCTGCGGATTCCAAAGGCAGCGCCTTTGGTCGCTCGCCGAGTGGCGCAAGCCGCGAAGCGAGCGAAACGCGTCCTTTTCGTCGGGCGCATTTTGGGGGTGAATTGCCGTCTTCTAAGACGGCAAGAGGGGGCTTTTTGCAAGAAAAAAAGCCCCTTTCCTGCAATTCGATGTTGTTATTCTATTTTCAGTCTATAGTTATCAATCTGACAACGGTGGGGTGTCCCCGCTTGGAAAACCAGATCTGGTTTTCCAAGCGATCATTCCCCAGAGGCTTTTCCAGCCTAAACCAACTTCTTATCAACTAAAAATGCTTGTTTGCCGCCACCAAATGCAGCAAACGAGACTCTGCCGCCGCAAGCAACATCAGGTATTAAAGCCAGGAAAACCTTTTGTCTTATAAAAGGTTTTCCTCTTTGTGCCCCGCCATAGCAGGGCACAAATTCACCTTTTCCAAAATCCGCCGAACCAATAAGGTCGCATTTCGGCAGCGGCGTATTACGCCGCCACCGACCAGGGACTCCGCCCCTGGACCCCGCAGCCTTTAAAAAGGCTGGCGAAACTTTTGATGCGCTACGCGGTTGAATTTCTTTCTTTGACTGGTGAAGCTTTTAATGCGCTGTGCGGTTGAATTTCTTTCTTTGCTGGCGAAGCTTTTGATGCGCTGTGCGGCGAGGTTTTAAGATATTCTCTTATTTTGCAGCGGCGTGCATCGCCATTTTCGCGGTCATCTTCACCGCATTCTCAAACGCAGTCGGTGTAACAACGCCTGTACCAGTAATGTCATACGCAGTTCCATGTGCGCAGGTCACAATCGGATACGGCTGACCGCCTGCAACGGTGATACCCTGCTCAAAGCCCTTGAGCTTGAGCGCGATCTGGCCCTGGTCATGGTACATGGTGATTGCACCGTCAAACTCGCCCTTGAACGCCTTGATGAACAGGATATCTGCCGGGAACGGTCCATTCACATCAATGCCCATTTCGCGCGCCTTCTCGATTGCAGGAGTGATGACATCGATCTCCTCACGGCCGCAGCGTCCATTCTCACCGCAGTGCGGGTTAAGTGCGCAAACTGCCAGACGGGGCTTCTCCACACCGGAAGCATGAACGGTATTGTGCGACAGACGAATTGCACGCAGCACAGAATCAACCGTCAGATGATTGCTGACCTCTTTAATCGGAATATGGCTGGTAGTACGGGTGGTCATCAGGTTACCCAGTACGTTGATCTCGCCGAACGGCTCGGTCAGACCAAAGATATTTGCCATGAGGTGATGTTCACTTTCAAAGTGGCAGCCACCCTCGATCATCGCAGACTTGTTAAACGGAGCGAAGCTGAAGCCCTGGATTTTACCCTCCTTGCAAAGCTCGCAGGCCAGGCGGATCATTGCGTTGTCAGCCGCACCAGCGCTTGCGCTGATCTTGCGGATAGGCAGCTCAGCAGGGTCCTGATTCTTCTGGTCGAGTACCGGCAGACCTTTCTCCCAATCCGCCTCAGAAACATCAGAGATCACATAATGATCAACCTGCCCATTGATAAAGGAAAGGCCGCGCTCAAATACACGAACATCGCCGATGATGATTGGGCGGCAATGCTCGGTCAAAAAGCCGCTGACCGCAACCTTTGCGACCAGCTCCGGACCTACACCGGTAGCGTCTCCCAACAGAATGCCCAGAATCGGTTTGTTATTCATAGTGAAAATCCCCTTTTCATTAAATTTCATTTTCTTTCTATGGAAAAATTGCTGTCTTTTTATAAAGCAAATTCCATGCCAAAATAAAGTCTTTCTCTGTTTTAAATATTTTTCGCTTGAACGTTCTGTTTATTTTGCAAAATTTATGCACAAAGCCCACAAGAAACCTTTCGGTTCTCTGTAGCTTTTCCGAAAAAACAATTTATTCACAATCTGAAACGTTTTTGAAACAATTGAAACAAAACGTTTCAGATGTTTCACAAGAATTCTATCCTTTGTACCCTTATGATCGTTTGGTGTGCGTCCTTCTCCACAAGGTGGTTCGGCTGATGCCCAACATTTTTGCTAAATCCTCCCGTTTTACCCGCTCCTGTAACAGCTGCTGTATAAGCTCCTCCGAGGGATACGATGCAGCCGCAGCAGGTGCAGGCACTGCCTTTGGTGGAGCCGGCTCGATTGCAAGGTTCAGCTCCTCCACCTCCCGCCGGCCGATCTCGCCGCTCTCGTTGAGCACCACCAGCCGCTCACACAGATTGCGCAGCTCGCGGGAGTTACCCCGCCAGGAGTAGGAGCAGAGCAGCTGGGTCGCCTCATTGGTAAGGCGCGGTACCAATCGCTCATAATCACAGGCAAAGCGGCTAACAAAATAGCTGATCATCTCCGGAATATCCTCCGGCCGCTCGCGCAGCGGCGGAAGCTGGATATTTAGCAGGTTCAGCCGGTAATACAAGTCCGCACGGAACTGTCCGGCAGCAATCTTCTGCTCGATATTGACGTTGGTTGCGGAGATCACCCGCACATTGACCGGCACCACCCGATCATCCCCCAGACGGCGGATCTCGCGCTCCTGGAGCACCCGCAGCAGCTTTGCCTGTAGATTGATCGGCATTTCACCGATCTCGTCCAAAAAGATGGTGCCGCGGTGGGCCAGCTCAAACAGCCCTGGCTTTCCGCCCTTAGTTGCGCCCGAAAAGGCGCCCTCTACATAGCCAAACAGCTCGCTTTCCAGCAGATTTTCCGGAAGTGCTGCGCAGTTGACCGCCACAAACGGTTCATTACAGCGGCGGCTGGCATTGTGGATGCTTTGCGCAAACAGCTCTTTGCCTGTCCCTGTTTCGCCAATCAGCAGTACATTGGAATCCACCTGACTATATTTATAAGCGGTCACAATGCTGCTGCGCATCCGCTCACTTTTGCCGATAATATTGCTGAAATAATATTTTGCCGCAAACCCTTTGGCGGCCAATCGTTTACGGATTTTTGTTTCGGTCTCGCTGATCTTCTCTGCATTCTGGATGGTGATTAGTACACCCGCGCTCTGCCCATCCACCAGGATCGGTTTACAGTTGACCAGATGTACTTTATCATGAAAGGTATGCAGCGATTCCTGTTCCATTCCGGTGGCCAAGCAATTGCGCCAATCGGTCTCGTCTTCATAAAAGCTGGTTATATTGCTCCCAACCGCCTGCTGGGTCAGTGAAAGCTTAAAATGCACTAGTGCAGCGTTATTCAGCGCTGTCACCCGCCCCTCGCGGTCAATCGAAAGCACCGCATCCCGCGAGCCATTGAGCAGTGACTGCATCAGCTTCGTTTTTGCGCGCTCCTGGTTGATGGACTTTGCAACCGACAGCGCCTCCTGTACCGCCCGCTCAATCGAACGAACGCCCGACTTGATGTGCACCCGATGCAGCTCCATCACATCGCACTGCTGGCAAAGGGTCAGCCCCCCGATAAAAACATCTGTGCCGTTTTGTATCGCCTGCCTGAGCGCATCCAAAATTTCCTGCTCATCCTCTACATCATACGTTTCAATCGGGATGCCGCAAAGCTCCTGTATTTGGTGTACATTATTTAAGGTGGGATCATGGGTGAGAATTGCAATCCGCTGCGGAGAAAACTGCCGGCGGGCATAGGCAATTGCGTCCGCCACATCAAACCCGGTCATCGCAATTTCAATCAGATACTTGTCCGGCAACATCCGGTGCAGCGCCCGATAGGTCATCCCGCGTGCAATGATAATATCATAGGGGCAATTCTGGATCAGCGCCTCCGGAGGCGTCCCATAAATATGGGTAATTTCAAACCGAATCTCAGGGTCATCCACCTGTGAAATTCGCTGCTCAAACAGCTCTTTTACTCCAAGGTATGGAACCACCAGCAAAATTCTGGTCATACTTCCCCCTCCAGCCTGAAACACTTTGTTTCATTATACACAAAGTTGCACAAAACTGCAAGAATACTTGTAATTTTTTCTGGGGTAGGCTATGATAGAATCACTCCCTTCCTCAAATTTGGAACAAGCGAAGTCCCTACAATCGTTTGATGGTCCGGTTTATCTTTAAGGAGGTTGCTTCTATGCCTATTTTAATTGATGCCAAAGGCAAAAATTGTCCGATTCCCGTAGTACTTGCAAAAAAAGAGATTGACGGCGGTGCAAACCAGTTCTCCATCGAGGTAGATAACCCCATTGCGGTCCAAAATCTACAGCGCCTTGCGGACAGCCAAAATTTCCGCACCACGGTGGAAAGCGCAGGCGGTATCAGCAAAATCATCTTTACGCGGGACACCGCAGCCGGCATTTCCTTTGAAGCGCAACCGGCAAACACCTCTGCTGCTGAAAGCTGGACGGTATTGGTGGGGCGTTGTGGCATCGGCTCCGGCGACCCCGCGCTGGGCAGCACCTTAATGCGGATGTTTTTTTACACCCTCACCCAATCGGAGCACCTGCCTGCCTCGGTATTATTTTTAAATGACGGCGTGCGTCTCCCAACCGGCGACGCACAGATCATCGAGCATTTGCGGGCACTCCAGGCCAAAGGCGTTGAAATTCTGGTCTGTGGCACCTGCCTAAACTTCTATCAGCTCACCGATCAGCTTGAGGTTGGCACCGTCAGCAATATGTACGATCTTGTCACCCGTATGCAGCAGGCGGACAAGGTGATCACGCTATAATGCGGTACGGTGTCATCGTCTTTGATTCAAGCCATTGTGCGATTCTGGCCCAAAAGCTGCTGCAAGGGCGCTGCAATCTATTGATCATGCCTACCCCACGGGAGATCGACGCCTCCTGTGGCATCTCACTGCGGTTTTCGCCGCAGGACGCTGCATCGGCCGCAGCCGCTATCTGCGCATTGCCCCAGGTTGCAGGCTGCTGGCGGCTGTACGCCATCCAAGAGGACGGACATCCATCCCCGCTAGACCCATCCGCGCTCCTTTCTATCTCTCCTGCCGAATGCCCACCTGCCGCAGCCAATCCTGTAGCTTCTTCGCCGGAAAACCAGTGAAGGGATAGCCTACCCCCTCCCTGCTATAAATGGTCACCCGTGTGAAAAACAACATCCGCGAAACCACAAATCCCCGCACCTGCTCCAGTGGCAGCTCCATGTGTGCAATCCCAATCATCGATTCATAAAAGCAAACCCGCTGATCGGTCACATACATTGTGCCGCTGGCTGTATGGACATTCGCGCCATATGGTCTGTGATAGTAGGCCATCATCCCATGACCAATAATCCGTTCGTTTGGACGCTGTAAAAACTTCGCCATCCAGATTACTCCCTTCTAATCATCCTGTATCTATCTTTTATCGGAGGAAACCGGTTATGGAAGCCATTAAATTACCCTCGAAAGAAACACTGCAAAACGGCTTGGACACCGTGATAGACTATGTAATCTCCACAGACTATACGGTTATAGAAGCATATGTAGATAAATTGCGGGAGCAGAATACCGGCATCAGCTGTGATAAATTGGCACATAAAATATTAAATCGGAAGTCGGTCAAGAATGGACTTGTTGGAGCGGTCACCGGATTAGGCGGTTTTATTACATTGCCGATTTCAGTCCCTGCCGATTTAGCCTGCTCCTGGAAAATCCAGGCATCCATGGCCTTTTCTATCGCATATGTTTACGGGCACACAAAAGATACAACCGATTTAAAGACCGATTTATATTTACTTTTGGCAGGAGATTCTGTGAAAGAGGCCTTAAAGCAAATGGGGATTGAACTTTCAAAAGCCGTTACAAAAAAAGCTGTCCAAAAGTACATTACAAAAGATATTATGCTCAAAATATGGAGGGTAGTTGGCCGTAAAATTATTACAAAGGCTGGCGAAAAATCTTTGACAAGCTTTGTAAAGCTGGTTCCTATGGTTGGCGCACCGGTTGGTTTTATGTTTGACTGGAGTGCAACACAAGCTGTTGGCCGGTTTGCAATCTCATATTATAGAGGATAAGCAATTTTGTCCGCAAAAATATTTTTAACAGGTGATCGCTTATGAATATTCTCGTAATTGGCTGCGGAAAGGTCGGCTCCCAATTGAGCAACAAGCTTTCCGAGCTGGGGCATACCATCGCTGTCATCGACCACAATCCCGAGCAATTCCGCAACCTCGCCGCAGATTTCCCCGGCTACACAGTAGCCGGCGTCGCAATTGACCAGGATATCCTGCGTCAAGGTGGCATCGAAAGTTGCGACGCGGTCGCCGCTGTCACAGAGGACGACAATACCAATATTATGGTTGCCCAGGTCGCCAGCGATATCTTCCACGTGCCGCGGGTGCTGGCGCGTATTTTTGATCCGAAACGGGGCGGCGTTTTTTCGCAATTCGGGCTGCACACCGTCTGCCCGACCAACCTGTCGGTGGATGCAATGCTTGCAATGCTAACCGACCAGCAGACCCAAAAGGTGGTCTATTTCGATTCCGCAACCGTCTCGTTTGAAATCCGCCAGCCCAACACGCGGCAGATCGGCGCGCGGATCGACTATTTACAGCGGGAGGACAATCGCGCACATGCTTTGTTTGGCCTGTTGCACAGCGACGGCAATCTCTCTTTGACCTACGCTGGCTCACGGGATATCGTCGAGGCAGGAGACCGGCTTATCTATGTAAGGGTGGTGGATTAACGGTGAATGTTATCGTTGTTGGTGGCGGCAAGGTCGGATATTATCTGACAAAAACGCTGTTGGAGCATGGGCACAGCCCGCATCTGATTGAACAGAATCGGGAGAGCTGCTCGCATATCGCAGATGAGCTGGACATCCCTGTCGTCTGTGGAGATGGCAGCACCATTGAGGTGCTGGATCTATTGGACGCGAGGTACGCGGACGCATTGATCGCCGTTACCGGCCGCGACCAGGACAATTTGATCGCCTGCCAGCTAGCAAAAAAATTGTATCAAATCCCGCGAACGGTCGCGCGGGTCAACAACCCCAAAAACGCCGCCGTTATGCGGCAGATGGGGGTAGATATTCCGGTTTCGGTCACCGATAATATTGCACAGCTTTTAGAGCGCGAAATTGATACCGCAGCAATCCGGCAGCTGATGTCACTTAACCGCGGAGAGGCCACCTTATCCGAGGTGGAGCTGCCCCGTCCATACGCATTGGATGGCAAACGTCTCTCAGAATTGGATCTGCCGGAGGAATCGGTTATTGTATCCATCTCGCGAGACGGACAGATGATTATTCCGCGCGGAAATGCGCAGATTTTCGGCGGTGACCGGCTGGTGTTTATCTGCACCAATCACACCATCAAACAATTCTCACAAAAGCTTGCTCTGAAAAATCCCTGATATCTCTTTACTGCCAAAACGCTTCACCGGTATCGCTGACGCGAGTCTTTTGCCGCCCACTGCATATTAGCAAATCTGCAACCGCTGCGTATAACATACAATCCCCTGTTCTGTCACATCCAAAATGCCGTAGCTCGGATTGTTTTTACGCGGCATCCCCAAGCTGCCCGGATTCATCAAATGTATCCCATCCCGATAATCCACTAATGGAATATGGGTGTGCCCAAAAAGCACCACATTCGCTTCCATCTCTTTGCCCGCGTGCAAAAGGTCCTCCAATCCGTATTTTACATTGTACATATGCCCATGCGTATAAAATATTTTTGCATCTCCACAGCAAAAACAGCTTGCCAATGGTGCATCTGTGCCGAAATCGCAGTTGCCTCGCACACCTAAAAACGAAAAATCCGGATACAACCCCTGAATTTCCGCCAACTCTCTTGCACCATCCCCCAAATGGAGGAACAAATCGGCCCGTTGATGCTTTTTTACCAGCTCTTGGATCGAGAAAAAGTCCCGGTGTGTATCCGACATCACAATAATTCGCATAAGCAGTTTTCACTTCCTTTCGATATTTCTGTCACACTTTTACTCATATCTGCTATAAATATAACATATAAATCAAATAATGAAAACAGGCGGTGACAGAAATTGGGTAATCCTTTTCAATTTTCCCAACAGCAAATGGACGTATTGATGCAGATGGCCAGCCAAAAGATGGGTACCGATCCGCAAACATTGCGGCAACAGCTCGAAAATGGCAACGCACAAAATATTCTAAATGGTCTCTCCCCTGCACAGCGCGCGCAGATTAACAATCTGATGAACAACCCGGCAGCGATTGAACAGCTGATCGCAAATCCTAAAGTACAACAGCTGCTGAAAGGACTCATGGGAAAATAGCAGGCTTTTAAAATGTGATGGCATAGGAGGTGTGTTTGGTGGATGATTTAAACTCCACTTTGAACTCAATTTTGGGGGACCCCAATAAGATGGAACAGCTCCGGCAGGTGGCACAATCTCTGGGGCTCAACCCCGGAGGCGCACCTCCGCCCACGCAAGACACGAATGCAGCACCGCAGCAAAACAACAACAGCAGTTTTGATCCTGCGGCAATCGCCTCTATTTTGCAGAATTTCCAGAATGCAACAGGCGCAGGCCAGTCCGCCGCACCCGCTAATAACAACGGGAACAACACCGGTGGCTTCCCCAATCTGGAGGGACTTTCCAAAATTGCAGGTATTTTGGGCACATTCAACCAAAGCGACAAAAATGTAGACCTGTTGCGTTCGCTGAAGCCGCACTTTTCGCCTGCACGCGCAGGGCGCATTGATGATGCTGTGCGGATTATGCAGCTTATGCGCGCATGGCCGGCACTGCGTGACAGCGGATTGCTAGGTAGTCTCGGAAATCTGTTTGGTGGTGGTGGTTCAAGATGATGCGATGGAGCAGTACAAAAACCTATACGGAAGAGGACATCATCCGTATGCAGCAGGAGGCGGTGAGCCGCGTACACGAATTCCAGCAGCGGGCACAAACCTACTATGATACACCGGTTATCGGTGAGCCTGCTGTCCAACCGGTTATCGAAGCTGAATCGCGGGTGATCGACCCGCCAGTCTCTGCTGGGCAACTGCCCGCACCGAGCGACGATGCAGCTTCCAAGGAGGCCGTCCCATCCCAACAACAGCAGCATCAGCAGCATCCCCAGCATCCAACCGATCCCATCCAGGGGTTGATGGAAAAGTTTAACCTGGACAGCGAGACCTTGCTGATTCTAGGGCTGATGTTTCTGCTCTACAACGAAAAAGCAGATAATTTTTTACTTATGGCGCTTGCATACTTATTATTGTAATCTGTCCTACAGCGGCCCGGCGGCAAACAGCTATCTCAGCCGCCGGTGCTGCCAGCGCTCTCCATATTCTGTGCAGCAGCCAACCGGTACAGCTCTCCTTTCTGGTAGCCGGTTTGCTTTGCTGCCTGTTTTGCCGCTTCCGAAAGGGACAGCCCTTCCCCCGCAAGCTGCTGCACCAACGCAACCGCCTCCTGTAGTGTCGGACGTTCTGCGGTTTTTTGCGGGGCGCCCTCAAGCACCAGCACAAACTCCCCTTTTGGCGGGGTTTCACGATAGTGCTGTACCGCCTGTGCCAAGGTCGTCCGGTTGATCTCCTCATGCAGCTTTGTCAGCTCTCTTGCAAGCGTAATTTTGCGGTCTCCCAGCATCTCCAGCATATCCTGCAACGTATGCAGCAGCTTATGCGGCGCTTCATAAAAAATCAGGGTGCGCGGATCCTCCTTGATCAGCTCCAAATGCGCCATTCGGCTATTGCGTTTGACGCTCAAAAACCCCTCAAACGCAAAGCGCGCGGTTGCCAGCCCCGACACCGCCAATGCTGAAATCACCGCGCTAGGACCTGGCACCACCTCAGTGAGAATCCCCGCCTGCGCGCACAGACGCACCAAATCCTCCCCTGGGTCGGAGATGCAAGGCATTCCTGCATCGGTCACCACCGCACAGCTCTCCCCCGCTAATATGCGGTTGATAATCTGCTGGCCGCGCTCCCGCAAATTATGTTCATAATAGCTGACCATCGGCTTTTTAATTCCAAAATGGTTGAGCAGCTTCAGCGTTACCCGTGTATCCTCTGCTGCAATGAAATCGCACGTCTCAAGGGTGCGCACCGCGCGCGGCGACAGATCGCCCAAATTTCCAATCGGGGTACCTACCACATATAACCGGCTCATAGGTTCTCCTCCTTCTGGTAAATGTCCAGCAGCTCACGCGAAAAACCGCCCTCACCCTCGATGATAAACGGCTTTTCCACCTGCAAAAAAGGCTTGCCGCCCGCTCTGCCCTCCAGCAAGAACAGCCATGGCGCTGTATGCTCCCGCTGCTGCACCATACGCAAACGTTTCGGCTCAATTTTTGCCGCCCGCATCGCACAAATTACATCCGCCAGCCGTTCGGGGCGCTGGCAAACACACAGCCGCCCGCCATACCGCAACAGATAGGCCGCCGCCCGACAAACATCATCGGTCACACACATAATTTCATGGCGCGCAATCTGGCTGGCAGCGTCTTCACTAAGGATTCCTGTCCCCGCACTTTTATAAGGCGGGTTACAGGTTACAAGATCAAATGCTCCCGCTGAAAGCACCCCGCGCAGCTTGCGCAGGTCGGCCTGAACCGGAAAAAAGCGCTCTTTTGGCAGGCCGCCCTCCTGCAAGGTAATCTGCATCTGGCGCACGGCTTGTGGCTGAAGCTCGACTGCATACGCACGGCTAGGGGCTGTCTGCTCCTGACGAAACCACAGCGCCGGAATAATGCCGCAGCCGCTGCCCAGATCACAGACAACATCCTTGCGCCGCGGTGCTGCAAAATCAGATAACAAAAACGCATCCGTTCCAAACTTGTGCTGGGGTGTAACACACAGCCGCACCCGCTCGCCCAACGGTTCAAAGGTATAGCGAAACTCCATTGCTCCTCCATTCAAAAGAAAAGCCTTCGCTTTGCGGCGAAGGCTCATTCTTTATGTAGCTCCAGTGTTGCTTATTCCGGCTTAATTGCCTCGGTCGGGCACTCGCCAGCGCAGGTACCGCAGTCGATGCAAGCAGCAGCATCAATCTGGTACTGAGAATCGCCCTCAGAAATCGCACCAACAGGGCAAGCGTCCTTGCAAGTTCCGCAAGAAATGCAAGCATCAGAAATTACGTATGCCATAGGGAACACCTCCAAAAAAATTGTTGTATCTATTCCTCCCCGCCTAAGAAGCTCAAAGGCAGATACTACACTCATTTTATCATAGTCTATAAAAAAATCAAGAGTTGGCAGTTATATTTTTTATAGAAATTTTCAGCTATTTGCGCCCCTGCTCCTTACCGGTCACAGGCAGCGCCCCTGCCGCCTGTGATTTTCTCGCAGCATAAAGCCACCAGCGGCAAAAAGCGTTTATCCGCGCCAACTATTCCTCCTCCCGTTGCGCCTCCCGCAGCAAGCGCACCTCGCTTTTATTATAATATTTTGCAGCGGCCTGATCCTTCTCTGGCGCGATCTTGAGCATACCGGTCAGCAAATTGACCTCTACCACCGTACCGCGCCCCTCTTTGGTGTGCACCAGCGCTCCGACCCTAGGCGTCGTACGCAGCAGATCCTCATACGCTTCCTGCTCGTATTTTAGACAGCACATCAGCCGCCCACAGGTGCCGGAAATTTTCGTTGGATTCAGCGACAAGCCCTGTTCCTTTGCCATCTTGATAGACACGGGCTGAAACTCCCCCAAAAAGGTCGAACAGCAGAACGGCCGCCCGCAAATTCCCAGCCCCCCGAGCATCTTCGCCTCATCTCGCACACCGATTTGCCGTAGCTCAATGCGGGTGCGGAACACCGATGCCAGATCCTTTACCAGCTCGCGGAAATCAACCCGCCCATCAGCGGTGAAATAAAACAGAATTTTGTTGTTGTCAAAGGTAAACTCCACATCCACCAGCTTCATGTTCAGCTTGTGCTTTGCAATCTTCTCGTTGCAGATGGCAAACGCCTGTTTCTCGCGGCTGGCATTGTCGCGCAGCTTGCGCAGGTCCTCCTGGGTTGCGCTGCGTATCACCTTTTTTAGCGGCTTGGCCAACTCCTCATCGTCGATATGGCGGTTGCCCATCGCCACCTCGCCACATTCCACGCCGCGTGCTGTCTCAACAATAACCTGCATCCCTTTTTCCAACCGGAGCGGGCCCGGGTCAAAGTAATAGACCTTTCCCACGCTTTTAAATCTAACACCGATAATCTCAGCCATAAAGCCCTCCTGATCTCTTTTCTTTAACGCAATGCGCCCTTGACCTCTTCAACCATGCAGGCGCATAGCAACGGAATTCCTACATTGCGTGCCGCACGCAGCGCAGCGCGCTCCACCGCGCCAGCGGCAACCAGCGCCTGTTTCGCGGTGATCCAGTTCAGCAGCCGCTCCTCCTCCTGGTACGCGCCGCTATAATGCGCCAGTGCCAGCCCCGCAAACGATTCGCGCAGCAGCGAGAGCAGCGAAAGCAGCCCCTCTCTGTCCTTGTCATAGGCCGCAAGCAGCAGGAGCGCATCATACCGCTCCCCAAACAGCAGCAGCTCCCGCAGCTTGTGGGTATCGGCAGCAGTCTTTGACGGTTTGGCCGAATCCAGCAGCTCCAACGCCCGGCCAATATTGCCGCCTGCACCGATTGCAGCCGCCCTGCGCGCCGTCTCGGACGCGTCAGGTGCAAGCTGTATGAGCGCCTGTGCGCACTGCTCCACCGACAAAAGCTCCAGCTCAATCGCCGTCACCCGTGACAGGATGGTCGGCAGCAGCATCGAACGATTCTCGCAAAGCAGCACAAAGCGGACATGTGCCGGCGGCTCCTCGATAATTTTGAGCAGCGCATTTTGAGCAGCAGTGTTCATTGCGTGCGCTTTATCCAATAAATAAACCTTGCAGGCCCCTTCATTTGGCGCAATATACGCATCCTGACGCAGCTCACGCACCAGGTCGATCGGAAATTCCTTTTTCCCCTCCGGCACCGTGTAAAACCGCACATCTGGATGCACCTGCTTTGCAACCTTGATGCAGTGCGCACAAGCACCGCAAGGCTTGTCCTGCTGCTCTGCGCACAACGCATATTGTGCAAACAGTCTGCCCAGCGTCTTTTTCCCGCAGCCGGCGGGACCTTCTATCAGCAACGCATGCGGCAAACGCCCGCCAGCGCTGAGGTTGGCGAGCGTCGTCTGCGCTTTTCGGTTATAAGCAAGCTCAATCATCAAAGTTTCTCAAATCTTTCAATATTGGTAACAAAAATCGTTGCACCACCCACCTGAACCTCTACCGGAAAGGAGGTGTACATCCCCACCCCGTAGGATGCGGAGGAAGGTACCATCTGGGTCCTTTTTTTGGAATGGGTGCCGATGATAGAAATAACCTCGTCTACGCGGTCGTCCTCTGTGCCGATTAAAAAGGTGGTGTTGCCTGCCATCAAAAAACCGCCTGTCGTAGCAAGCCGCGTTACAGCCAATTTATTCTTTGTCAGTTCTTTTGAAACTCTGGAACTATCATCATTGGATACAATTGCAAAAATTAGCTTCATAAGGTACCCTCCTGTCATGGTGGAACACACGAGATTCTAACGATTGTGTCATTCTAACCTATTGCTATTATAACACATACGCTCCTAGATTTCCACAGTTTTTTTGTTGGAAATCACCTGCAATTGTGTGATCCCATAATCCTTTAAAAGTACCATCGCCTGTTCATTGATGCGCTCCCCCGGCATTACGACCGGCACTCCCGGCGGGCATGGACAGCTTGCGTCCGCGGCGACTCTGCCGAGCGCCTGTTCCAGCGCAACCGGTTGCTGCTGCGCAAACACCGCCTG
This sequence comes from uncultured Anaerotruncus sp., assembly GCA_910586875.1. Lineage (GTDB taxonomy): Bacteria > Bacillota > Clostridia > Oscillospirales > Ruminococcaceae > Anaerotruncus. Next base: position 6,063 of record CAJUJI010000005.1, on the reverse strand, counting down.
CCGCACCGAGCACGCCTGTTCCAGCTTCGCAAGCCGCTGCATAGGCGCACAAACACGCATGCCCGCGTCCAGGTCCAGCAAAAACCGCTCCACACGCTGGTAATCCTCCGCTGTGTTCAGCCCGTTTGCCATCAGCACACAGGCTGTATTGCTCACATATTCCGGTTCTATCCCGCTTGCGTGCAATTTCGCTTTCAATTCCTGTGCAGAGAAGCCCCGTGCTGCAAATCCCAGCACCAGCTTTGCAGGATCGCTCACCCCCTGCGGCAGCGCAAACCCCTTTTGCAGTGCAAGCAGCCGCAGCCGATCCAACCGGCGCGCAGTTTCGTCAAACCCTGCTTGCGCCTCCTGGCTTTCCGCATAAGCTGCCGCCCGCTCACAGGAGAGCAAAATTGGATAGCTAGGACTTGTTGAGCCAAACAGCGCCATCCTGCGCTTTGCATCCTGGCAAAAGCGCTGCTCGCCCAGATGTAGCAGCGCGGCGCCTGTCATCGCGGGCATCGTCTTATGTAGGCTGTCACAGCAGATCGCGGCGCCGCAATCCATCGGATGCAGCTGCCCGTAGCGCTGCGGCAGAAATTTCAGGTGCGCGCCATGCGCATTATCCACCAGCAACGGCACATCCTTTTCCCGGCAAACAGCAGCGATCCCCTGTAAATCGCTGATCACGCCAAAATAGTCCGGCGAGGTCAGATAGACCGCCGCCGCATCCGGATGCGCTTTTAGCGCTTCCCGCACCGCTGTTGGGCTGTACCGCCCCAAAAACCAGCCATCCGTCTGCTCGGGGTAGATCCAAACCGGAGAGAGGTCCAGCAGCGCACAGGTGTGAATTGCCGCCTGGTGGATGTTTCTACTCATCACCACCTTGCTGCCGGTTTCACACACAAGTGCCAGCATCGTCTGGATACACAGCGTCGCACCGCCCGCAGATAGCAGCGTCCGTTTGGCGCCATACAACGCCGCTATCTGCTTTTCCAGCTCCAAAATCGGCCCTGCCGCATGGTATAAGCTGTCCGCGCCCTCTACCTCGGTGATATCCCAGGCAAGCGCCTCGCTCCCAGTCCCTTTATGCCCCGGCATATGAAATCGCGCATAGCCCTTTTGCAAATATTCCTCGACCGCGTCATGCAGTGGTGTCCTGCCGCTCATTTTCTCCCCAGCCTCTTTTTCAAGCTGCGCAATCTGCCGTTCCACGCCAGCGCTTGGTCCACCAACTTCGCCTTTATTGGCTGATAAATATAATCAAACTCGCCTGCAAGCTCGTCCAGGCTGCCGTTAAACCCGCGTTTAAACCGGTACAGCCCATACATATGGCTATTCTCATCCATATTGCCGCTGACCCCTTGAAAATCGTATACGCTACAACCGGTTTCCACCGCCCATTGGATCATCTGCCACTGGATCAAATAATTCGGCATCACATTTCGGTAAACATTGTCCGAGGCGCCATATACATAGCAGACCTTCCCCGCATAATTGGTGGTGATTGCGCCGCAAACCGGCTGATTTTGATAGAAGCCCATATAAAGCCGCACATGCTCCCCCAGCGCATCCAGCATACGCTCAAAGTATGCCTGCGGACGGATGTTAAAGCCGTCACGTTCTCCGGTTGTGCGCATAATCCGCATAAATTCATCCAGATACTCTTTCCCTACAATCCGGATTTCCACCCCTTTTTTCATCGCGACCCGACAGTTATAGCGTGTCTTTTGGGTGAGGTTTGCAAACAGCTCCTCCTCACTGCGCCCATTGAGGTATAAGCGATAGTTAAACCGCGCCTGAATCCCTTCAAAGCCGTCTGGCCCATAGCTTTGACGAAATCCCATCCCTTTGGCGATCCCCAAAAATTCGGTGTCGCTCATCAGTACATCCGGGTCCATCTTAAACAAATGCGCGTTATATTTTTTAGCGAGCTGATCGATTCCAGCCTTTAGATCCTCCAATACCGCGCGATCATGCAGATCACAGACCGGGCCGCGTGGCGCATAAAGAAAGGATGTTCCAATGCCAGGAATTTTCTGGATGAGAACCGAGCAGCCGCCCACAATTGCGCCGGTGTCATCGCGTGAAACGACCGCCTCAAACCCCCAGTTATTCTTGACCTTCTGCCAATTGACGCTTTGTGTAAAGCTGCCCTGTGGATGGGAGGTCACAAAGCGCTCATATTCACTATATTGCTCAGGAGTTAAAATTTCCATATCGCTGTCTCCTTTTCCTTGATGCTTAAACCGCAGTATCTGCTCTCCAGCGGCGGCGAGCCGCCACGCAAAAAAGTCCGCGCCTAAAATGCCGCACTCTACTCTGAAAGAATCCGCAGATTGCGCAGGATAACCGTCTCTCCCCGCCAGCCATAGGCTTTTACCAAACAAAGCCTGCCTGCATTATCCTGCCCGACCACCGGTGCAATATCCGTGTAAAACCCCTCAACCAATGAAGGTTTTACCCCGCGATTCACCGGACACGCATCGGTGCAGCAATCGCAGCCCCAGACAAGTCCGCCCGCACGAATCTGCTCCCGCTCCCATTCGGTCAGCTCGCCCTTTTTCTGGGTGATCTGCGAACGGCAGCGTTCCTTCAAAAACCCATCGGAGGAAAGCGCTCCGGTTGGGCAGGCGGCCACGCACGCGCCGCAATGTGTACAGCTGCCGGTCTGCGGGCGGCTCGGCGGTAGCGGCAGCGAGGTTACAATCTCTCCAATAAAGCAGTAGCTCCCATAAATGGGATTCAGCAGCTGCCCATTCATTCCAATCTCTCCCAACCCTGCAAGCTGCGCTGCACGCACCTCATGGATTGGAGAAGCGTCTACAAATGGGGAAAACCAGTGGGTTTTAAACAGATTCAACAGGTTTTCCACAATATCATTTAGCTTTTGCCGTAGGACTGTATGATAATCGTCAACAATCGCATAACGCGACACATTCCTATTCGGATAATCTCCAACATAATATCCGAATAGGACTACAATCACCGACCTTGCATTCCGGGGAATACGATTTTTAGAGCGCACATTGAGCAGCGGGAGCACATCTGAAAAGGCGCAAACACCCCACTGATCAATCTGCGCATTCTGCATCAACGCAGCAAGCGTTTTCATCAGCTGCCCCTCAGCTACATTTCGAGTATCCGCAGGAACGGCAGCTGACACAGCCGCTTTCATGCTCCATCACCGCACCGCATTCTGGACAATGCAGCTCCGCCTGCTGTTGGGCCTGTTCCGGCTGTGCCATCGGTTGCAGCATCCCGCCTAGCTTCTGCGCCTCCAGCATGTCCACAACCTTTTTGACCACCTTTGCAATCGCGTCTGGACAGGAGGTACATTTCATCCCTGTGTGGCGGATGGTGGATGGGCAACGAATCCCTCTAAGCTGGTCCAAAATCTCCTGCACACTCACTCCGCTGCGCAGCGCGATCGAAACCAGTCTAGCGGTCGCCTCCGATTGTGACGGACAGCCGCCCGCCTTTCCGGTCGAGGTAAATACCTCACAAATTCCGCTCTCGTCATAATTGACCGTCACGTACAAATTGCCGCAACCGATTTTCATACGTTCGGTCAGTCCATAGGTGACCTCCGGCCGCGGGCGAGGCTTTATTCCAGTATTTACGGCGGTTTGTTCTGTGGCTTTTTCTGCCTCTTTTTTGACCGAGCCGATATTGAGCACCTGTTCCATCCGGCTGCCGTCCCGATAGATGGTCACACCCTTGCAGTCCAGCTCATATGCGAGCATATAAACTTCCTGCACATCCTCCACCGTTGCGCTGTTAGCAAAATTGACCGTTTTGGACACCGCATTATCGGTATATTTCTGGAACGCTGCTTGCATCTTGACATGATACAGTGGGCTGACATCATGTGCACACACAAAAACACGCTTCATATCCTCGGGGATTTCCGGTATCTGCTGAAGGCTTCCTGCCGCTGCAATCTTCTTCATAAGTGCATCGCTGTACAAGCCGCGCGCTTCCAGTGCCTCCCGCAGCACAGGGTTGACCTCTATTAGTTCAGTACCATCCATCACATTGCGAATAAACACATAAGCAAACACCGGCTCCACCCCCGACGAGCAACCTGCGATAATCGACAGGGTCCCCGTTGGTGCAATGGTGGTGATGGTCGCATTGCGCAGCGGCATTCCATTCGCAAAGATGCTCTCGCTAAACAGCGGAAAGGTGCCGCGTTGCTTCGCCAGCTCGATCGACTCCTTTCGGCCAGTATCCGTGATAAATTTCATCACCTTGCCCGCCAGCGCGACCGCTTCACCGGAATTGTAAGCGATCCCCATACATGCCAGCATATCTGCCCAGCCCATCACACCCAGCCCGATTTTGCGGGTCTGTTTGGTGGTTGCCTCAATCGCCGCCAATGGATATTTGTTTACCTCGATCACATTGTCCAGAAAATGAACCGCCGATTTTACCGTCTGTTCTAGCTTACTATAATTGACCTGATAAATTCCATTTTCTTTTTCCAGCATATTTACCAGGTTGATCGAACCTAAATTGCAGGATTCATATGGCAATAGAGGCTGTTCTCCGCAAGGATTGGTGCTTTCAATCTCCCCCTGAGAGGGCACAACATTATCTCTGTTCAGCCTGTCCAGAAAGATAATGCCTGGTTCGCCGTTTCTCCAAGCGCTCTCTACAATTTTATGGAAAACCTCGCGGGCATCCATCTCTTGTACCGCCTCTTGGGTTCGTGGATCGATGAGCTGATAGATCTGATGATTTTGCACCGCCTGCATAAATTCCTCTGTGATCCCTACCGAAATATTAAAATTGGTGATATCCGCATTGTTCTTTTTGCAGTCGATAAATTCCAAAATATCCGGGTGATCGATTCTTAAAATACCCATGTTCGCTCCGCGGCGGGTACCGCCTTGCTTTACCGCCTCGGTCGCCATATTAAACACCCGCATAAAGCTGACCGGTCCACTCGCAACGCCGCCTGTACTGCGCACTGTTGCCCCTGCCCCACGCAGCCGCGAGAAGGAAAAACCGGTCCCGCCACCACTTTTATGAATCAGTGCCGCCTGTTTAATCGCCTCAAAAATCTCCTCCATCGAATCGCCCACCGGCAGCACAAAACATGCCGATAACTGGCCCAATTCTTTTCCTGCATTCATCAGGGTCGGCGAATTTGGCAGAAACTCTAAATTGGTCATCATCTCATAAAATTTCTGCGCAGTCGCTTTGATATTCGCCTTTTTATCGAAATTCAAATCTGCTTTGGCAATCGCGTCCGCCACCCGATGGAACATTCCCTCCACCGTTTCAATATTTTCACCATGTTCATCCTTACGCAGATAGCGCTTTTCCAAAACGGTTATTGCATTTTTTCCAATCTCCATAATAAGCACTCCTAAACCGAATATCTTGTATTCTTAGCTCTTTAAAACGCCTATATATTGTATCATTTCTTTCACTATGATACAAGCAGAAAAATAAATAACCTCACCGAAAAATTTCCGGCAAGGTTGTGAATACTGCCAAACGATAAAACAGAGGCTTTTTCTCTTGTAAAAAGCCTCTGCGCAAAATAACATTACGGACGAACCATCCCATCCGCCAACATATTGATCTGCGACTGCATAATTGCGCCGGAAACAATAGAAAATCCAAAAACCGCAAGAATCAAGCAAACTAAGCTGTTATCTGTCTGTGGCGCACCAACCTGCTCGCAAAGCCGTACCAGCTTTTTGCAATATTTATAATACCAATAAAGCGAATAAATTCCACAGGTTACCAAAATCAGTACAAGTTCCATCCCTGCACTTTCACTGGTATCGCCCACTGTATTATTGACCTCTGTCGTGGTTTGATAAAGCCAAAATAAATAATAGATCCCACATGTAACAAGACTCAGAATAATAATCATTGGAATACTTTTCTTTTGAATGTACATGAAATACCCTCCTCCACATTTACATTTTATAACAGTATAACATGAAACCGACTAAAAAGCAAGCAAAATAAACAAAAAGGACAACAAATTATGTTGTCCTTTCTGATTTTGTGCTGGCATAGACCTATCTTCCCAGGCAGCTTCCCGCCAAGTATTTTCGGCAC
>CAJUJI010000004.1 GCA_910586875.1 uncultured Anaerotruncus sp. | reverse complement strand
CAAAAGGGGGACATCCCATGAAAAAGCCAACCGAGGACCGCCGTGTTCGGAAAACAAAAAAAGCCTTGCGGCAAGGCTTTGCAAAGCTATTAAATCAAAAACCGGCGAAGGATATCACCGTTCGGGAGCTATCGGACCTGGTAGATTTGCACAGGGGGACCTTTTACCTACATTACAAGGATATTTTCGATTTGCAGGCGCAGATTGAGGATGAATTGATCCAGGAATTTCATGATGCGTTAGACCACAGCTGTGATATTGGGATAGGCAATGATATTACCAAGCATTTTCTGGCGGTGCTGGAATACATCAAAGAAAATGCGGACATGGCAAAGGCGCTGCTCAACAACAATGGGGATCTCTCTTTCTTTCAGCGCATCTGTGATCTTGCGCGGGAGCACTGCCTGAATGATTTTGAGGAGCTCTACCCCAACAGCACATCGGAGCTGTACGAATATTGCGGGCATTACGCGGTAAATGGCAGCATTGGAGTGGTCCGGCATTGGTTAAACACCGGCATGGAGCTTTCCTGTGAGCAGGTCGCACAGATGATCGGACGGATGGTGCTAGACGGAGTTGGGGTGCTAAAAAGCGATATGCAACAGCGCGAAAAATAAACAAATAACCCTCCTTTTTTAAGGAGGGTTATTTGTTTATTTTATAGCCAGATTTCGCGCGCCAATATCACGACGCAGGTGCATTCCTTCGAACGAGATACCCTTTGCAGCCTGATACGACGCCTGCAACGCCAGCTCTGGGGTATCTGCCGTGCAGGTCACACCCAGCACACGGCCACCCGCAGTGAGATATTGGCCGTCCTCGTAGCGTGTCCCCGCATGGTAAATGGTTGCTGTGCCCTGTGTTGGTTGCCCATCTGTGCCCAGCCCTTGAATTGGTAAGCCGGTCTGATACTTCTGCGGATACCCGCCGCTCGCCAGCACAACACAAGCGGCGTGCTTTTGTGAAAAACGCACCATAGCGGGATTGAGGCGCTTCTCCCAGATCGCCAGCATAACCTCCAGCAGGTCGCTTTCCAAAAGTGGCAACACCACCTGCGTTTCCGGATCACCAAAACGGCAGTTATATTCGATGACATAGGGGCCCTTGGGGGTAATCATCAGGCCAAAGAACAGACAGCCGGAAAATGGGCAACCCTCTGCCTGCATCGCCTGTATAGTCGGCAGGAAAATGCGCTCCATACACTGTTGCGCGACCTCGGGGGTATAGCACAGGTTGGGCGCAACCGTCCCCATACCGCCGGTATTCAGCCCTTGGTCACCATCCAGCGCACGTTTATGGTCCATTGCGGAGACCATTGGCACGATGGTTTTTCCATCGCAGAAGGCAAGCACGCTGACCTCCGGACCGGTCAGGAACTCCTCTACCACCACCTGGTTACCAGAAGCTCCAAACACCTTATCCTCCATAATCTGGTGGACGCCTGTGCGCGCCTCCTCTAAATTCTGGGCGATGATCACGCCCTTGCCCAGTGCAAGGCCATCCGCCTTGATAACCGTGGGAAAGGTATTCTGCCGTTCGATATACGCCATGGCGTCAGCGGGATCATCAAATACCTCGTAAGCAGCGGTTGGGATCCCATACTTGCGCATCAGGTTTTTGGAAAACACCTTGCTACCTTCGATGCGCGCAGCTAGCTTATCCGGTCCAAAGGTTGCGACGCCTGCCGCATTCAACGCATCCACCATGCCCAATACAAGCGGATCGTCCGGTGCCACTACCGCAAAGTCAATCCGCTCCTGTTTCACGAGTGCAACCATTCCTTCTATATCGGTTGCTTTCACTGGTACACAAACGGCATCCGCAGAGATTCCACCGTTGCCAGGCGCACAATAGATCTGTTCCACCTGCAGGCTTTCCTTCAGCTTGCGAATGATTGCGTGTTCGCGGCCACCGCCGCCAACTACCAGAATTTTCATTGGGAGCCTCCTCCTTTGATGGTATATTTAGTGGTGGAACAGCCGCATTCCTGTAAACGCCATCGCAATCCCATATTTATTGCAGGTTGCAATCACATGGTCATCCCGAATCGAGCCGCCTGGCTGTGCGATATACTGCACGCCGCTTCTGTTCGCACGCTCAATATTGTCGCCGAATGGGAAAAACGCATCCGAACCCAGCGAAACGCCGCTCAGTTGATCAAGCCACGCACGCTTCTCCTCCCTGCTTAGCGGGGCAGGACATTCGGTGAAGAATTGCTGCCAAACACCTTCTGCCAGCACATCCATGTAATCCTCCGAGATATACACATCAATGGTGTTGTCACGATCAGGGCGCCGAATATCCGCTTTGAATGGGAGGTTTAGCACCTTCTCATGCTGGCGCAGCCACCAGATATCCGCCTTGTTTCCTGCCAGACGGGTGCAGTGAATGCGGCTCTGCTGGCCGGCACCGATGCCGATTGCCTGTCCCGCCTTTGCATAGCAAACCGAATTGGATTGGGTATATTTCAGGGTGATGAGCGAGAGGATCAAATCACGCTTTGCATCCACTGGCAACTGCTTGCAGTCGGTTACAAGGTTTTCCAGCAGCGTTTCATCGATAACAAACTCGTTGCGCCCCTGCTCAAAGGTGACGCCGAACACATCCTTGCGCTCGATCGGCGCAGGGCGATAATCCTTGTCGATCTGTACCACATTATAGCCGCCCTTGCGCTTGGCTCGCAGAATTTCCAGCGCCTCTGGGGTGTAGCCAGGGGCAATAATGCCGTCCGAGACCTCGCGGGCAAGCAGCCGTGCGGTCTCTGCGTCGCAGACATCCGACAGCGCTGCCCAATCGCCATAGCTGCTCATCCGGTCCGCACCACGCGCGCAAGCATAAGCGCAGGCAATCGGGGACAGCTCCAAATCATCCACAAAGTAGATTTTCTGCTCCACCTCGCTCAGTGGCAATCCCAGTGCGGCACCCGCGGGGCTGACATGCTTGAAGGAAGCCGCTGCGGGAAGGCCGGTCGCAATTTTTAGCTCGCGCACCAACTGCCAGCTATTCAGTGCGTCTAAAAAGTTGATATAGCCCGGCTTGCCATTGAGCACGGTCACTGGCAGCTCGCCTTTTTGTATAAAAATACGCGCGGGCTTTTGATTTGGGTTACAACCGTATTTTAGCTCCAATTCGTTTGACAAAATACACCCTCCTCACTGGTTTTTGTTTTGAATCCTTGTTTCACAGCTTCCATCTGCCAGACTGATAAACCGTACAAATAGCGATACTTTATTATCCGGATTTAGCGCCTCCCAAAGTGTTTTGGTATAAGTATCGATATCTCCCTCAACACTCACCCGCTCTGGCTCGCCGATAAACGACGGGATCGGGTTTCCATCGCACTGGTAGGTATGCAGAAAATGCCCGGTTCCTGGCACACAGCCGTCATATTCATAAAAATAGCGGCGGGTATACTCTGGATTTTGGTCCTCACTTTTCAAGATGGAAAGCTGGTAATTTCCGCCACACAGCACCGCAGAAATGCGCGGTGTAAAATTAGGTGCATCCGGCTCAAAGGTACGGGTGCGCAGTGCATCTGCAAAGGTTTTGCCCTGCTCCATAAACTGATAAATTGTGTCGGTTTGATCGCCATTGGTGACGATGGTGGTATCACCCAGCACACGCACCGGCGCATAAATAATCAGTGACGGATCGCTTAGTTTAGAAGGGTCATATGCTTGGGTGCGAATTCCCTCGCCGTCCTCCACAAATACGCGGTTGCGGCTGTTCTCACTGCGCCCCATGATGAAGTATGCGGCAACCATGTGCGTACCAGTAGCACTTTTGCCAATGATGATGCCGCGTCCTGGGTAGCTGTTTGCCCGCAGCAGCCCGCCAATTTCCTGTATCTGGTTCATCTGCACTCACCTTTCATCCAATTTCACCGGAGCAGAGCATCGCCACCGCCTTTGGCAGCAATTTCCATTCCGCCTGCTCCATCACACGTTTTTGCAGCAGCTCAGGGGTATCCCCCGGCTGAATTTCAACCGCCTTCTGCAAGATAATCTGCCCGCCATCGATCACCTCGTTTACAAAATGGACGGTCGCGCCTGTGATCTTTACGCCGTAATCCAGCGCCGCCTGATGCACACGCAGTCCGTAAAAGCCGTCCCCGCAAAAGGCTGGAATCAATGACGGGTGTACATTTAAAATCCGCCGTTCATACCGCCGTGTGACCTGCTCCCCCAAAATGGAGAGAAAGCCTGCCAACACAACCACCTCAGCCTGCACCTGCTCCAAAGCAGCCAGCAACGCCCTATCATAAGCAGCTACATCCGCATATTCTTTGCGCGGTAGCACGATCGACGCGATCCCCGCCTTTGCCGCCCGCTCCAACGCATAAACGCCCGCTTTTGAGCTGATGACGCAGACAATCTCTCCGCCGCCCAGCTCACCGCGCTGCTGCGCATCGATAAGCGCCTGTAAATTGGTGCCACCGCCTGACACCAACACAACGATCCTTTTTAACATAACTCGATACCCTTCTCGCCATCGGCCACATAGCCGATGACCTTCGCCTGCTCACCATTCTGAGCTAGAATTTCAACCGCCTTCTGTGCATCCTCGCGGTCAACAATCAGCACCATGCCAACCCCCATGTTGAAGGTGTTGAACATATCTCGCTCCGGAATATTGCCCACTCGCTCAATCAGCCGGAAAATAGGCGGTACCTCGATGCTGTTCTTGTTGATTTTCGCGCATTTGCCCTGTGGCAGCGCACGCGGAATATTCTCATAAAAGCCGCCGCCGGTAATGTGTGAAATCGACTTCACTTTTAACTGTTCCAGCACCGCCAGAACCGGTTTTACATAAATCTTTGTTGGGGTGAGCAACGCCTCGCCCAGCGTCATCCCCAGCTCTTCTTTATATTGCATCAAATCCCCTGACCGCCCGATGTCAAACACCTTGCGCACCAGTGAAAAACCGTTGGAGTGCACCCCGCTTGAACGAAGCGCTACCAACGCATCCCCCGCCGCAACCTGCTCTTTGTCCAAAATTGCGGCACGATCTACCGCACCAACCGAAAAGCCTGCCAGATCATATTCATCTTCTGGGTAAAAACCTGGCATTTCAGCGGTTTCGCCGCCGCTGAGTGCACAGCCCGCCTGTACACAGCCTTCCGCCACGCCAGAGACAATCGTTGCTATCTTTTCAGGAACATTTTTTCCGCAAGCAATATAATCCAAAAACAGCAGTGGTTTTGCGCCGCAGCAGATGATATCATTCACACACATCGCTACACAGTCGATGCCAACCGTATCGTGCTTATCCATCAGAAATGCCAGCTTGAGTTTGGTGCCTACTCCATCGGTGCCCGCGCAGAGTACCGGATGCGGCATCCCCTCCAAATCCAGTTCCAACAGACCACCAAAGCCGCCTATCCCATCCAGCACGCCGCTGGTCATCGTGCGCGCCACATGCTGTTTCATCAATTCAACCGCTCGATAACCGGCTGTTACATCAACACCTGCCGCTTTGTAGGATTCAGAAAAACTATTTTGCACTCTGCTTCCCTCCCTGCTTTTTCTGCTCGCTAATTTTACACTCAAACCGATCTTTTGCTATAACATCGGGGATTTTGACAGGGTACTCTCCGGAGAAACAGCCGACACAGAAGCCGCAGTTTGCGCCCTTTGCCATCTGCTGCACGCCGTCAATGCTCAGATAGGTCAGCGAATCTACGCCAATGTGCTTTGCAATCTCCGGTATGCTCATCTGGCAGGCAATCAGCTTATCACGGCTGTCAATATCGGTCCCAAAATAGCATGGATGGCGGAACGGCGGCGCAGTTACTGCAAAATGGACCTCCTTTGCGCCCGCCTCCCGCAGCAACCGTACAATCCGCACACAGGTGGTACCACGCACAATCGAGTCATCAATCAGCACGACCCGCTTGTCCTTTACCGTTTCGGAAATAACATTCAGCTTGATCCGCACCGAGTCTTCCCGTTGGCCCTGGGTAGGCTGAATAAAAGTGCGCCCAATATAACGGTTTTTGATAAAACCAACCCCGTAAGGAATGCCAGACTCTTTGGAATAACCAAGCGCTGCATCCAGTCCGGAATCTGGTACACCGATTACCACATCCGCCTCTACAGGATGTTCCCGATAGAGAATACGGCCTGCATTCTGGCGCGCCTCGTGTACGCTCACGCCACTGATCACCGAATCAGGCCGCGCAAAATAAACATACTCAAACACACAAAAGTTGGATTGTCCACCACAATGGTTCCGGATACTGCGCAGTCCATTTTCGTCTACAATTGCAATTTCGCCCGGCTCCACATCACGCACATACTCTGCGCCAATGCTGTCCAAAGCACAGCTTTCCGATGCAAATACCCACCCACCTTGGGTGCGGCCGATGCACAATGGGCGGAAACCATTCGGGTCGCGCACCGCAATCAGCTTTTTCGGGGACATAATCACTAACGAATATGCTCCCTGGATAGAGAACATCGCCTTGGCAATCGCTTCCTCAATGCTTGGAGAAAACAACCGCTCGCGGGTGATGATGCAGCTGATCACCTCACTGTCATTGGTGGTATGAAAAATTGTGCCGTTCAGCTCCAGCTGGTGGCGCAACGCCTGCGCATTGACCAGGTTGCCGTTGTGCGCCAGTGCCATTGCACCCTTGCAGTGGCGTACCACCAACGGCTGTGCGTTTACCGCGCTGGAGGTGCCCGTCGTGGAGTAACGGCAATGCCCGATTGCAATACTTCCCTTGCCCAGCTTATCCAGCTCCTCCCGATGGAATACATCCGGAACAAGCCCTACATTTTTATAGCAATTGATCACACCATCGTCGTTCACCGCGATACCACAGCTCTCCTGCCCGCGGTGTTGAAGCGCATACAGCGCATAATATGCACTGGTCGCCACATCCGTGCGGGCGTTTTCCCAGATGCCGAATACACCACATTCCTCATGAATTGAATCAAACAAAATGGTTCCTCCCATTCCTCTCGCGCCGCAGCGCACACAAAAGTTTTCGCCAGTCCTTCTACCCTGGCCTGAGATTTGCGTATTGGGGGATCATTACCGCTCTTTGAGCGGCAGAAGGGGCTTTTTACAAGAGAAAAAGCCCCTACCCCCATTTCAAAAAATCTTTTATTCGCCCATCATGCGCTTCATAACCTCATGATAAGCGTCCTCAACTCCGCCCAGGTCGCGGCGGAAACGGTCCTTGTCCAGCTTTTCACCGGTCTTGCTGTCCCAGAAGCGGCAGGTGTCCGGTGAAATCTCGTCCGCCAAGATGATGGTCCCATCCGAGGTGCGGCCGAACTCGATTTTAAAGTCGATCAGCTCAATCCCCAAATCCTTCAGATAATCGGTCATCAGCTCATTGATCTTCAGTGCATAGGAGGAGATGGTCGCCAATTCCTCCTCGGTTGCCAGCTCCATCGCCAGGATATGGAAATCATTTACCATCGGGTCGCCCAGCTCGTCATCCTTGTAGCAGTATTCCAAAACGGTACGTTTCATCTTTGTGCCTTCCGGCAGCCCCAGCCGCTTGGAAAGTGAGCCAGCTGCAATATTGCGGACGATGACCTCCAGCGGGACAATCGTAACCTTCTTTACCAATGTTTCACGCTCGGAAAGCTCCTCGATTAGATGGGTCGGGATGCCGTGCTGCTCCAACATCCGCATCATATGGTTGGATACGCGGTTGTTGATGATGCCTTTATCCGCAATGGTTCCTTTTTTCAGTCCATTGAATGCGGTTGCATCATCCTTGTAATCTACAATATACGCTTCGGGATCATCGGTTGCAAATACCTTTTTGGCTTTTCCTTCATAAAGCTGCTCTAATTTTTTCATACTGTATTCCTCCTGCAATTTATTGAAACTGTTCCTTTATTTTTGCATCCTTTTCCAAAACCTGCTGTTCCATCTCCCGCTTATGTGCCAATAGCTTTTCCGCCAGCTCTGCATCCTGAATCGCCAGCATCTGCACCGCCAGCAGCCCCGCATTCTGCGCGCCATCGATTGCAACGGTTGCAACCGGAATTCCCGATGGCATCTGCACAGTGGCCAACAGCGCGTCCAATCCATCCAGTGTGGAGGATTTTATCGGAATACCAATTACCGGCAAGGTGGTGTGTGCTGCCAGCACGCCTGCCAAATGCGCAGCCTTGCCTGCGGCAGCAATTATTACGCCAAAGCCCTGCTCCCGCGCCGACGCAGAAAAACGGCAAGCCTGCTCGGGTGTGCGGTGGGCACTCATCACATGTACCTCCACATCGACGCCGAACCGCTTTAGTACGTCAACTGCGCCCTTCACAACCGGCAAATCACTGTCACTGCCCATCACGACTGCTACCTTTTTGTCTGCCATTCTGACACATCCTTTCTAAAAGTCCATCTTAAGAAGAAATTCCAGTCATCGCTAAATCCACAATCTCGTCAACCGTTGGATTTGAGGGCAACCCAACCAATGCGGGATAATAAATCAAATCGGTTCCGCCAGGGTGAACAATGCCTCTCTTAAACTTCACCAGCAACGCATGATGCTCCATCTCCGAGAGCTCCCTCCCTGTCCTTTTATCACGCACGGTCATGATTGATTCAACCAAATCGACGAGCTCCTCTCTGGACAGCCTTTGAGACAAATCTATCCATCTCCTACCTCAAAGGGGGCTGAAAATGAAAAGGGCTGTGAACCGTTCACAGCCCGCAACCGTCCCTTGTTAAATCTGCAATTCACCCAAGAAATACAGATGCCCGAACACGTAGAATCGTACCACGATAACCTGCGCCATTCCGACACCTCCTTGTATTGTTACCTTTAGTTTATCTGAAAATTTGCAGGATTTCAATGGGAATCCTGCCAGTTTTCAAAAGATTGGAGGGTTGCCTTGAAAGTGTCAAAATTCCAAACAGCTTTTTGGCGAAAGGCACAATAAATCATACCAACTACATTGGGATGAGAAAAGCTCCTGCTGGGAAATCCAGCAGGAGCCAAAATTGTATCAATTAGTACATGCCATCCATGCCGCCAGCAGGCATTGCCGGAGCTGGATTCTTCTCCTTCTCGTCGGAGACCAACGACTCGGTAGTGAGCACCATTGCTGCAACCGATGCCGCATTTTGCATTGCGTTTCTGGTGACCTTCGCTGGGTCTACAATACCCATCTCAATCATGTCGCCATAAATTTCCTTTGCAAAGTCGAAGCCATAGCCAACCTTGCCAGCCGATTTAATCTTATCGACAATGACCGAGCCTTCCATACCTGCGTTCTCTGCAATCTGGCGGATGGGCTCCTCCAGCGCCTTGAGCACGATATGTGCGCCGGTTTTCTCGTCACCCTCCAAGGAAGGAATCAGCTTCTCAATCGCAGGGACTGCGTTCAGATAAGCAATACCGCCGCCTGCAACAATGCCTTCCTCAACAGCCGCTTTGGTCGCAGAAAGTGCGTCCTCAATGCGCAGCTTCTTCTCCTTCATCTCAACCTCGGTTGCTGCACCAACCTTGATGACCGCTACGCCGCCAGCCAATTTAGCCAACCGCTCCTGGAGCTTCTCCTTGTCATAATCGCTGGTGCTGTTTTCCAGCTCGCTGCGGATCTGGTTGATACGGCCTTTGATTGCATCGCTGTCGCCCATGCCGTCCACAATGATGGTGTTCTCCTTCTGAACCTGGACCTGACGTGCGCGGCCCAGCTGTGCCATCGTTGCATCTTTCAGCTCAAGGCCCAAATCGGAGGTAATCACCTCACCACCGGTCAGGGTTGCGATATCCCGCAGCATCTCCTTGCGGCGGTCGCCAAAGCCAGGCGCTTTGACTGCAACGCAGGTGAAGGTGCCGCGCAGACGGTTGACAATCAAGGTGGAGAGTGCTTCACCCTCGACATCCTCTGCAATGATCAACAGCTTCTTGCCGCCCTGGACCACCTGCTCAAGCAGCGGCAGAATCTCTTGGATGGAAGAAATCTTCTTATCGGTGATCAAAATATACGCATCATCCAGAATCGCTTCCATCTTCTCGGTATCGGTAACCATGTATGGGGTAATATAACCGCGGTCGAACTGCATACCCTCTACTACCTCGGTGTAGGTCTCTGCGGTCTTAGACTCCTCGATCGTGATAACACCGTCTGCGGAAACCTTCTCCATCGCCTCTGCGATCAGCTTGCCGATAAACTCGTCACCGGAAGAAACCGAACCAACACGCGCGATATCCTCGCTGCCTTTGACCTTCTTCGCGTTCTCCTTGACTGCTTCAACCGCAGCGTCTACCGCTTTGGCCATGCCCTTCTTGACTACCATCGGGTTTGCGCCGGAGGTAACATTTTTCAGGCCCTCGCGTACCAGTGCCTGTGCCAGCAGCGTTGCGGAGGTGGTGCCATCACCAGCAGCATCATTGGTCTTGGTTGCAACCTCTTTGACCAGCTGTGCGCCCATATTCTCAAACGCATCTGCCAGCTCGATTTCCTTTGCGATGGTTACGCCATCGTTGGTGATCAGCGGTGCGCCAAATTTCTTATCCAACACAACGTTGCGGCCACGCGGCCCCAGGGTGATCTTGACGGTATCCGCCAGCTTGTCAATACCAGTTTGAAGCGCTTTTCTGGCTTCCTCGCCATAAGCAATAATCTTTGCCATATCAATCAATCTCCTTTAAATCGAAATTCATTATTCCACAGTTGCAAGTACATCGCTCTGGCGCAGGATGGTGTATTCCTGTCCATCCACCTTTACCTGGCTGCCAGCATATTTGCTCATCAGCACGCGGTCGCCTACCTTCAACTCCATAACAACCTCAGCACCATCCACCATGCCGCCAGGCCCTACCGCGATTACTTCCGCGATCTCTGGCTTTTCCTTTGCATTGCCTGCAAGGATAATTCCGCTTTTGGTGGTTTCCTCTGCCTCTACCATTTTCACGACAATTCTGTCTGCCAACGGTTTGATGGTCATTTCAATTCCTCCAGTTATAAAAAATAATTTTGAAACCTAAATCAGTTGCCAGGGAAGTCTTAGCACTCTTTCCTTTTGAGTGCTAAGACTATTTTAATACTTTTTCCAGAAAAATCAACCCCTTTTTGAAAATATTTATAAAGTTCACAATTTCGTTACAAAGCCCCTTTGCGCACCCCTTCGATTTTGGCGTTCCTTTTTAAAAAACCAATCGCTGATGGTAAAACCCTTGCCACCCATTTTATCATGTGTTACAATAAATTTGAGGTGGGAAAAGTTGGACACTATCCTATGCTTATTTTTTGATGTAATTGATATCTTTTTTGATCTATGGATAGAAAGAGCTATAGAATTTTGCAGGAAGAAATGGACACATTCCAAGCATTCAGCAGGTGTCAAAAGTTGGCGCTTCTGGTTTCACGCTTGACAGCAACAAAATTTTCTGATAAAATGGCCCTACAATAAAAAGCAGAGTAGATTCCGGCGCGTTAAGTGCCATCCGGACGGGGAGTTGCCGGATGGACGAAAAGTTCACGCTTGCGGTGCCGGTATCGCATCCCGCTGCTGCATCCAAAGAGTCTCACCCTCTTTTCATGTAGCGTTATTGATGTTACATGAAAGGAGGTTTTTTATGCCACAAACCCAAACCCCATTTATCGACCTGCGTGCTGCTGCGCGTGAGTTACATAGCCTTTCGTCCCTCACCGGCGCGTCGATGCTTACCGCACTGAATCTAGTGATCCACTCATTCACCATTTTTATCAATGCCTATCTGCGGATTACCTTTGGTTTTTTGACGGTTGGTGTTTGCGCGCTTTTTTATGGGCCGTTTCTCTCTGGTCTTGGCTGTGCAGTAGCGGATGTGCTGAAATTTTTCATCCGCAACGATGGCGGTGGATTCTTCATCGGCTTCACCGCGAATGAGTTTGTCTCCGGTTTTCTTTATGGATTGATCCTTTATAAAAAGCCGGTTACATTGGCTCGCACGTTTGTTGCACGCTTGAGTGCTATGCTGATTGTCAGTTTGCTGCTCAACCCGTTGTGTCTGTCGCTGCTTTACGGTGACGCATTTCTTGCATTGGTTTCAATGCGTCTGCTGAAAAATCTGATCATGCTGCCAATTGAAACATTGATGCTCTATACCCTATTAAAAAAGATTGTTGCGTTCCGGCCATTGCGCAGCTGATCTATTTAAGTGCAATTACCAGACTCTTATGGTAAAAAAGAAAAGCCCTTTTATGGGCTTTTCTTTTTTTATGCACAGTTTGGTCTGCTCTGAAGGGGCTCTGCCCCCTCAACCCCCGCCACCTTTTGAAAAAGGTGGACGAAAACTTTCATGTGCTGCCGCCATTAAGCTTGGAAAGGATCGAACGCTCAAAGCAAATCATTGCGGACTAAATCCTCCAGCGACTCCCGCTTTACAACCAGCCGGTCCTTGCCATCGCGCAGCATCACCACCGGCGGACGAGGAATCCGGTTATAATTGGATGCCATGGAATAGTTATACGCACCGGTTGCCAAAACAGCGATAATATCCCCGGGTTGTACCTCCTGAATGGGCATTCGCTCGCCAATCAGGTCGCCGCTTTCACAGCATTTTCCGGCAATTGTAACCTCTTTACTTTTTGGTTGTGCCGCTTTATTGGCAACCATCGCCTCGTAAGCGGACTGATACAGAATATACCGTGGATTGTCTCCCATGCCGCCGTCAATCGACACATAGGTGCGCACCTGCGGGATCTCCTTCACCGCACCCACTGTATACAATGTAATTCCTGCTGGTCCTACAATCGAACGTCCTGGCTCAATCACAATATATGGAGTAGCAAAATTGCGCGCGTCACAGGTCCGCTTGACCGTCTCGGATACCTTTTGCATATAGCGGTC
Source organism: uncultured Anaerotruncus sp. (assembly GCA_910586875.1). Lineage (GTDB taxonomy): Bacteria > Bacillota > Clostridia > Oscillospirales > Ruminococcaceae > Anaerotruncus. The sequence goes on along the minus strand of CAJUJI010000004.1, from coordinate 33,880 downwards.
GTATTCTACAGGGTCGTGCTCTGGCAGATATTTAATGCCAAAGCCGCCTCCTAAATCAAGAATTTCCAGCTCTGCCCCGGTCTGTTCCTTGATATCCGCCATAAAGTGCAGCATCACTTCTGCCGCATGTTCAAACGGTTCGATATCAAAAATCTGCGAACCAATGTGACAATGCAGCCCTTTTAAACGGATGCCCTCCATCGAAAGCGCTTGCTTTACCGCTTCCAGTGCCTCGCCGGTCTCTAATGCGAGTCCAAATTTGCTGTCAATTTGACCGGTTCGTACAAAATCATGGGTATGCGCATCGATGCCGGGCTTGATGCGAAAGATAATATTCGCCTTTTTTTTCTGGCTGATGGCCAACTGATTGAGCAGCTCCAGCTCACCTAGATTATCCACCACAATCTGCCCAACACCATACTCCAGCGCCGCAAGCAGTTCCTCTACCGTCTTGTTGTTGCCATGAAAAAAGATACGTTCGGCCGGAAACGCAACCTGCTGCGCAGTATATAGCTCGCCAATCGAAACCACATCCAGCCCAACGCCTTCCTCCTTTGCAATATTGCAAATCGCCTTACAGCAAAATGCCTTGCTTGCATAGGTAACCAACCCACGGCCCTCGTAATATTTTTGAATCGACTCCCGATAGCTGGTGCAAGCCCGGCGGATCTCGTTCTCATCCATCACATACAGCGGTGTGCCATACGCCTGCGCCAGCTCCACCGTATCACGGCCGCCAATCGTCAAATGTCCCAGTTCATTCAGTCCCAGGCAATCTGATACAAACATGTTTTCTCATCCTTCTGTCATCTAAAATTTATAAAACAAACTCTTATGCAAAATCTGCCTCCAGTTCTGCAATGACCTCCTTGACCTGCTCCACACCGTCCCCCTTCTCCGCTGAAAACGGGATCATCAAAATCTGGTCTGCACAGGGCAATTCCTTCTGCAATGCCGCCAGCCGTCCCTTCTGCTGACTGGCGGACAGTTTATCCTTTTTTGTTAGAATCACCACAAACGGCAACTCATGGTCAATTAAGAAATTCACCATTTGCAGATCATCTGCCGTCGGTGGATGACGCATATCAATTAGTTGGAACACCATTTGAATGTTCCTATCCTGCGCAAAATAGCCGCCAATCAGCTCCGACCAGCGTTTTTTTTCGCCCTTGCTCACCTTCGCATAGCCATAGCCTGGCAGGTCGGCAAACCGGACCCCCTCCACCTTAAAAAAATTGATGGTGGCAGTTTTCCCCGGCACCGCCGACACCCGCGCCAGTTGTTTGCGATTAAACAGCTTATTGAGCATTGAGCTCTTTCCCACATTCGAGCGCCCCGAAAATACAATCTCAGGCAGATCAGACTCAGGCAGCTGGGAGGAGAGCCCATAGCTGCTCTCAAACGCCACAAGATGATAATTCAAAACGGCCCCTCCTTTTTGTGCCTTTGCTCATTGTGGAATGGGGGTATTTGCCTTTGCCTGGGCAAGCGTTTCCCCATCATCCGGCAATACCTCCAATTGTGGCAAATTCAGCCGCGCATTCGGCTTTTTCACCAGCGCCGCCTCCAATACCACATCAATCCGATTGGCAATTATAAAATGCAGCGCTTCGCGCACTACAGGGTCAATTTCGGCAAGGTCCGGCTCGTTCTCCGCCGGAATAACCACCGTCTTGATACCCGCGCGGTAAGCTGCCATCGTCTTTTCTTTCAGTCCGCCTATCGGCAATACCCGTCCGCGCAAGGTGATCTCTCCTGTCATCGCTACATCACGGTGTACCGGTGTATCCGAAAGCGCCGAAATCAGCGCTGTTGTAATCGTCACACCCGCCGACGGACCATCCTTTGGTACAGCACCTTCCGGCACATGTACATGGATATCACGATTTTTATAAAACTCTTTATCCACCCCGTATTTTTCCCAATGGGAACGGATAAAGCTAATCGCTGCATGGGCAGATTCTTTCATCACATCCCCCAGCGAGCCGGTCAGTTCCAGTTTCCCAGAGCCTTCCATAATAGCAACCTCTACCTGTAGCATTTCACCGCCTACCGAGGTCCATGCCAGCCCATTCACCAGCCCAACCTCATCGTATGGCTGTATCAGCTCTGGCTTAAACTTGCGCGGCCCCAAATATTCCACAATGTTGCCGTCGTTGACCGTCACCTTCTTAGCCTCGCCTGCAACGAGCTGACGCGCTGCCTTGCGCAGCAGCGATGCAATTTCCCGTTCCAGGTTGCGCACACCCGCCTCACGGGTATAATTGTCGATCAGCGCATAAATTGCATCATCCGCAATTTTCGCCTTAGAAGCGGTAAAGCCATGCCGCTTGAGCTGCTTTGCCAGCAGGTGCTGCCGCGCAATTTGAAACTTCTCTTCACGGGTATAGCTGGTCAGTTCGATGACCTCCATGCGGTCGCGCAGCGGTCCTGGAATGGTGCTCAAGGTATTTGCCGTCGCAATAAACAGCACCTCTGAAAGATCGAATGGCACCTCTATAAAATGGTCTCGAAACGCCTGATTCTGTTCGGAGTCCAGCACCTCCAAAAGCGCGGCCGATGGATCCCCTCGGAAATCGCTTCCTAGTTTATCCACCTCGTCCAATAGCATCAGCGGGTTTTGGCTGCCCGCTTGTTTCATAGCCGTCATAATGCGGCCAGGCATCGCGCCGATATAGGTTTTACGATGGCCGCGGATGTCGCTTTCATCCCGCACGCCGCCCAACGAAAGCCGCACATATTTGCGTCCCATTGACTTTGCAATCGAACGCGCTATCGAGGTTTTTCCAACGCCAGGAGGCCCCACTAGGCAGATAATCTGCCCCTTAATATCCGGCGCCAGCTTGCGCACTGCAAGCAGCTCCAAAATGCGTTCCTTTACCTTGCGCAGTCCAAAATGCTCTCGATCCAGCAGCGCACGCGCCTTTTTGATATCGATTTTGTCCACCGTGCGCTTGTTCCAAGGCAGCTCTAACACCGCATCCAGATATCCGCGAATTACCCCCGCCTCATTGGAATTCAGCGGTAGCTTGGAAAGGCGGTCAACCTCTTTATTTAACTTTTCGGTAGTCTCCTCATCCAGCTTTAGCTTGCGGATTTTAGCACTGTATTCTTCCAGCTCCTCCTGTGGGTCTTCGTCCCCCAGCTCACCGCTGATTACCTTGAGCTGTTCGCGTAAATAATACTCCCGCTGGCTCTTATCAATCTGGCCTTTCACCTTCTCCTGAATGTCGGCCTCGAGCGCAAGAATATCGTTCTCTTCCTCCAAAATATGCGCCAAAATTTCCAGACGTTTGAGTGGATCACTCTGTGAAAGGATGGTCTGTTTATCCTCAATTTCCATCTGCATATTGCCGGCTATATACTCGGCAAGATGCACCGGATCATCGCTTATCAAGGCGTTGATCACCAGCTCACGCGGCATCCGCGGTATCAAATAACAATATTCCTCAAACAGATCCTTGACGGTACGCATTAGCGCATCACACATCGCGGATTTTGCCCGCACCGGTTTGAGCGGGAATGGAACCACCATTCCTTCAAAATATGGCTCCTCGCTGACCACCTCGAGCATTTTTGCACGATACATGCCCTCTACCAGCACCCGCCAGTTGCCGCCCTGAGACTTAATAATCTGTTTAACCTGCGCAACAACACCTACCTTATACAGCCCATCGGCCTTTGGTTCGTCATCGCGAATATTTTTTTGCGCCACTAAAAAAATCTTGCGGTCGCCGTTCATCACTTGATTCAAAGCGAGAATCGACTTTTGCCGTCCCACATCAAAATGCAGCACCATCTGTGGATACAGCACCAATCCACGCAGCACCAAAAGCGGCATCTGGACCGAAACCGGCTGAGGTGCCAACTCTTTTTTTGCTTTTTTCTCATTCTGTTCGCTCATTCTTACGACCCCCTATTCCTTGGAATCATCTATTTTAAATGATGGAGAATCCATACAAGTGTTGTATATTATAACATACTTTTGGAAGGCTGTAAACAGCGGACATCTGGAAATTTGCATGTGTGCTCACATTGATGCTCTGTTATACCGCCTAGTGACCGGCCGCTTCAATCGCTTGCAGAGATGGGTTTACAAGCCTACGAACCCTCTCTTTAAAAAGGTCCTCCTTGGTTGGAGAAGCAAAGCTACTTCTACCGGCCAAGGAGGACCTGATTATAAGAGCAGCACAATCATGTGCTTTATTTCGCAAAGTTCGATTCGTTTTATAGACGTACTCGCTAGCCGCAGCGTGGAAAACTACGAGACCGAGTGAGACCGCAAGGTTTTGCGTGGCAGAGTAATTTGCAGCCGTTGTGAATGCCGGCTGGTATCATACTCATAAGTTGGCTCCTCTTTGCCTTCCACGCAGTCCTTTGTAACATGAACATGCGCAATGGTGTGATCGGAAGGCGCCTGATACATGGTATTGCCCAGCATTCCCTCTACAATCGCACGCAAGCCACGCGCTCCCGTTTTGCGCTCCACCGCCTGCTCTGCAATAGCAGTCAGTGCGTCCGGCTCGAACACCAGTTTAATATTATCCAATGCAAATAGCTGTTGATACTGACGCACAATCGAGTTTTTCGGCTCGGTGAGAATCCGCACCAGTGCATCCCGATCAAGCGGCTCCAATACGGTTAGCAACGGCACACGCCCGATCAATTCCGGAATGAGTCCAAACTTAACCAGGTCGTGCGGAATAACCTGCTGGATTAAGCGATTCTTCTCGGTCGCATCCTTGAGGGTAGAGCCAAACCCCAGCGAGCTTTTGTCCACCCGCCGTTCGATGATCTTATCGATCCCTTCAAACGCGCCACCACAGATAAACAGAATATCCTTTGTATCAAGCTGGATAAACTCCTGTTGGGGATGCTTGCGCCCGCCCTGCGGCGGTACGTTGGCAACCGTTCCTTCCAAAATTTTCAGAAGCGCCTGTTGCACGCCCTCACCGGAGACATCACGGGTAATCGATGGATTTTCACTTTTACGCGTAATTTTATCAATCTCGTCGATATAGATGATACCCTTTTGTGCGCGTTCCACATCATAATCTGCCGCTTGGAGCAAGCGCAACAGGATATTCTCGACATCCTCACCCACATAGCCTGCCTCGGTCAGCGTTGTTGCATCTGCAATCGCAAACGGTACATGCAGCATCCTTGCCAACGTTTGCGCCAACAGCGTTTTTCCCACACCCGTCGGCCCGAGCATTAGGATGTTCGTCTTACTGAGCTCCACATCCCCATTGTCTCCAAAATAAATACGCTTGTAATGGTTATAAACCGCTACTGCCAAGGCAATCTTTGCCCTGTCCTGGCCAATTACATATTCATCCAACTTTTCTTTAATCTCACGCGGCTTGAGCACGGTAATCTGCTGCTGTTCCGGACGATTTGGCCGCTGTTGCTGCTGTTGCGGGCGGTTGTTTGGAAGGTCATCATCCAAAACCGTTTGGCACAAATCTACGCACTCATTACAGATGCACACCCCTGGTCCGGCAATCAACCGCTGTACCTGGCTCTGTGATTTGCCACAGAAGGAACAGCGCAGCTCCCTCTGGTCATCCATTTTTGCCATGAGGCACCTCCTGGAAAATTCTGAATGAGATGGTATACAGCGCTATGCCTGTTCCCCATCCATCACCTGTGTTCAATAATTTTGTCAATCAAGCCATACTCCAACGCCTGTTGTGCAGTCATAAAATTATCACGGTCGGTATCGCGCTCGATTACCTCATAAGGTTGACCGGTCTGCTCCGCCATAATGCGGTTGAGCTTTTCCCGTGTACGCAGCACCCAATCGGTGTGAATTTTCATATCCGTTACCTGGCCTTTAGTCCCGCTGGACGGCTGGTGAATCATAACCTCCGAGTTGGGCAGCGCAATGCGTTTGCCCTTTGCGCCGGAAGACAGCAGAAACGCGCCCATCGAGGCAGCCATACCAATGCAGATGGTAGAAACATCGCACTTGATATAGTTCATGGTGTCATAAATTGCCATACCGGCGGTAATCGAGCCGCCTGGACTATTGATATACAGCGCAATATCCTTTTCGGGGTCCTGTCCTTCCAGATGGAGCAATTGCGCCACCACCAGGCTAGCGGTATTATCATTCACCTCATCGCACAGCATAATAATACGGTCGTTGAGCAAACGAGAAAAGATATCATAGGACCGCTCTCCGCGGCTGGTTTGTTCCACTACATATGGCACTAAACTCATGTATATTACCTCCTGTGGTATGCTCTGAAATTATCAATGCGGCATCGCTGCCGCATTGATATGTAACGGCCTGTTTATTCCTCTGTTGGAACCTCAGCCGTTTCCTCTTCGGTCTTTTTCTTTGCACGCGGCTTTCTTGCAGGCTTCTTCTGCTCCTCCTGTGCTTTCACTTCTGTGATGACCGCAGAATCGCGGATTAAATCGAGCGCTTTGTTCATGGTGATGCCGCCGATCACCTCTTTTGCTGGCAAAATCTCCTTGACCTTATCCGCGGTCATGCCGTAAGCTTTGCCCAGCTTCTCAAACTCGACGTCCATCTCCTCTTGGGTAGCCTCCAGCTTCTCCTGCTCGACAATCTTCTCCAGCGCAAGGCGGGTGCGCACTTGGGTAACTGCCTGGTCGCGGTAGGTTGCACGGAAGGTCTCCATATCATTGCCGCTGTATTGCAGATAGGTTTGCAGGTTTAAGCCCTGACTACGCAGACGATATTCAAACTCACGAATGAGGTCGGTGATGCGGGTCTCGTACATGCACTCCGGTACATCTACGGTCATATTCTGCGCAACCAGCTCCATCAGCTTATCCTCAACCTCTGTCTGCGCCTCATCCTGTTTGCGCGCAAGAATCTTAGAACGGATATCTGCCTTTAACTCCTCCAGGGTATCAAACTCGCTGACGTCCTTTGCAAATTCATCGTCCAGCGTGGGCAGCTCTTTCATTTTCAGTTCCTTCAGCGTACATTTAAATACAGCAGCCTTGCCCTTTAGTTCCTCCGCATGATACTCCTCTGGGAATGTGACATTCACATCAAACGCATCGCCGATGCTGTGACCTACTACCTGCCCTTCAAAGCCTGGAATGAAGGTGTTCGAGCCGAGCACCAGCGGATAGGATTCGCCCTTGCCGCCTTCAAACGCCACACCATCCACAAAGCCTTCAAAGTCAATCGTTGCAGTGTCGTCGTTCTGTGCTGTGCGGCCCTCCACCGGAACAATGCGCGCATTCTTTTGCAGCTCACGATCCAATTCGGCATTTACCTCATCATCAGAAACTACTACCTCTTTTTTCTCCACTGCCAAGCCCTTATATTCACCCAGTGTAACCTCTGGCTTTACGGTGACCAATGCTTTAAAGGTATAACCATCCTTGCCAATCTCGGTAATTTCAATCTCTGGATGGTCAACCGGCTCCAGTGCTTTTTCCTCGACAGCGGCCTCATAAGCAGCAGGATAGGTATTGTTCACTGCCTCCTCATAAAAAACACCCTCGCCATACATCTTTTCAATCATCTTGCGGGGCGCCTTGCCGCGGCGGAATCCAGGCACCTGGATTTTCTTTACATTCTTTTTAAAAACAGCGTCTACCGCCTTGCCAAAATCCTCTGCGCTTACCTGGATTTCCAACTCAACACGCTTGTCATCATTGGTCTTCATTGAAATAACTGCCATTTATACTTCCTCCTGAAACATAATCTTTCCTGGAATCATGCGCTTTTTGCGGGAAACAAAAGGCCGTGTTTTGGCCTACCAGTTAAATATTATAACAAATCTCAAGCGCTCTGCCAATAGCTAAATTATGAATTTATCAGCTTTTTTACAAATTATTCTACTTTTATTTAGCAAAAACCTTCTCTATACGCAATGAAAAATTCCGTCTGCCCTTTCAGCCATGTATAAAAGGTTTCGTCCATCCACCCAAATATCGCAATTTCAAAATTTAATGCTGTTTTCCAAAAGCTGCCTATTCTATAACCGAATAAGCAACACCAGTTGGGTGCGCACGTTAATGATCCACCTCCACCAATAGTGGATCAAACCGCAGATAGTCGGCGCTCACCAGATGAAATCGGATGCCCAAATAGCTGCCATCCAGCGCATAGCGGCAGCCAGCCGCATGGATATGCCCGTAATAACAATCAGAAATATGATGCCGCACCAGCACATCTAAAATTTGCGGGGACTCATTTTCGCCGTATACTGGCGGGTAATGCAGAAATACCACCGGTTTGCTGTTGGTCTTTTCTGCCTGCGTAATCGAAAACTCCAAACGAATTGCTTCTCGGTTGATGATTTTGGCATCAACCGCCTCTCCGGTTTCAAACAGCCAGCCACGCGAACCGCAAAGCGCGATTCCTTCGGTTACAATGCTGCTATTATGGAGAATTTCTATGCTCTTTAATCCATTCGCCAAAAAAAAAGCCTCAATTTTTGCGCGGGTACTCCACCAATAGTCATGATTTCCTTTGAGCAGCACCTTACGTCCCGGTAACCGCTCTAGAAACTGAAAGTCCGCGAGCGAATCTGTAAGCGTCAGCCCCCAGGAAAAATCCCCCGGCAGTACCACCGTATCCGCATCGGTAATTTTTGCGCGCCAGTTCTGCTCAATCTTTTGTATGTAACCGTTCCATCCGGGAAAAACATCCATCGAATGATCCCCCGAAAGCGATAAATGCAAATCTCCGATTGCATAAACTGCCATCCATCCACCTCTCCTCAAGCTCTAAAGGCTAAATTTGCAGCTTGATCTGGGCAAATTTTATTTTGCTCTCTTCAGCCTGACAATCTCCAATGTGTTTTTTGCATTGGTCACCTGTAGCGCAGTCATTCCTTCATCAATATTTTCGATGCTTTCTGCAACAGGTTCTAAGGATTGTTCAAATACCTCTCCAATCGCAACATTATTTTTTACAATCGTTTCTTTAATTTCATCGGTTTTCCGGTCTAGTTTCCGATCCACATTGTCAATACGACTGCTCAAACGTTCCTCCATACTTGCCATCTCCTGGCGCAAGGTTTGCGCTTGTTCTTTCATCTCCTGGCGCAGAGTTTGCGCTTGTTCTTTCATCTCCTGGCGCAGGGTCTGTGTTTGCTGCTCCATCTCCTGGCGCAGGGTCTGTGTTTGTTGCTCCATCTCCTGGCGCAGGGTCTGTGTTTGTTGCTCCATCTCCTGGCGCAAGGTCTGCACTTGTTGCTCCACCTTTTGCTGTAAGATTTGAATTTGCTGTTCCATAACCTGTGCAATTTGGGATAACAACTCGTTTTGTTCCATAAAATCCACTCCTATTATTTTCTATATAATAATATTATAACTACAAATGTGGCGTTTTACATTGCAAATCTGCACACCATGCGACTCCAAACAGCAAAGCTGTTTTTCTGTATTTATTATATCATAAATCACACCATAAGCAACGCTCTTTCTCTCTTTTCGTGTTAATTTAGAGTAACGTCACAGCAACAAAAGAAAAACCCATCCAATCCACCTGCTTGCGAATTGAATGGGCTTCGTGCGGGCATTACTGAAAGCAAAAAGTTTCGTCTGTATAGGTGCAGACAATTTTATCCCCTGCTTTAATAGTACCTTGCAGCAATTCATCTGCCAACTTATCCTCTATTTTCATCTGAATGGCTCTGCGCAGCGGCCGTGCACCGTAATTGGGGTCAAAGCCATCCTCCGAAATTTTTTCGCTGGCGGAGGAATCAAAGCTGATCTCTATTGATAGGCCCGCTAGCCGCGTTTTTAACCCTGCCAACATCTGCTCGGCGATCTGCCGGATTTCCTTCTCCATCAGCTTATGAAAAACAATTACCTCGTCAATTCGGTTGATAAACTCCGGTTTAAATGCCTGCCGTAATTCTGCTAGCATCGTGCGGCGAATCTCTCCTTGCTGCTGGTCCATGCTGCCACTTCCAAAGCCCAAACGTCCCTGTTCGGTAATTTTGCGCGCACCGATATTGGACGTCATAATAATAATGGTATTTTTAAAGCTGACCTTGCGGCCTTGCGCATCGGTAAGCACACCATCCTCTAAAATTTGCAGTAGCATATTGAAAAAATCCGGATGAGCTTTTTCGATCTCGTCGAGCAGCAGCACCGAATAGGGACGGCGGCGAATTTTTTCGGTGAGCTGCCCGCCTTCCTCATAGCCGACATAGCCCGGAGGAGAGCCAACCAGCTTGGAAACGTCATGCCGCTCCATATATTCCGACATATCCAGCCGGATCATCGCATGTGGGTCCCCGAAAATACAGCGCGCCAGTGCCTTACACAGCTCGGTTTTGCCAACACCGGTCGGGCCTAGGAAGATAAAGGATCCAATCGGACGGGTGGGGTCATGCAGCCCAACACGGGAACGCCGGATCGCACTGGCCACCGCATGAACCGCCTGTTCCTGCCCGATAATCGAACGATGCAGCTCCTCCTCCAGGTGCAGCAGGCGATCGCTTTGCGCCTCGGTGATGCGGGTCACATCAATGCCTGTCACATCTGCGACCAGTTGCGCAATATCTTCCCCGTTCAAAACTGCCTCGGCGTTCTCACCGCTTTGCTCCCAATCCCCCTGAATTTTCTCCATACGCCCGCGCAGCTGGGATTCTCTGTCACGGATATCGGCGGCAAATTCAAAGTCCTGGCTGCTGATTGCGTTCTCCTTTTCCTCTTTGAGCGCATCCAATTTGCGCTCCAATTCGCGCAGGCTGCCTGGCATCGCCAGACCGCTCATCTTGACCCGCGAGCACGCCTCATCGATCAAATCTATCGCCTTATCCGGCAAAAAGCGGTCTGCAATATATCGCGCCGACAGCGAAACCGCTGCCGCAATTGCTTCATCGGTAATTTTGATTTTGTGGTGCGTTTCATACCGTTCACGCAAGCCCTGGATAATTTGGATGGCGTCCTCCTCATTGGGCTCCTCGACCAGCACGCTTTGGAAACGGCGTTCCAGAGCACTATCCTTTTCAATAAAGCGCCGGTATTCATCAATGGTGGTTGCACCAACTAACTGAAACTCCCCACGCGCCAGCTGTGGTTTGAGAATATTCGCAGCATCTACCGCACCTTCTGCCGCGCCAGTACCGATAATGGTGTGCAGCTCATCGATAAACAGGATAATATTGCCATTCATGACGACCTCCTCCACAGTATTCTTAATGCGCTCCTCAAAGTCACCGCGATATTTTGTGCCTGCCACCATTGCGGTCAGGTCCAGCGCAGCCAGACGTTTACCCTTGAGCGACTGCGGCACCTGTCCTGCTACAATTCGCTGTGCAATCCCTTCTGCAATCGCCGTTTTGCCGACTCCGGCCTCTCCAATCAAGCAGGGGTTATTTTTTGTGCGGCGGGTCAATATTTGCAGCACCCGTTCAATCTCCTTGCTTCGCCCAACCACAGGGTCCAATCGCCCTTGACGCGCTAGCTCGGTCAGGTCGCGGCTATATTTGTCCACCAACGGTGTTTTGGGCGCGGTGCGGGGCCGCTGCTGCGGTGCTACCCGTTTGGCTCCTGGTAGATCGGTACCGATAGATTGTAAAAAGTCCGCCAGCTGTTTGGAGACATTTTCCGCCTCCACGCCGGTTTGTTTTAGAAAACGAATTGCATAGCTTTCATTCTCCTTGAGCAGACACATCAAAATATGCTCGGTCCCCGCGAGCGCCACATTTCCAACGCGGGCTTGCAGAAGGGCCTGTTCCAAAATCCGTTTGCAGCGCGGGGTGAGGTCGGAGGGGCTAAGCATCGAATGAATGCCACGCCCGACCGTTTTAATCAGCAGCTCGCGCAGCTTTTCCAGTGACGCGCCGCTGCGCTGCAACACTGTAAAGGCAACGCCATTGCCCTCCAACAGCAGCCCCAGCAGCAGATGCTCGCTTCCAATATAGGTATGTCCCATCAAGGATGCTTCCTCAATTGCACAGTTAATTGCTGTATTTGCTTTTGGTGTAAAACCATTGAATTTAAACAAAACGATTCCCCCTGGTTCATCTGTATGCAGCCTTTACCCATAATATGGTCGGTTCCACCGGCCGATATGCGTCTATCGGAGGATTCGTTTGTCACCTAAGTTGGGGGAGTGACATAGTATAAGTTGAAATCACTTTTAGGAGGTTTTCTTTTATGGGATGCAATAACAATTTCGGTGGTAACTACTTCTGGATTATCATCCTCATCATCATTATCTTTGGCTGGGGCGGCAACGGCTTTGGCTGGAACAACGGCGGCTGGAATAATAACAATGGCTGCGGCTGTGGCTGTGACAATGGTTGCTCTAACGACAACTGTGGCTGCGGCTCCAATTGGAACAATGGCTGCGGCTGTGGCTGCAACTGTGGCTGCTGCTAAAGACGACCTATTCCATAAAAAAGCGGGGACGCAAATGCGTCCCCGCTTTGGTTTGCTTATCTGCCGTTTGGAGCTTGTGCCGCCAAGGATAAAAACTGGTCCACATCCGCTTGTGTGTGCGCATAGGAAAGGAAGATCGCCTCAAACTGCGATGGCGCGAGATAAATTCCATGCGCCAACATCCATTTGAAATAGGCGGCAAACCGTTTGGTATCGCTTGTCTTTGCAGATTCATAATCGTGGACAGGCTGGTCGGTAAAAAATAGGCATACCAACGAACCAACCCCATTGACCGTGCACTCTGGCAATGCAAGGCGCAAGCCATCCCGCAGCCGCGCTCCCAGCAGATTCACCCGCTGATAAATTTCGGGGTGCTCCCGCAGAAGTCCAAGCTGTGCCAGTCCGGCTGCCATCGCAACCGGATTTCCGCTGAGCGTTCCCGCTTGGTAGACACTTCCCACCGGCGCAATCATCTGCATGATCTCGCGGCGGCCGCCATAAGCGCCCACCGGCATTCCTGCACCGATAATCTTACCAAAGGTGACCAGATCCGCCCGGACTCCATAGTATTCCTGTGCGCCACCCGGCGCCAGCCGAAATCCGGTAATCACCTCGTCAAAGATCAACACTGCACCATATTGGTCACACAGCGCTCGCAATCCCTGCAAAAATCCTTCCTGTGGCTCCACAACCCCCATATTTGCAGCGACCGGTTCGATCACAACCGCTGCAATCTGGTCCTTATTCTGCTCAAACAGCTGCTGCACACCCTCTAAATGGTTGTATCTCGCTGTCAGTGTGTCCGCTGCACAGGCAGCCGGCACCCCTGCACTGTCTGGTACCCCTGCGGTCATCACTCCGGAGCCCGCCTTCACCAGCATCGCGTCACTGTGCCCATGATAACAGCCCGCAAATTTTATCACCTTGTCCCGATGGGTATAGCCACGGGCCGCCCGCACAGCGCTCATCACCGCTTCTGTGCCGGAGTTTACCATCCGCACCATCTCCACCGATGGAACCATTTCGCAAACTAGCTGCGCCATTTTGACTTCATTTTCGGTGGCAGCGCCAAAGCTCAGCCCGTTTTGCACCGCCTCCATGACCGCCTGACGCACCGTTGGATGATTGTGCCCCAAAATCATTGGTCCCCAGGAGCCGACATAGTCAGTGTAGGCCACTCCATCCACATCAAAAATCTGCTGTGCATCAGCGCGCGCAATAAAGCGCGGGGTCAATCCAACCGACTGATAGGCACGTACCGGCGAGTTTACCCCGCCTGGCATCCTCTGTACCGCCTCTTGAAAAAGCGCTTCTGAACGTCCCATCAGCCAATCCTCCCTTCCTCTATCCAGCGCGCCAGCTCCTTTGCATAATAGGTCACTAAAATATCCGCGCCCGCTCGAAATACCGCAACTGCACTCTCACAAACAATCGCGGCCTCATCAATCAGCCCCGCCTTTGCAGCAGCTTTCACCATCGCATATTCGCCGGAAACACTGTACGCTGCTGTTGGCAGCTCAAACGTCTGCGAAACCTCCCGCACGATATCCAAATAAGCGAGCGCTGGCTTTACCATCAGAATATCCGCGCCCTGCTGTACATCCTCCCGCGCCTCATGAAGTGCTTCGCGGCGATTATGATAGTCCATCTGGTAGCCCTTGCGGTCGCCAAAGCTCGGCGCTGAGCCAGCCGCCTCGCGAAACGGCCCATAGAATGCGGAAGCATATTTCACCGCGTAGGATAGGATGGGAATATTGCTGTAACCATCTGCATCAAGACTGCGGCGGATTGCAAGCACTCTGCCATCCATCATGTCCGATGGCGCAACCATATCCGCGCCCGCCTGTACATGAGAAAGCGCCGTTTTCGCCAGTATTTTCAGCGTGCGGTCATTGTCCACCTCCTGCCCGTCCAATAGCCCGCAATGCCCGTGCGAGGTATATTCACATAAACAAACATCGGTAATAAAGCAGAGATCTGGAAAATCCTTTTTCACCGCGCGCAAAGCTTGTTGTACCACCCCATCCTCCGCCCATGCGCCGCTGCCGCAGGCGTCCTTGTGCGCTGGCAATCCGAACAGCATCACCGCAGAAACTCCCGCAGCACGCACCTTTTCCAGCTCCAGATAAAGCGTGTCGGGACTATAGCGCATCTGTCCATCTAACGAGGGAATTGGCTCTACAATCTTGCTGCCCTCCCGTACAAAAATCGGATAGATCAGCGCATCTTTGGAAAGCCGCGTTTCCCGCACCAGCCCGCGCAGGGCAGGGGTACGGCGTAACCGGCGCGGCCGGTTGCGTAATTCCATGTGAATTCCTCCATTGCATTAAAAGTATCATTTGCTGCCGCCTGCTTTAAAAAGACGTGCAAGAGAAGCTGCGGACTTTCATCCTCTGAACCTACAAAGCAGCCCTGGCTTTCTATGCCAACTCTTCATTGACAATATCCTGCCAAGAGCCATCCTCCCGCTGTAAGGAGATCACCAATCCATCAATCCCATCGGTGATCACCTGTTCCCAGGGCATACAGCGCCCATCCCAGAGAAGACAATCGCCCTTTTCGTTAAAGTCAAAAAATTCCCGTTCTTCGTCATAGTCGATGCTGCACGCAACCCAAACCTTCACCCGTGTAGGCGGATGCTCCCAGCGGATCAAAGCCCGGCTGTCCCGCTGCTCCTTGGTATAGTCCTCACAAAACATCGCATTATAGCCATGCAATGTCCCGTCAAACAGCAGAATTTCCTCACCTGTATCAGCATCGCGCGCCACAATTTCAGATGGTACCTGCTCTGTTCCTACGATATATGGCGTTCCATCCACCTGCAATAAATCCCCATAATACCAAATTTCAAACCGTTCACCGCCAGTACTGGAGCGCAACAACATGGTGCCCTTCTCTGCATCAAACTCTGCTGCAAAAGGCCGTAAATAACTTGGCAGCTCCATGTATTATCCCTCCTTTGCTTTCATCTGCACCAGCAGCTCCACCAAATCCGGAATGGTCGCCTGCTTTGCAACCTGTGTTTTCATCCCATATGCTCTTGCAGCCTGTGCGGTCGTCTCTCCAATACACGCTGCTCGAATTTGGCTGTAATCCCGCTTTCCTAGCGCCTGCACAAACCCATGCACCGTTGAAGCACTGGTGAAGGCCACCGCATCAACCCGGTTGGTATCCAGCAGCGCAGCAGCCCGCGCGATGTCCACAGCCTCATATATTGTATCATAAATTGCTACATCCGTATAGCAGATTCCGCCCTTTTTTAGCGCAATGGGCAGATCCGGCGAACCATCCCGCGCCCGCAATAGCAGCACCCGCTCCTTTTGAGCGCGTAGCGCCAGCAATTCTCCCAACGCCGCTGCATTGTAACGCTCTGGCACCAGCGCTGCAAATATGCCATGTTCCTCCAATGCCTGCGCGGTTGCGGGGCCGATCGCCGCCAACTTGATCTCCCCTAAACAGCGCACGTCCCGCCGCGTCTTTCGCAGATAGGTAAAAAATAGCTCCACCCCTGCTGGACTGGTAAACACCAGCCATTGGTAGTCTTTTAGCTGCCCGAGTTCCTGCTCCAAGATCGGATTTGGCACAATTGGCAGGGTGCGGATGGTGGGCAACTCAAATACCTCTGCACCCTGCTGGTGCAGTAGCTCCACAAAACGGGAGGCCCGCGCTTTTGGACGGGTCACCAATACCCGCCAGCCACCAAGCGGGCGTTTTTCTGCCCAGGCAAACCGATCGGCCAGTGCACACACCCTGCCGACCACAATAATCGCCGGCGCGCAGATCCCCGCTTTTGCCGCCTGCTTTGGCAGACTACAAAGCGGTGCTGTCACCCGCCGTTGTACCGCAGTCGTACCGCGTTCCAGTACCGCCGCGGGCATCTGTGCATCCATCCCCGCCCGCAACAAACCGCTGCAAATCTCCTCCAGAGCAGCAACCCCCATCAGAAAAATCAGCGTTCCATCCAGCTTTACCAATGCCGAATAATCAATATCCGCATCAGAGGCCTGTTTGGTATGTCCAGTGATAATATGCACAGAGGAGCAGAAGTCCCGATGGGTCACCGGAATCCCCGCATAAGCGGGCACCGCAACCGCTGAGGTTACGCCAGGCACCACCTCAAAGGGGATATTATGCGCGGCAAGTAGCTCTAGCTCTTCCCCGCCACGGCCGAACAAAAATGGGTCTCCCCCCTTCAGCCGCACCACCAGCTTACCCTGCTGTGCTTTTTGTAGCAGCAGCTGGTTGATTTGCTGCTGTGGAACAGGATGATTTCCTGCGCGTTTGCCGACGTCCAGCTGCTCAGCACTATCCGGTATCAAATGCAGAATTTCCTGCCCCACCAATGCGTCATAAATCACCACATCTGCGCGTTCCAACAGCGCTTTACCTTTGAGGGTGAGCAGACCAATGTCAGAAGGGCCTGCCCCCACCAGATAAACTTTACCCTTTTGCATACCGCTTACCCCTTCAATCTGTTTGCAAGTCGCTCTCCCAGCGCCTCCGCGTCTTCGCAGCGGCCAATGAGACTGCCACGCCGCGCAATACCATCCGACTCCTCGTAAAAAAAGCCGGTCAGCTTTAGGCTGCCGTTTGCACAGGTAGCGTAGGCCGCAATCGGAGCGCTGCACCCACCATCCAGCGTCCGCACAAACGCCCGCTCCGCCAATGCACAATATCGTGTTGGCAGGTCCTCTACTCCATCCAAAAAGGAAACATCCTCACCCGCACGCGCCTGCACCGCTAAAATTCCCTGACCAGCAGCAGGCAGCAACTCCTCCACCGAAAACACTCGACTGATGCGCGCTTCAAGTCCCAACCGTGCAAGTCCCGCATAGGCAAGCACCAATGCTGCAAACCCCTCGTTTTCCAGCTTTGCCAGACGCGTTTGCAGATTGCCACGCACCCCCTGCACCTGCATTTGGGGAAATAGCGCTTTTAATTGCCGGGTGCGCCGCTTACTCGAACAGCCCAGCGGCCGGTTTGGATCGAGCGTTGACACACCTTTGGGCAGTACCAGCACATCCCGCGGATCTGCACGGCGAGAAAATGCTACCAATGGCAGCTGCTCTGGTGTTTGCATCGGCAGGTCTTTCAGGCTGTGCACAGATAGATCTATGCGCCCATCCAGCAACGCTTGGTCCAGCTCGCGTACAAAAAGCCCTTTGCCACCGATCTGGTCAAGCGGCCGATCCAAAATTTTGTCACCGGTCGTTTTCATTGTGACCAGTTCCAGTTCCAATTCCGGATGCCGCGCTTGTATCTGGGCCATGATCAATTCTGCCTGCACCACTGCAAGATGGCTTTCCCTGCTGCCTACCCGAATCGTTCGCGTTTTTTTCATGAATCAGTTTGTCCACCTTTCCCGCATCTCAAAGCTTTTGTCAGCCGCTAAAGGGCAGCGCACATGCTGCAATCATTTCCTTGTTTCTCGCGGCAATTGCCAGGGAAAATTAAAACTCGCCTGCACGCAGGCGGGAAGCTGTCATTTTCACCAACCGATGATCCTTTCCGCTGGAGCTTATGCCAATTACCAAATCTCCCTGTTGCACCAGTGCCGGAAAATAAAAGCTACATTCCTTTGGACAATCTGCAACATTCACCGCTATGCCTAAGCCTGCCGCCTCTCGATAAATTGCATGGTTTACCGCTCGATCATCGGTTGCCGCAAGCACCAGATCATATCCGGCACAATCCCCCATCTGATAGGCGTGGTGCGCAAATGAAATCTCCAGCTCTTTTAAGTCCGAACAAATTTGTGGAGCCACCACATGCAGCTCGCCGCAAAAGGGCAACAATGCCGCCGCACGCCGCAGGGCGATTTTTCCGCCGCCAAACAGGATCACTCTGCTGCCCGACAGATCCACAAACAATGGGAAATATGGCTTTTGCACCTGTGGCGCAAGCGCAAACTCCCGCTCCAAAACCGTGATGAGCTGTTCAAATGAAAGGCCCTCCTGTTCCGATGGGCGACCAATCACGATGACCGTTGCACCAGCCTTTTGCGCAGCCTCTCGCTTTTGCGCAAAGCCGCCCGCCGCACCCGACTCCTTTGTGACTAGGATCTTGGCGCCGGTCTGCCGCAGCATCGCAGCATTCAGCTCACAGGAAAACGGCCCTTGCATCGCAATCACCTGCTTTGGCGAAAATCCCAACTCTGCGCATCGCTGAATCGATTCAACTACCGGCAACACCCGCACAAACACCCGCTCTCGCAGCTGTGGATCACGCGCAAATACGTCCAATTCTTTGCTGCCGGTGGTAAGCAATATCTTCCCCGCCATCGACGCAGTCATCTGTGCTGCCTGTGCCATATCCGCCGCGTAAAGGCAGTTCTCCTGTTGACTTTCCGGGCGCAGCAGCCGCAGACAAGGCATCCCCGCATTCAAACAGGCTGCCTTAATATTCGTGGTTACCTCTTTTGCATAAGGGTGTGTCGCATCAATCACGCAATCAAATCTTTTTGTTTGCAGCAGCGTTTCCATCTCTTGCGCGTCCAGCCGCTCTTGATAAACCTGCACGCCCATGGGCAGCAGCTTTTGTCCATAATCGGTTGCAACACTCGCGCAAACCTCTGCACCGCGCCTCCAAAGCAGCTCCACCAGCTGACGGCCTTCGCTGGTTCCTGCAAATACCAGAAAGTTAGACATTTCGATAACCCCGCGGTGTAACCAGCTTTCCATCTTGGATTTTAGTCTGCGAATTACCCACAAATACCGTTGTGAACATATCGACCTGCATCTCCCGCAATGCTTCTAAGGTCATCACCTGTGCGGATTCCCCTTCGCGGCCTATCTGCCGCACAATACCCGCCGCATTCTCCGGACTGCGGTATTGTAGTAGAATATCACACGCACGTTGCAGATAATCCACCCGCTTTTTGCTAGCGGGATTATAAAGGCAAATGCAAAAATCGGCGCTGGCAGCAGCCTTTAGCCGCTGTGCAATCAGCTCCCAGGGGGTCAGCAGGTCGCTCAGTGAGATCACTGCAAAGTCATGTGCCAACGGCGCACCCAACAACGCTGCACCGCTGCAAGCTGCCGTCACGCCCGGCACGACCTCAATCTCTACCGGCGGGAACTGTATAGACAGCTCATAAACCAGCCCCGCCATTCCATAAACACCCGCATCGCCGCTACACACCATCGCAACCGTATGCCCCGCCGCCGCCTGTTCCAATGCCTGGCGGCAGCGCTCGGTTTCCTGGCGCATCGGAGTTGCCAGCAACTGTTTTTGCGGAAACTGCTCCCGCACCAACTCAATATAGCCGGTATAGCCCGCTAGCAGATCGCACTCCTCCAGTGCCGCCAGCGCTTGCAGGGTCATCCCTTGTTTTTTGCCTGGGCCGATTCCAACCAGGTAAATTTTTCCCATCACTGCACCTCCTGCGTGGATTTTTCCAGTGCGCTTATACAGGACTCCCAAAGCTCCGGCGCCATGTTCTCCCGCAGCCCAAACAGCAGCTTTGCCGCCGATTTTTGCGCCGCCTGCTGCATCTGTACGGTAAGCGCTTCCTGCTGCTCATGCGCAAGGGGCAAACGCCGCAGGCTGCGCGCTGTCCGCCCCAAAAAATCCTGTGACGCCCGCTGGCTGAGCGCGTTGATTCGCGGTACAAACGGCCGAAACGCATACCAGCGGCAAAACTGCGCAAGCCGCTCCTGCAAAATTTCCTGTGCCTGCTGCGGAATAGGCGGCGTTTGCACCTCACCCCCACAGATTGTATCGGTGTCAAATACCGACGCATGTTCCAGCAGCGCAATTTGCGGGTCGATATCGCGCGGCACCGCCAAATCGCAGAACAGCACCGGCTTTTGCAGCTTTGGCAGCTCTTTTGCACGCAATGTATAGTGCGGGCTGGTCGTCGCGCTGAGCACCAGGTCCGCATCCGCAAGCCAATCCAATCGCTGCTCATATGGTACCGTTTCCACCCCTGTAGGAAGCAACACCTCGCCATGCCGATAGCTGCGCAGGGTCATCTGCACCCGGCAGCCGCGCTGCACCAGCAATTTTGCTGCCAACCGCCCCATCTCGCCGTTGCCGATTACCAACGCGCGCTTCCCTGCCAGGCTGCCACAGCGTTCCTCCAAAAAGCTGGCCGCCCGCGCTGCAACCGAACGGTCCGTACCGGTCAGCCGCACATTAGTTTTGACCTCCTTGGCCGCTGTAACCGCTGCACGAAACAACATTTCCAGCACGGCATCTGCGCCGCCCGCTTCCCGCGCCAGTGCAAGTGCATTTCCCACCTGTGTAATAATTTGGTCCTCGCCAAAAACCTGTGATTTCAGCCCACAGGCAAGCGCAAACAAATGCTTTGCTGCTGTTTCTCCGCTACGCCGGACAAACGCTTCTGTATAAGGTGCGCCGTCCAACCCTTTCATGCGGCAGAGCAGCGCAAACGGGTCCGCCTCCCCGCTTACCCAAAGCTCGGTGCGGTTGCAGGTGGAGAGAATGACACAACCGGTGTTTGGCGGGAGATGCTTCAGCTGCTCTGCAATTGCTGCCTGTGTCATTGAAAAACGCTCCCGCAGCTGTATCCCCGCCTTTTGATAGTCGATGCCAACCATTTGTATCTTCAAAATTGCAGCCTCCAGTTTGAAATTGCCGCTGCAACGGTTACACCGCCGCCGCTTTGCTTTGGGAATATCAGCCGTCCGCCGCTTGCCCAGACCGCTGCCCGTTCACACACATTGTCCACCCCGACCGTCTGCGCAACAAACGCGGAGGCGGTAAATGTTCCTGCAAGCGCGCCTAGCTGCGCCGCTGATGCAGTACATAGCGGCAGCCGGTATTTTTCGCAGAAGGCAAGGATACAGCGCTCCTGTGCTTTGCAGTCGATGCTCGCCATCTGGCAGACCGCCTCCAACGCAATTCCCTGTTGTGCCAGCTGCTGTAAAACCATCTGTTCAAACAAATCCGGCAAAAGGTCCTTCCGGCAGCCTACCCCCAATGTGACCACCCGCGGGATGACATGCAGTGTTTGCAGAAACGGCTGCTGCACAGCGGACAGCGCTACCGAAATTCCCAGTGCGCCAGCTGCCGCCTGCTGCAACCCCGCTGGAAGCACCCCTTCTATCGGAAAATCGCTGTGAATACCAACCGTGCGCCCGTCCAGCAGCGCCGCAGATACCGCCTTTGCAAGCTCCCGCTCACAAAGAGCAAGCCCCTGCTCCTTTGCCCAAACATCCACCGCAAATTTTCCATTCAAGTCGGTTGCCGTGGAGATACATGCCTGGCCGCCGGTTAGTTCAGCCACCTGCGCAGCAAGTCGGTTTGCGCCGCCCACATGACCAGAAAGCAATGCAATGACAAACCGCCCCTGCTCATCCAAACTCAGCACCGCAGGATCGGTCAGCTTGTCCGCAACAAACGGCGCAATCGCCCGCACTGCGATTGCACACGCGCCAACAAACACAATCGCATCGCCTGAAAACGCCTGTGCGGTCCAATCCCGCAGGCGTAGCGGCGGCTGACGCTCCTTTGTGAGCAGATCACAACATAAAACCGTGTGTCCCTGTGCCGCAAACGCCTGCGCCAACCGCTTAGCGAGCGCATCCCCTGTCCTTGTGAACGCAACAAGCGATACTCTCACTGGCTGGCCTCCCGAAAACCGGTGGTAAAGGTGGGATCGTACAGCTTGGAGCGCTCGTATTCCTTTGCAAGAAAATCTCCCACCAACACCAGCGCCGTTTTGGTGATCTGATGCTGTTGCGCCAGCACCGGTAGCAGCTCAACCGTACAGCTGATCACCTTCTCCTCTGGCCAGCTGGCCTTATACACGATCGCCGCCGGTGTATCCGGCCGGTAGCCGCCTGCGATCAGCCGCTCGCTTAGCTCCTGCATCCTACCAGCGCTCAGAAAAATGACCATCGACGTGTGATGCGCCGCCAGCTTTTCAATAGACTCCTCCTGCGGCACCGGCGTGCGCCCTGCCATACGGGTGATGATGACCGACTGCGAAACCCCCGGAAGCGTATATTCTGCGCCGTTTTGATGCGCCAACGCTGCTGCCGCGCCACAAAACGAGCTGACACCCGGCGTCACATCGTAGGGGATTTTCAGCTCATTGAGCCGGTCAATCTGCTCGCGGATGGCGCCATAAACAGACGGGTCGCCGGTATGCAGCCGCACCACCATTTTTTGGGCACTATGTGCCTGCTGCATCACCTCCAACACCTGCTCCAATGTCATTTTGGCGCTGTTATGGATCACACAGTCCGCGCGCGTTTGCTCCAACAAAGCAGGGTTGACCAGTGAGCCAGCATAAATCACCACATCCGCCTGTGCAAGCAGCCGCTGCCCACGCACGGTAATCAAATCCGGCGCACCGCAGCCTGCTCCTACAAAATGTACCATGCTTTCCTCCTATTCCTGCACCACAATCAGCGAAAAATAGCCCGCCTCCTCACCCACCTGGTCCAGAGAATGATAAATGTGCTCGTCCGGCAGTCCACAGTTTTCCACCAATTTTGCTTTTTCATACAAGCCAAGTTCCCGCAGCTTCTCCTTTACCGCTCTCAGCGAATGCCCTGTTTTCATCAGCACCTTGGTACCTGCACGGCGCAGTCCTTCCTCCAACCCATGGTAGGAGGCCGGCAAAATTTGCAGCGGTTTGCCGGCGATCGCCAAAGTTTCACCAATCCGCGCCGCCGCTGCACAAAAGGATGGCACTCCGGAAATCATCTCGGCCTCAAAGCCGCAGGCGCGCACCCGCTCACACAAGTGACCATAGGTTGAATAGATGCTCACATCTCCCAAGGTCAAAAACGCGACATCCATCCCCTTGCGCAGATAAAAGCAGATCGCATCCACAGCTGCTTTATGGGCACGCTCCAGCTCATCTGAATCGCGAGTCATTGGCAATGGAAGTTCCAACAGTTCTTTTTCCAATATCTCCGGTACCACCTGTCGAGCGATGGAAAGTGCCATCGGCTCCTCCTGCGCACCCGACTGCGGAACGGCGATGACCGGACATTGCCGGATAAAGCGTACCGCCTTGAAGGTCAGCAGCTCCGGGTCGCCTGGGCCAACGCTTACACCATACAAATTTCCACTCATTGTGAAATCCTCCTACAACTAAAAATATTGTAACAGCGCCCGTGCGCCTTGGTCCTGTATCCGTATTTTTTGCTGGTTTGAGAACAACACTACACCCACCGGCATTTTACCGGCTCTATGCTGTAAATGCTCGCTGATTTTTTTAACAAGCGAATGCAGTACCGGCTCCAGAAGGTTTTCTTGCTTGAGCAGCACCAACGCCGCATCGGTGGTCGCACAGTCAAACAGCTGTGCAATCAAAGGTTGTCCACCACCTGCCAAAGCTGCATGTGCAGCAAGAATCTCTATCCGCGCATCCGCGATTCTGGAATGGGTGTGAAAGATTCCGCCCGCCAGCTTGACCAGCTTGCCGATATGCCCCACCAGCAGCACCCCCTCAAATGCCAGCCGCGCCGCATGATCCAGTGTATCGCCAATAAAATTGCTGCAAAGCACCGACCGTTCCATTGACAGCCGCAGCTGATCGCTTGCGAACGTCTCCCCGTAATTGCCCGGTGTCATCAAAATCGGTTTGGCGCTCGCCGCCCGCAGCACCTCCAATTCCACCCGAATCGCATCCACCAACGCTGTTTCACTCATCGGCTCGACAATGCCGCTCGTTCCTAAAATCGAAATGCCGCCCACAATTCCCAACCGCGGGTTAAAGGTGCGGCTGGCTACCTGTGCTCCCTGTGGCACAAACACCAAAACCGACGCACCGCCTGCATACCGGCGGTCCTCCAACACGCTTTGCACCTCTTGGGCAATCATCTGTCGCGGCGTGTGATTGATTGCAGCAGCGCCTAGCGGTTGCTCCAATCCCGGGCGGGTAATCCGTCCAACCCCTTCGCCGCCATCGATGAAAATGCCCGCCTCCGGGGTGAGTGTCAACTGCACACAGATTTCCAGCCCATCGGTCACATCTGTATCGTCGCCTGCATCCTTGCGTACCGCAAAAATAGCCGCTCCGGTGGTAGCTTCCATCCTCCTCACCGGCAGCTCGAGCACCCAACCCTTTGGCGTCTGGATGGACACCACCTCGGGCGTTTCTTTGCAAAGCAGATAAATTGCCGCCGCCTTTGCCGCCGCCGCTGCACAGGAGCCGGTGGTGTAACCGCATCGCAGCTGTTTCCCTGCGCAATAACGATACTGCTCCATACGATACACCTCCTCCTGTATCTTCCAAAATTTTAAACAAATTAGCGGGAAAAGTCAAGCAAAACCGCCCTTGTAGCAAATGGGTGCAGATGCTAAAATAAAGAGAAAAGAACAGAATCAAAAGGAGGCTCTTATGGAGCAAATCACCATTTACAACGGTCAGAGGGTAAAAACGCTGTCCTATCAGGAACCTGTTTTGCTGGCGGACCTTTTGACAGCACAGCAGCTTCTCCTAGCAATGCCCTGCGCAGGCCACCACACCTGTGGCAAATGCAAGGTGCAGGCTTATGGGGCGCTTTCCCCCTTATCCGCGGATGAAAAGCGGCTTTTGACCATCGAGGAGCAGTTAAGCAACCTGCGTCTGGCCTGCTGCACCACCATACTTGGAGGCTGCACGATCCGACTTGAGCAGCCTAAGACCGCCCCCGTCCAAACGGGCGGATTTTCCATTAACAGCGGCGCCGGCCGTTCGCTGTTTGGCACGGATGGCTATGTGCTGGCTGCGGATATCGGTACCACCACTGTCGCCGCTTATCTGCTGAATCTGCGCGGCGGGGAGCCGGTGACTGCAAGCGGACTGAACGCACAGGCCCCTTATGGAGCGGATGTCATTTCTCGAATCGAGCGCTGCACCCAATTCGGCGTAAAACCATTGCAACAGGCGATTCTCACCCAGCTGGACAGGCTATTCCAGCAGCTGCTTATCCAAGAACATCTGTCCCCGCTAGCCATCAATGGGGTGGTCCTCGCCGGCAATACGGTAATGCTGCATCTGCTTGATGGATTGGACCCCTCCGGTTTAGCGATGGCCCCCTATACGCCGCAAAGCCTGTTTGGGGTGCTGTGCAGCGCACGCGGACTGTTGCAATCACTTGCTCCAGCGACCGAGATTTATCTTGCACCCTGCATCAGCGCATTTGTTGGCGGCGATATCACCTGTGCTTTGGTTGCTTGCGGATTGCAGCCAGGCGATCTGCTGCTGGATGTCGGCACCAACGGCGAAATGGCGCTGATGACCGAGGAGGAGCTACTTTGCTGCGCAACCGCCGCAGGTCCCGCCTTCGAGGGAGCAAACCTTCAATTTGGAATGGTTGCCGCGGATGGCGCGATTGAGCGGGTGTGCATCCAAAATCAGCAGCCGGTCTGCCGTGTCATTGGCGGCAAAAATGCGGTGGGCATCTGCGGCACCGGCGCAATCAGTGCATTGGCCGCATTGCTCAAGGCTGGACTGGTGGATGAAACCGGCCTGCTGGCCGAACCGTATGCGGATGGCTTTCCTTTGTCCGGACAGGTTTTGCTGACCCAGGCGGATATACGCCAGCTGCAACTGGCAAAGGCCGCGATCGCCGCCGGAATTGATACATTGCTTCACGCCGGAAAGCTCGATCTGACCCAATTGCGCACCGTCTATCTGGCGGGCGGCTTTGGCAGCTACATCGAGCCAGCCGACGCGTGCAGGATCGGCCTGTTCCCGGCAGAGCTGGTCGATAAAATACGTCCTGTGGGGAATGCCGCAGGCGCAGGAGCCTGCCTATGCGCCCGCGCAGAAGCGGTGATAGAACAGGCACAGCAGCTTGCACAACGGGCGGTATCCTTGGATTTGGCAAACAGCGCTTACTTCAATGAACAGTATATCGAGCGGATGCTGTTTCCGATGTAAAAAGTGCAGAGCTGTTGACGCAATGCGCCTTTCCTGAGAGGATAACCGATGACAAGCCAAAAAGAAAAAGCCCCTTTAGAGGCTTTTTCTTTTTGGAACAAATTAAAGGCCCATTTCCCGTTTGAGCCGCTCAAGCTCATCCTCAACCGCGCTGTCACCCGCCGCGCCATACTTCTCTTCCAATGCTGCGGCCTCATCCACCGGTTGTGCGTTCAGCTCCGCCATCGCATTCTGACGGTCAAGCATTCTGCTGGCCTTCTCCTCCATCCGGTCAAACGCACTCAATGCGCTTGCCGCCTTGTCGGAAGCCGGCGAGATGTTATTGATCTTCTCCTGTGCCTTTGCCACTGCAACCTTCGCATGGATTGCTTCCCGACGGCCTTTGAGCGTTTCAATGTCGCTCACCAGCTTATCGTGCATCTGGCGCATCTTCTGCGCATTCTCATGCGCGGCCGCATAGGTCTGTTGGAGCGTTTCGCGCTGCACCTCCAAGGTCTGCTTTTTGCTCAAAAATACCCGTGCATCCCCCTCGTTGCCCGCCTGAAGCGCTTTTTTGGCCAGATTGGTGTACTTTTCAATCTCCGCTGCATTCTCCTCCACCAAGCGGCGGGTGCGGGTTTCCTCCGCCATAACGCCCGCAGTCTCCTTGCGCACCTGCGCCAGACTGTCCATCATCTCGGTCAAATATTGATCCACCATCTTTGCGGGATCCTCCGCCTTGTCAAGCATCGCATTGATGTTTGCCTTTACAATACTGCTGAAACGATCCAATACTCCCATTTTTAAGAGCCTCCCTTATCCTGCTGATATTTATTTTCTAATTCATCCAATTGCTGTTCCTCAAAGGTTTCCAGCGGTGTGTTGAGCATCTCCTCAATCCGCTGCGCCTGTTCCACCTGCTGCTGTCTGCGTCTTTTCTGCCAGGAAAGCAGCAGCAAACCGGCCGCAATGATTGCCGCAAGGACCATCGCCGCAATCGTTATATATGGCCACGGAGAACGCTCCACCCGCATGATGCGATTGCCCAGCTCGTCAAACACCGTGCTGAAAAACTGCTCATCGCTCATGTTAGAGCTGTAATAATACCGATCCAGCAAGCCGCGGAAAATCTCAATTGCCTGCTCATCCAACACATCCACAGCCTGTGCGCCAACCATATAACCTATCGTATACTCATCGTTGTATTCGTGGAACACCACCAGAAAATGTGCCTGATCGGTAAAAAGCGTCTGGTACAAACCTCGAGCAAAATCGCCGAGCTGTTGACCATTCACGTTATGTGAGCCGTTGACCGTATCCGTTAAATACAAATAGGGCTGAATGCCGGTTTGCTTATAAAATGAGCGCATACCTGCGGTGAGCTGGCTTTCCGATACAATCCAGCCCAGCTCATCGGTAAAATAGCCTGTCTCATCGACCGAACCGGCCGCAAGCGGCTTACGCTCAATCGTGGAGCGGGCGATCGACGAGGAAGAGGAGCCAACATTGCTGAGCAGAAGAAAGAAAAACACCAGCAACAGAATCAGCAGCATTACGCCAATCCCCGAGCCGCCGCGTTTATTTCGGCCAGGGTCAGGGCTGGGACCGCCGCCACCTGTGCTGGGACCTGTATTGTATTGACGGGGTGCATTGTTGATAATAATGGGGCCGGTACGGATGCTTCTTGGGGAGAAACCGCCCATTCCGCCAAATCCGCCGAAACCGCCGAAACCACCACCGGACACTCTGCGTCCGCCAGATCCACCCCGACTGCCGCCGCTGCGCCCTGCGCCACTGAAACCGCCAGAACGCCCCATACCGCCGCTGAAACCACCGCCGCGGCCGCCGCTAAAGCCACCGCCAGCACGTCCTCCGGCACGTCCCATATGCAACCCCCTCTTTCACCGGTCATCTCCCAGTTAGTATAACAAAAATACAAAGATTTTTCAAGAGGGGGAAAAGTTTCAAAAATTTGTGCAGCAGAAAATTTTTTATGGGCGATTTCCCCCTTTGCGGATTGTCAATCGCGGTTAAGAATGTTATAATACCACAGGAATCATACGGAAAGGCTTGATGCTATGAAAAAGAAAAATTTTTTTCTGTTTTTATCCATCTGTATGCTGCTTTTGACAGCCGCTTGCACAAAGCAGGAGCAGGCTCCCACAAGCAGTGAGGTCTCCAACGAAACGGTTGCGTTAACGGTATGGGGTGCACAGGAAGATGAAGCGCTTCTTCAAAAAATATTTGCCTCCTTTCAAGAGCATTATGCAGGTGAGGCTCATTTTCAAATCACCTATCAGCCCCAGAGCGAATCCAATTGCAAAGATATTTTGTTAGAGAATCTGGAGGCAGGTGCGGATGTATTCGCCTTTGCCGATGACCAGGTAGCGGCTCTGGCGGCAGCCGGTGGCCTGGATCCTGTGGAAAATGCGGCCACCATCCAGGCGGATAATCTCCCCGCTGCGGTGGAGGCTGCCAGCGTTGCAGGCACCCTCTATGCCTATCCGCTGACAGCGGATAATGGTTATTTCCTTTATTATAATAAAGCATATTTCTCCGAGGAGGATGTGAAAAGCTTAGAGCGGATGTTGGAGATCGCACAGGAAGCCGAACGGCTGGTGGTGATGGACTGGTCCTCCGCTTGGTATGTTTACTCCTTCTTTGGCAATACCGGCCTAACCATCGGCCTCAATGAGGATGGCCTGACCAACTATTGTACCTGGAACAGCACAGATGGACCGATTCGCGGTGTAGATGTGGCGCAGGCCATGCTGTCCATTGCGGCCAGCCCCGGCTTTGCCAGCAAGACCGACACCGAATTTCTTTCAGGGGTGCAGGATGGCTCGATCATTGCCGGCGTCAGCGGTGTGTGGAACGCAATGGCGATTGAAGAAGCCTGGGGAGATAATCTGGGAGCCGCTAAGCTGCCCACCTATTCCTGTAAAGGGCAACCGCTGCAAATGGCCTCCTTTTCCGGCTGCAAACTGATCGGTGTAAACGCCTATTCACAGCATCCAAAATGGGCTGCGCGGTTGGCCGAATGGATCACCAATGAATCTAACCAACGCCTTCGTTTCGAGCTCAGAGGTCAGGGGCCCTCCAACATTCAAGCGGCTAATTCATCCGAGGTGCAGGCATCCACAGCGATTGCAGCGCTGCTGGCCCAGTCGGAATTTTCTCAGCTACAGCGGGTGGGCGGAAAATTCTGGGACCCTGTAGCAGCATTTGCCCTCAACATGGCGCAGGGCAACCCTTCTGGTGCATCCATTCAAGCCCAGCTAGACCGGCTGGTAGAGGATGTATCCGCACGATAGCCTATTTAACTATACTCATCTTTTGGAGGGGATTGCATGAAAGGCAAGCTGACACTACAACAGCGTTTGATTTTGCCTATCGTTCTGTTGGGACTGGTGACACTGCTTTCCAATATTCTGGCGGTATTCAGCATCAATAATGTCCATTCCAACGCGGGAACCATTGTAGATGAATATATGGTCAGTGAGACGCAATTGGAAGAAATCCGGCGCACGATGATGGATATCCACCGGCTGGCGCTGTCCCATATTGTGGCGGCAGACCATGCCACAATGATTCAGCTGGTCCAGCAGATCAAGCTAAAAGAAGCAGATTTGGATGAGCGCCTAGCCGCTTATGAATCGTTTGTTTTTAAAGAGGATCAAGAGACCTATCGCGCTCTTTTACAGAACTATGACGCATTTAAGCACGCCTTGGTCTATCTGGTCTGCGCCAGTGCTGACAGCAAAACACAAAATGCCTATAGTATCGCCAATGGAGACGTTGCTTCCTGGAGCAGCGCCGTGGAGGGAGCGATTGACACCTTACACACCTCTGTCAGCAGTCAGGCAAAAACAGCGCGCGGTCATCTTTCACTGGTTTATCTCACAGCTTTAGCAATCAGCGCTATCACGCTTGTCATTGGGGTTTTATTGGTAATGGCAGCATTCCGGATCATTCGAAAGTATGTCATTGCCCCTATCCGCGATGCGATGGGGATGCTCCAGGATAACTCCGAACGGATCAGCGGCGTGGTGGGCGAGGTTCGCCAGCGCACCAGAACCTCCAGTGGCAGTGTTCGCGATCTATCCGGCTTAACCGAACAGCTTTCTGCCGCGCTTGAGGAGATTGCAAGCAACACCATGTCAATCAGCGCCAGCGCATCCACCACCCAAAACGATGCCAAGGGTATGACAGAGGAGTGTTCGACCATCACCGCCTATACCGTGAATATGCGGGAGCGGGCCGAGGAGATGGAGCAATCTGCAAAGCGGGAGACAAAGGAACTGCGTGCCAAAACAGAGGAAATTTTGTCTGTACTCAATGAGGCTATTGAAAAAAGTCAACAGGTCGACCAAATCAGCATCTTAACCAAGGATATTCTTTCTATCTCTGCCTCTACCGACCTTATTGCTATCAACGCCTCTATCGAAGCCGCCCGTTCTGGAGAGGCTGGAAAGGGCTTTGCGATTGTTGCCCAGGAAATTCGCCAGCTCGCCGACTCCTGCACCGAAACCGCCAACCATATTCAGGAGGTCAGTGCGATAGTTACTGGCGCGGTAGATTATCTGGCTAGCAGTGCACAGGAGTTGGCTGACTATCTGGGCAAGGCAATTTTGGCGCAGCTGGAACGTTCGGTCCAAGCCGGACAACAATATCGCGAGGACTCCGATTATATCGGGCGCTCTATGGAGAAATTTAGTGAGCGCACCGTTCGACTCAGAAACTCGATGGATGAGGTTGCCGGCTCAATCTCGATCATCTCCAACGCCATCGATGGCGCAGTTTCCGGCATCACCGGCGCTGCTGGCAACACGCATATTTTGGTGGACGACATGGCTGGTATCACCGCGCGTATGGATACCAACCAGGAAATTGTCAGTGAACTGCAAAAACAGATGGATGTATTCGCCAATCTGTAAGCCTATTTTTGTTTTTCACAATCTGCCCAAAAATGCCCAACTGAAATTATCAAAAGCATGAAAAACCTTCCAGATAACTTCCAATTATGGGCAGGTTATGTTATACTAGATTATTACAGAGGGGGGACTCTGTCCTGTTGAAT
This sequence comes from uncultured Anaerotruncus sp., assembly GCA_910586875.1. Classification (GTDB taxonomy): domain Bacteria; phylum Bacillota; class Clostridia; order Oscillospirales; family Ruminococcaceae; genus Anaerotruncus. The sequence goes on along the minus strand of CAJUJI010000004.1, from coordinate 2,633 downwards.
ATACGGTTTTAGGCCGTCATTTCACAGAAAATTTTAACAGATTTTCAGAGAGAAAGGGAGCGCACTGGAACGATGGATTTGTTAGAAAAGCAAACAAATTTTGGGACCCACCGAAAAATCAGACGAAGTCTTAGCAGCAAAATATTGAGAAATACCACCTTCAATATTTTGGTAGTCGTGGTAATATGCTGCATTATTATGGCTTTGTCTATGCAATCATTGGCAAACAATATTCTGTTGGATAGCTTACAACCTATGGCACAGCAGTCGGCCAAAACGATGGAAGCTAACATTCATATGCTGGCGGACCGGATGATGACAATTGCAATCAACCCACGGATGTTCGCTATTTCTGGCGAAGAAGACGCTGCGGCAATCCAAAAAAATCGTGCAGCTGTTTTGACCGAGGCCGCCGAAATTTATGAGTTTTATACCCTCGCCCTGTATGGACTTGATGGACGATTGGTACAGGGAATTGATGGTGCGCCGGAAAGTTTAGAGCAAGACTTTTTTTCACTGCTTCAAGAGACGGATAATTTGACCACCGATTCCTCTACCATCTTTCAAGGCAAACTAGGTGTTACAATGGGAATGCCGGTAAAACAGAACGGAGAAACCATTCTATATGTGGTGGGAATTTACAAATATGACACGCTTAACGATGTAATCAGCAATATCAATATTGGTAATCATGGCATGGCTTATATGGTTAATCGCTCAGGTACCGTCACTGGTCATCCGGATCAATCGGTCATTCTGGCTGAAAGTACCATGCTTGAGCTCAGCGATGGAAGCGAAGATACGCTTAGCCATATGACAACCGGCGAAACTGGCGCAACAGAAATCCCTATCGATGGTGACCAAATGCTGCTGGCTTTTTCTCCAATTCGTGGCACCCAATGGTCGCTTGTTGTGCAGGTACCAAAATCAGATTACAACCATTTTATCAATGCAGCTATGATGATAGCAGTGTTGTTTACTGTGGTGGTACTGATCCTCTCTATTCTGCTGGTTTTACGCCTTTCCCGTTCGATTTCTCGTCCTGTAAAGGTTGTGACAAACCGGATGGTCGCACTTTCTGACGGTGATCTGCACACAGAAGTACTACCTGTGCGCTCCGGGGATGAGATAGAGCTATTGACACAAACGCTGGAGGATACGCTAGGAAGCGTCAATCGGTACATATCCGACATTCAACAGGTTTTAAATCAGGTTGCGAATGGTAATCTGTGTGTCGCGCCCCAGGTGGATTATAAAGGCGACTTTGCTTTAATCCGGCGCAGTCTGAACACGATTATTCAGTCTATCAATGAAACGATCGTCGGCTTCCGCTCTGCTGCGACCCGGCTTGCTGATATGTCTGAAGAGCTCAATGGGCAATCTGTCCAGCTGCACCAGGCTTCTTTGGAGCAAAACCAGTCCACAGAAGCACTGGTTTTGGAGGTATCATATGTAAAAGAACAGTTGGCCAATGTTACAGAGAACAGCGAACAAACCAGAGCTAAGACCGCAGAGATTACACAATGTATTCATGAGGCCAACGCGCAGATGAGCGCCCTTTCCGGCGCGATGCACAACATCAGCACCAACACAAAAGAGATTACAAAGATTGCTAAGGCGATTGAAGACATTGCTTTCCAAACCAGTATTCTGTCGATCAATGCCTCGGTAGAGGCAGCACGAGCTGGAGAAGCTGGCAAGGGCTTCTCGGTTGTGGCCGCTGAGGTGCAGCAGCTGGCAGCGAAAAGCTCAGAGGCGGCTAAGAATGCCACCACGGTTGTCGCCAATACACAGGCTATCATTCAAAACGGTGTGGAGCTGACCGCTGATACTGCGGACTCCTTCCAAACCATTTCTACAATCTCCACCCAAATCAGCGAGATCTCGGATCAATTGGCGACTGCAATACAGGGACAGAACAGTGCCCTAGCCATTATCGAAGAGCGTATTGATATGATTTCTTCCATTGCTGACCAGAACCTGCAAAATGCAGGCGGTACAGAGCAATCCAGCGGATTGTTGGCAAAAGAGGCTGAGGTACTCCAGCAGCAGGTGAAGAAGTTTGTTTTGAAGGAGGAAATCCGGCTATGATGAAACGCGTACTCAGCGGAATTTTTATCCTGTTATTGCTGGCGACCTTGCTGGTAGCCTGCAATGACCAAACCTCTTTTAAAGATGGTTACTACACCGCCAAAGCGGCTCAGTTCAGCCATGGTTGGAAGGAATATATCACGATTATGGTCAAGGGCGGTGAGATCGTTTCTGTAGAATACAATGCAGAAAATGCCAGTGGCTTTATTAAAAGCTGGGATAATGCCTATATGCAAACAATGCTCCATTCCAACGGCACCTACCCCAACGAATATACCCGCTATTATGCCGGCCAACTTTTGACAAACCAAACAGCGCAGAATATTGATGCGATAGCGGGGGCCTCCTCCTCTTATGTAAGTTTTCAGAAGCTTGCCACAGCCGTGTTGGAGCAGGCGCAAAAGGGCGACTCCAGCATTGTGCTTGTAGATACCTCCCATTAGATCGATCTGCAAATATCGTGAAAAAGCATCGCTGCAATTGTGGCGATGCTTTTTCAATCAATTGAGATAAAGGAAAATATTGGTTATTTTGTCTTATTA
>CAJUJI010000003.1 GCA_910586875.1 uncultured Anaerotruncus sp. | reverse complement strand
CTATAATGATATTATCGTATAGATAATATCAAAACAAGAAAAACAGGTGATCGGATGGATGAATTGCGAGACAAAAATGGATTGACCGAACAGGAATTTTTGCAGCAGTATGAGCCAGGGGATTATGTGCGCCCGTCGATGGCAGCGGATATGGTCATCTTCACCGTGCAGGATGCACAGGAGGACAACTACCGCAAGCTGCCGGAAAAGCGTTTGCGGGTTCTGCTAATCCAGCGGGGCGGACACCCCTATTTGGGATGCTGGGCATTGCCGGGCGGCTTTGTGCGTCCAAACGAAACCATCGGCCAGGCGGCACAGCGGGAGCTTTACGAAGAAACCGGTGTGAGCCAGGTGTATTTGGAGCAGCTGTACACCTTCAGCGACCCGAATCGGGACCCGCGCACTTGGGTGATGAGCTGTGCTTATCTTGCGCTGATAGACAGCGCACAGATTCATTTGCGGCCAGGAGACGACGCGGACAATGCCGCCTGGTTTGACTTTTCCTTCCAGCTGGTGCGGGAGGAAAAGGAGCATTTGCCAGAGGAAATTTTGCGGCGGCAGGTGTATCATTTGCAGCTGGTCAATGGCGAAATCTCGCTTTCTGCGCAGGTGCAACGGGAGGACCGAATAGGACAAACGGTTTGTCCGCCGGTTTACCAGCTGCTTTCCAACGAGGGGCTTGCGTTTGATCATGCCAAAATTCTCGCCTGCGCAATGGAGCGGATGCGCGGCAAGATTTCATACAGTGCAATTGCGCTGCATCTGATGCCGGAGCGCTTCACACTGACCCAGCTGCAACAGGTCTATGAGGTGATTTTGGGCAAGGAGCTGCTCAAAGCGGCGTTTCGCAGAAAAATCGCCCCGCTGGTGCAGGAGACCGATTATTTCACCGAAAATGCAGGGCATCGGCCGTCCAGACTGTACCGGCGCAATTGGGAGGGATTATTATGAGGCGTTTTTTACAGGGTTGGAGCTTATATGAGCGGCTTTGGCTGTTGGTGTTTTGCGGGATTGCCGCCGCAGTGACGATTTTAAGCGGGGATACACCGTTTGGATTCAGTGTGTTTCTTTCGGGGGTGCTCTGTGTCATCCTGGCCGCCAAAGGCAACATCCTAAACTATCTGGTGGGCATGTACAATACCTTTGGATATGCGTGGATGGCCTATCAAAACGGGTTGTATGGAGAAATGGGGCTCAACTTATTTTTCTATGTGCCAATGAATATCCTTGGATTTTTCATGTGGAGAAAGCATATTCATGCCCAAAAGCTGGAGATGCGCAAAATGTCGGTGAAGGCGCTGCTCGGTACGGCGCTGGCCTGTGTGCTCTCCATCCTGGCGATGGGTTATGCACTGTCCCTGATTGCAGGGCAGAACACCCCTTATATCGATGCGACCACAAATGTGCTTTCGGTGGCAGCAACGCTGTTGATGGTCTGGCGGTTTCGGGAGCAGTGGTTTGCCTATATAATACTCAATCTATTCACGGTGATTATGTGGAGCATTCGCACAGCACATGGCAGTCCGGAGGGCCCGATGATGCTGGTCATGTGGAGCGCCTATTTGATAAACGCAGTTTATGGGCTTTTGGTGTGGACCAGAGGCGCAAATGAAACGGAGGCTGCCAGATGAAAAAGGTCGGTCTGACACTGGGGAAATTTGCCCCGCTGCACAAGGGACATCAGTATATGATTGAGACCGCGCTGCGCGAGATGGATGAGGTCATTGTGGTTATCTATGACACACCGGTGACGCCAATTCCGCTGAGCGTGCGCGCGAATTGGATTCGCAAGCTATACCCAACAGTCAGGGTCATCGAGGCGTGGGACGGTCCGGACGGCTATTCCGATGAGCGTGCGCATGAGGTGCGCGAGGAGCAGTATATTTTGGGGGTGCTGAACGGCCAAAAGGTGGATGCGTTTTATTCCAGCGAATTTTATGGTGCGCATATGGCAAAGGCGCTAGGCGCAGTGGACCGGCGGGTGGATGAGGCTCGCCAGACGGTGCCGGTTTCGGGCACAATGGTGCGGCAGGACCCGTATCGCTGCCGTGCCTATCTGGATGATGTGGTATATCCGGATTTAATTACCAAGGTGGTGTTTGTCGGGGCGATGTCAACCGGAAAATCCACCATCACACAGGCGCTTGCAAAACGCTATCACACCACCTATGCCAGTGAATACGGGCGGGATTACTGGACCGAGCACCAGGTCGACCGGCGGATTGGCTTTGAGGCGTTTGATGAAATTGCGCTGGGACATCTCCAGCGGGAGGATGCCGCGATTCTGCAAGCGAATCGCTATTGCTTTATAGACACCAATGCGATTACGACCTATATGTTCGCACTGGATTACCATGGAAAGGCGCCACAGCTGCTTACACAGATTGCGCTGGAGAATGCCAAACGGTATGATCTGTTCTTTTTATGTGAGGATGATATTCCATACGACGATACCTGGGACCGCAGCGGCGACCAGAAGCGGCAGGTGTTCCATAAACAGATTATCGCAGATCTAAAGCAGCGGCGCATCCCCTATATTCCGCTGCGCGGGAGCCTGAAGCAGCGGATGCAGCGGGTGGATGAGGTGCTAGAGCGCTTTACCCCGTACAGCAACTTTTTTGGCGCGCAGATTGGCTGAGGCTTTGCTGTGCGATACAGCAGAGCCAGGAAACCTGATAAAAAGCGGACCACAAATTACAGCAAAGCAGGATGAAAGGAGCAATTTCAATGGTGTACAATTTGACCGATTTACGCAAAGCTTGTGAAGCCGGTGAACGATACAAATATTTATTTTTTTGGAGACCCACTCCATCCGCCGATGGGAAAATTACCGAAACCTGCTTAGGGCAATGGTGGATGTCAGACTTTACAGTAGACGGTATCACCTACTCCTGCGCCGAACAATATATGATGGCGGAGAAGGCGCGCCTGTTTGGAGATGCGCAGATGCTGCAAAGCATCCTTGATGCGAAGCACCCGAAGGAGATGAAAGCGTTGGGGCGTGCGGTGCGAAACTTTGATAAGGCCGTTTGGGACGCACGCTGCTATGAAATTGTGCGCACCGGCAACATCTATAAATTTTCGCAGAATGTGCAGCTTTGGGAGTTTTTGGCGGGCACCCGCAAACGGATTTTGGTTGAGGCAAGTCCGCGCGACCGCATTTGGGGAATTGGAATGGGGGCGCAGAACCCGGATGCACAGGACCCTATGAAATGGCGCGGCAAAAACCTGTTGGGCTTCGCGCTCACCGAGGTGCGGGATTTGCTCGAACAGGCGGGCGGGGTTCCAACATGAAAATGCCCGATAATTTCCATATGTATGTAAAAGGAGAGGTCCCAAAAATTCCATTTGGCCGCGCTCTAAAACTTACCCTCGACCGCAACAGTGTTTGTATGGGGGACGACATGGATGCCCATGCCATCACGCTTACAGCGGATGCAAAGCAGATGCTTTCTGCGTTTTTGCTTTGGGTGGGCAAGGAGATTGGCAACCTACCGAACAACTATCTGTGGGAGGCTCGCATGGGTACCACCACGGTAGCGCGGCTAAAGCTGTGCCCGGCAGAGGCTGAGCTTTCTATTCCGGATGATACCCTGCGGGAGCTGACAAAACGCTATAAGACGAAAGAAATTTTTTTAAACTGCCGTTTTTGAAGGGAGGTCCCAACATGGACCGAAAGGAAATTGCACAGGAGACCCTGCAAATTATGCGCCAGGGCTTTTATGAATATGAGGGGCAGCGGGTGGAGTTTTCCACCGCTCAGAAAAAATCGGTGGAAAACAGTCTGCTGTTTACGCCGGAGCAGGCGTTGGAATGTGTGCGCACCTGTCCTAAAAATCCGCAAAGGCAGCCAAAGCTGCTGGTAAGTGGGCAGTCCACCGTCGAGGCGATTCTGGACTGTGCTGCCAATCGCCAGGAGCGGGTTGGCGTGCTCAATTTTGCCAGCGCGAAAAATCCAGGCGGCGGCTTTCTGGGTGGAGCGATGGCACAGGAGGAAAGCCTTGCTGCCTCTAGCGGGCTGTACCAATCGCTGTGTGCCCATATGACCTACTATGAGACCAACCGCGCCTGCAAAACTATGTGCTACACCCATCATGCCATTTATTCACCGGATGTGGTGTTCTTCCGTGATGGACAATTCCAGCTGCTTGCGCAGCCAGTGACCGCCTCGGTGCTGACCCTGCCTGCGGTCAACTATGGGCAGGTATTGCAGAAGGGGGAGGACACCGCACATGCAAAGCAGGTGATGCGCGAGCGCATGAAGGCTGCGCTCGCGCTGTTTGCAGCGCGCGGCGACCGCAATTTGATCTTGGGCGCTTATGGGTGCGGCGTGTTCCGCAATGACCCGGATGAGATCGCCGCTTGGTGGAAGGAGCTGCTGGAGGAAGGCTATGGTGCGAGCTTCACGCACATTTTCTTTGCGGTGCTCGACCACTCGAAAAAACAGAGCTGCATCACAGCGTTCCGAAAGGTGTTTGCATAGCTGGCGATTTGTGTTACAATAGCGGTAAATCCTAATTTTGAACCTGATGCGCCATAGAAGGAGGGCCGCCTATGAAAGCAGAGGTGAGGCGCTTTACCGATCATCCGCCGGAATATACCCTCTGGCAGGTGCTAAGACGCAAACAACTGCTTGTGCGCTGCCCGCGCTGTAATGGCAGCGCAATTGCCGGCTATGAAAAGGAAATGCTGACCCTGCGCTGTGAATGCTGCTATCAGACGATTCGCTACCCATGCAGCGCGCCCGACTATGCGGTCAAGGATTTCTGCGCGGCCTGTGGGCGCTGGATGAATCTTTCCTTGCCCGAGGCGCCAAACCCACATGCAAAAACAGCGGTTGTTGTCTGTCCGTATTGCGGCAGCAGACAATCCGCCCGCATTGTCCAAACCAGCAGCCGGCATTTAAATCCTCAAACACAGCTGCGGCTTTATTTTTCCGACTCCTACCGCGGGCAGCCGGTCTGGGCGCTGAATCGTGCGCATCTGCGTTACCTGATTGCCTATGTGGAAGCGACCTTACGCCAAAAAGGTCGCTTTACCGCGTCAAATGGGGAAGATTATTTTTACAGGTGGGGGCAGGAGCACCAGCTGCCAAAATTTATGAAGCTGGCGAAAAACCGCGCGGGGCTGCTCAAGCTGCTGCGCCGGATGCAGAGTGGAGGCTAAGTGATGAAACTAAATCTGGAACCGAATGTTGCAGATACCGAGGAATACCAACATTTGGGCGATAAATGGCAGTATCTACTGGATGAGCGGTATTTTCAAAAGCAGGAGGAGCTCGAGTTATCAGGTGGAATCCGCCTGGTCTATCGGGATTACAGCCAAGAAAACGGCAAGGTGAGCTATCAGGCGCGCAGGATGTCGGTGCTGGATGGGGAGCACGAGATTTTTCATCGCGATTGTCTGCTGGACATCGGGCAAATTATCACCCATGAGATCATTCACCATCAGGACGGTCACCGGTATCTGCTGTTGCGTGAGGAATTATATGGGTATACCGTCATCAATCTGGATGACCGCACACAATTCCGTTATATTCCACAGTCGCTTTTGCGCCATCAGGAGAGCTTTATCTGGGTAATCGGCCATTACAACCCGAAAAGCAATCTGCTGGCGGTGGAGGGCTGCTATTGGGCCTGCCCATACAGCACGCTGGTGGTGGATTTTTCCGAGCCGGTCCCACAGGATCAGAGCCTGCCACACCGGTGGCTGGACCTGAACGACCTGCTGTACGAAAAGGAGGGCGAGGACAAATGGGATATTGAGGATGTTTGTTTTGTGCGCTGGGAAGAGGACGGGGGCATCACCGTGAAGGCAGAGTTTTATCAGGAGGAGCAGGGTGGCCATCGGCAGGAGCGAACCTTCTCGCCGGAGGAGCTGTACCAGCTGTTACGAAACGCCAGCCATTGAGCGAATCCCTGCGCAACCTAAAAATCAGAGGGGTGCTTTTTGCAAGAGAAAAAGCACCCCTAGGCCACACACCTGATGCCGTATGCGGCGGACGAAAGGAGACCATTTATGGAGCAGATGCTTTATCAACCGTTAGAACCGATTCCCACCAGGGAGGAGGCAATCCAAATTTTAGAGCAGGGCACCGAGGAGCAGCTTGCGCTCCTGCCGCTGCAACTGGGCGAGTATTTTCCCGATTGGAAGTTCGTCCAGGAAATTTGCATCACCCTGTGTGACCACCCCTCCGATGAAATCCGCGCCAACGCGCTATTGGGGCTTTCCTACACCGCGCGCACCCAGGGCAAGCTGGAATACTACCGCATCAAGCCGGTGCTGCTGCGGGAGCTGCGTGATAACCTGCTTTGCCGCGGGCGGGTGCTCGATGCGGTGGAGGATATCAACCTGTTTTTGCACTGGCGTATCGGAGAGCATATTTTGCAGCAGGAGGGGCGCTAGATGGCACAAAGCAAAAAGGATGTGGAGCTCGGCCGCTTTTTGAGCTTGGTTTTGCGTCATAACCCCGGCGCTGCCTATCTGCGGTTGGATGCGCACGGCTGGGCGGATGTAAAGGAGCTGCTTGCAGGGGTAAACCGCGCAGGCAAGCGGATTGACATGGAGACGCTGGAACGGATTGTGCGCGAAAATAACAAGCAGCGCTACAGCTTTAATGAGGATCACACCAAAATTCGGGCGAACCAAGGGCACAGCATCGCCGTTGATGTGCAGCTCAAACAGGCGCTCCCGCCAAAGCTGCTTTATCATGGCACTGCCAGCCGGTTTTTGAACGCCATTTGGACAGAGGGCATTACCCGTCAATCCCGCCAGTATGTGCACCTGTCGCCCGACTATCCAACCGCAGTGCAGGTGGGCGCGCGGCACGGCACACCGGTGGTGCTGGAGATTGACGCGGCGGCCATGGCAGCCGACGGCTTCCCGTTTTATCTTTCGGAAAACGGCGTCTGGCTTTGTACCCATGTGCCGCGCAAATACATCACAAGGAGCGGCGAGCCCCAGCCGCCAAAGGAATGGGTGGATAGCAAATGAACTTAGAGGAATTTAAAGCGCGTGCCAGCGCACAAGAGGACTGGGCCCCTGGGTGGGAGGCGATTGATGCGGCATTGGAGCGGCTTTATCCGGGCCAGGAGCCAGCGCATTATGCAACGCTGATGACAGCCCGCGCGATGTTTGGCGGGGAGGAGTATCTGGACGGATACAGCGCTTATACCTCGCCGAATGGGTATCAGCATCTGCTCACCTATGGCATGAGTGAGCTTTATACCAATGAAGAAGCCTTTGGCGGCGAATGGAGCGGCTGGGGGTATGAGATGACCATGAAGCTGCCTGAGCAGTCCGCCCAGGCATGTCAATGGGCGTTTTCCATGCTGGGAAATCTGGCGCGGTATACCTTTACCCAAAAGCGCTATTTTGAACCGCTGCAATATGTGTCAGGCGGCGGACAGTCCATCTGCTGCGACCGGCCGGACAGTGCGATTACAGGGCTGCTGGTTGTGGAAGACACCGAGCTACCGGGGATAGATACGCTTTATGGGCGGGTGGACTTTTTACAGCTGGTCGGGATCACCGAGCCGGAGCTGCAAGCAGTCATTGCCAACCGTGAGCTGGTGCCGGTGCTGTTGGAGCGGATGAAGCAAAAAAATCCGAGGTTGATAACCGATCTTAACCGGAAAGAGAGCTACCTGTAAATGCGCTGGATCTCTGTGCAGCGCACCCAGCTGCCCAGCCTTTCATAGATCATGCAGCGGTTTTCTTGCAGCTGTATTTGATAGAAATTATCAGCGGCTAATTCGTATTGGGTCCCGTTTGCGCCCAATAGCATCACCCGCGCACCGCTGATGCGCACCGAGATCTGCTCCAATTGCAGCTGCATCGTGGTGTGCGAGGTAAAGTGCCGGTCGAAATGCTCGCCGTTGGAGCAAAGCCGTTCGTGAATCAAAAGGAAGCTTCCCAAGCGGCGTTCCAGCCAGCTTTGTAGTTGCTCAAGCTGTTCAAATGGCAGCATAAGGCCCCTCCTTTAAACGTATTATGCAAAGGCTAATCTGGCATGTGTCGGTATTTCCCTAAATTGAGACTGTCAAAAGCATCCTTGCCAGGCTCGCATTGGACGCCAAGCGCGCTTAATAGCAGATTTATCGTTTTTTCCCCGCTGCATGGGGCAATTTGAAGTTGCCCATTCTCATAGAGGGCGCCCGCTTGTGTCCCAACCCCGCCGCAATAATCGGTTTCGATGTAAGCAAGGCGGCCGTGCAGAGAATATTGCTGTAAAAATAGATGGATTGCCTCGGTTAAATAGGTGAGTACGGGAGAAAGGTCTCTATCGGACTTGTTTGACCGTTCTGTAATGCGATCAAAAAGGGTGTCGGTTAAAAATATCATGACATACCCCTGTGGCAGCACAACCTGTTCTGCACAAGCCCAGTCATGGGTCAGTTCCTGAACCGACCGCCGCGTACCAATGATAGCCTGGATACAATGCCCCATAATAAATGCTCCTTCCATGATATAGCCTTTCTTGCATTTAATATAGCAAAAAAAGCCTTTATATGCGTGTTGCATCGACAAGAAGGACTGCTGATCCGCTGAAAAATCCCCCCAGCGGGATTTGAACCCGCACCCGTTTCCTAAGCATGGCAAGCCAGGAAAATCCGCTTCCCTACACGTTTCAGTCGGATGGAACTGCCCCATCGTCGGCGGTCTGCCTTTCGGTGCTTCTGGAACCTGATGCCTGCGACCGGCCCTTTCAAACGTTTTTCCGCGCTCTCTCCGTTTTGAGCTATGAGGGGATAGAGAAAGCCTGCGGCTATGCCGCCGCGGGCTGGGATATCAACCTTTTACAACGCCGATGGTGTGCAGCCGCTTGACCGGCCGTACAAGCTCGGTCTGCTGCGCCATGACCTCATCGATGTCCTTGTAGGCAAAGCGGCATTCCTCCGCAACGTCGGCTTTGCGGCCCTTGCCAAGTACCACCCCGCGCTCATGCAGATCGTGCATCACCTGCTCGCAGGTAAATGCTGCCATCGCGCCGGTGCGGGAGTAACGCCGGCCGGCCCCATGGGAGGAGGAACAGAAGCTTTCCGGATTGCCCAGCCCGATTACGACATAGCTGTAGGAGCCCATCGCGCCGGGAATCACTGCGAGTTCTCCATTTTCGGCGCGGGTTGCGCCCTTGCGGTGCACCCAGACCTGCTTGCCGTAGTGGGTTTCCGGTGCTGCATAATTGTGATGGCAGTTAATTTCATGCGAATAAGAAAGCTGCTCTTGGGTGTACTTGCCAACCCACTTTTCCAGAATTGAGCGAACCTCCAGCATCATTTTTGCGCGGTTTTCATACGCAAACGCCAGCGCCAGCTCCATCCAGTGGATGTACTGCTGCCCTTCCGGCGTCTCAACCGGCAGGAATGCAAGCCGCGCCTCATCGGGTACAGCGCTATGCCAACGCTGGTTGAGCGCTCTGGCCTTGTTGTGGAAATAATCACAGACCGTTTTGCCGATGTTACGGCTGCCAGAATGGATCATGATACCCAAATAGCCGTCGTCATCCTCTTGCAGCTCGATAAAATGATTGCCGCCGCCCAGCGTTCCAACCTGAAAAGCGCCTGCGTCCAACAGCCCCAATAGTTCACCGTCCGGCTCGTATTTTTCAATCTCATAGACAGCCTGATCCATCGTATAGCAGGGGCGAGGCTGTTTATGATGCGCAAAGCCGACCGGTATGTTGCGCAGGATGTCGCCGATCATTCCTTGCAGCAGTGTTCCGTTGGGGGTTGTGATCTCCCGCAGCAGCCCCGCGCGCAGATTTGTGGCGGTGAAGGCCATCCCGCAGCCGATATCCACTCCAACCGCGTTTGGGATCACTACCCCATCGGTCGCGATAACGCCGCCAATCGGCATCCCCTTGCCGGTGTGGGTGTCCGGCATCAGACAGGCCCATTTGTGCAGAAACGGTAGCTGCGATAGGTTGTATGCCTGTGCCATGCAGGTTTCTTCCGGCAGAACATCCTTCTCAAGCCACACTTTGATTGGGCGGCGGGTTTTATCATTATAAATCACGTACATGTGATACGCACACTCCCTTTGTAGATTTTCGTTTGCTGTCACAGGCAAAATCTTCTTATAGGAACAGTATACCAACCACCGATACAGGAATCATTTAAAAAAAGTTGCGAGCTTGCAAACTGTCTATTGGAATGGTAGAATAAAGAAAGAAGTTTTGCGTTGGGGGATTTTGAACAGATGAGAGCTTTGCTGGTTTTTATAGCGCTGATCGCCCTTGCCATTCTGGGGATTGAACGGCAGGGCGTTTGGAAGTGGCTGGGACGCGGTGCGCTATCGATTCTGTCGATTGGATTTGCATGGACCTTTTCGGTACTACCGCTGCTGTTTCTCTCCATCATGATTGACCCAATGGTGGCGTTGGCGGGGGTTGTACTGCTACTGGATGGGCTGCTGTTGCTCCAACTGAAAATTTGGGGATTGCGCCGGCTGCCGCAAATAGCGCGTTGGCTGTTGATCGGGGTTGCGGTGGCGGCAATCGCTGGCGGTGCTGGCAGGTTTGTTTACCAACAGGTGCAGAAGAATATTCCCACCGTCAGTGGAGAACTGGACCTGCGCCAGTATCAGCCGTTTGAGCAGGGCTCGAAGGTAGCAGTGTTACAGCAGCCCGCCACGTTACAGCTAAAGGAAAATCTGCCGCGGGTGGACTGTGCGCTGGCGCTATATCCGGTGATGTCCGCATTTGTGCAGGCGGTTTATCCGCAGGGAGACTATCCGGTTTATGCGGAGCGTGGGCCGGTGCGCTACACCAACACCGTGAAAGCCTACGAGCGGCTGATTGCAGGGGAGACAGATGTGATCTTTGTAGCGGGGCCCTCCCAAGCGCAGCTGGACGCGGCCGCAGCACAGGGGGTAAAGCTACTGCTGACCCCCATCGGCAGGGAGGCGTTTGTCTTTTTTGTCAATGCGAAAAATCCGGTGGATGGGCTGACGGTTGCGCAGATTCAGGATATTTACAGCGGTGCGCTGACCAACTGGAGTGAGGTGGGCGGCCGCAAACAGGCGATACGGGCGTTTCAGCGTCCAAAGGGCAGCGGCAGCCAGACCATGCTGGAAAAGCTGATGGAGGGCAAACGGTTGATCGAGCCGCTACAGGAGGATCTGATCAATCCGATGGGCGGCATCATCGAGCAGACTGCGGACTATAAAAATCATCGGAATGCGCTGGGATATTCCTTCCGGTTTTTCTGTACCGAGATGGTGCAAAACAGCCAGATCAAGCTGCTTTGTGTGGATGGCGTTTATCCCAACCGCGAAAGCATCCAAAACGGAACGTATCCGCTTACCGCCAATTTTTATGCGGTGAGCACCGACCGCTGCCGCAATCTCAATGTACCGGTGCTGCTGGAATGGATTTGTTCACCGCAGGGTCAACAGCTGATCGAGCAGACCGGCTATGTGGGGCTGGAAGGGGGCTAGACACATGGCGGAGTTCAGCGAGCTGATTAAAAGCTTTGATAAAATACGGGCGTATATGCGGGACTTTTATTTGTATGGCTTCAAAAGTCGGGAGGAGTACACCTATAAGAGCGCCCGCACCTACGACAACGAGCGCCGGCGGATTCAAAGCTGGCTGTCGGAATATCTGCATTGGGATTATTCCACGCATGGCAAGCGGGTGTTTCTGTCACTGGATAGCGCGCGGGTGCCGCAAAATCCGCTTTATGCCGCATGGAAGTCGAAAAGCTTTACCCGCAATGATATCCGGCTACATTTCTTTTTGCAGGAGCTGCTTGCAGATGGCGCGGCGTACACCGCAGATGAGCTTTCAGAGAAGATTTCCAAACGCTACGGTGTGGATATCGACCCACAGACGGTGCGGGGCAAGCTGCGGGAGTATCTGGCACAGGAGGTGCTGTGCGCCGAGCGGCAGGGGCGCTCGCTGCGCTACCGGCTGCGGGAGGATGGCGTTTCAAGCTGTAAAGGTGCTGCGGCGCTGTTTGAGGCGGTCAAGTTCTTTCAAGGGGTGGCGCCGTTTGGCTTTGTTGGCAGTACCATTTTGGATTGGCGGCATCTGGAGAACGACCGGTTTTGGTTTAAACACTATTTTATGATCCATACATTGGACGATGGGATTCTTTACCGGCTGTTGGGCCTAATTCGCGAGGGACGCTGTGCCTGCATTGAATCATGCAGCCCGCGCCATGGAAAAACAACCGTGATGCTGGCAACACCATTGCGTATTTTGAGTGGCACCCAAAGCGGACGGCAGTATCTTTGCGTTTATGAGCACCGCCTCCACCGCTTTCACAATATGCGCATCGATTATATTCAGCAGGTGCTGCCTGGCGAGCACGACCCGAACGCAGGCCGGCTGCGGGAGCGGTTGGCGGCGAATCTGCCCGCCTGCTGGGGCGTTTCATTCGGCGGCAAAAACCGCAAGGAGCAGCTGTATATGAAGCTGCGGGTGGACCCGCGCAGGGAAGGGTACGTGCTCGAGCGTCTGCGCAGGGAAGGGCGCGGCGGGGAGCTGCTCGCGCTAGAGGGAGACCAGTGGCTGTACAGCATCAACAGCTTTGACACCAACGAAATGCTCCCCTGGGTCAAAACCTTTACGGGGCGTATCCTGTCGGTGGAGGGCTCCAACCAGGCGATTGTTGCGAAATTTTATCGGGACGTAGACCGGATGTACCAGATGTATTTTGGGGAGGAAGGCGCATAGTGGAGCTGTTTTCCGAGCTATACAGCTGCTATTATCAGGTGGCGTCGCGCGTGCTGAAAGCCGCTACAGCCGTGCCGCTTTCCCTATCGGAGATGTCCGAGCTGGTGGATACCTACGCATTTGCAGAAAGCAGCCTGTATCTGCTGCCGCGGCTGGCCGGAGAGGAATGGGGGCTGATGGAGCAGCAAGCGGACGGTTGGCGCGCACGGGTGAAGCATCTGGCAGAGCTGCCGCTGACCGGCTTGCAAAAAAGCTGGCTGCGGGCGGTGCTCGATGATCCGCGGATGCGGCTGTTTTTAACCGGCGCGCAGCAGCAGGAGTTGGCACAGGCGCTGGAGGCGGTAAAGCCGCTTTATCTACAGGAGGATTTTTACGATTTTGACCAGTGCGGCAGCGGCGATCCCTATGAGGACACCGGCTATTGCGAGCGGTTTCGCCAGCTAACGACGGCTATGCAAAAAAAGCAGGCGCTGTGCATCCGTTATCGCTCGCCCGCGCAGGAGACGATCGCAGATTACCTGCCCTGCCATTTGGAATATTCCCGCAAGGACGACCGGTTCCGGCTGTATGCGGTGCGGATCACTGGCGGCCGGCTGGGCAGGCTGTACACCATCAATTTAGGGCGGGTGCAGGAGCTGCGTCCCTCGCGGGAGTGTTGGCCGCAGCGGAAAGAGGAGCTGGAGGAGCGGCTGCGGTTGAGACTCTCCCCAGAGCCGGTGCGCTTTTTGATTTATAAAGAGCGCAATGCACTAGAACGGTGTATGCTGCACTTTGCGAGCTATCAAAAACAGACCTCCTATGACCCGCAACGGGAGGAGTATACCTGTTCTATTTGGTACGACCCCGCCCAGGAAACAGAGCTGCTGATCCGGCTGTTGCAATTTGGGCCGGTGGTTCGTGTGCTGGGGCCGGAACATTTTCTAAAGCAGGTCAAAGAGCGGGTGCAAAAGCAGTATTGGCTGATTCATCAGCCAAAAGACACATAGAGAAACAGCGGCTTCCTTTCCAAAGGAGATGATAGGACCCAGAGCGCGTCCCAGATCGTAAAAAAGCAAGTCCGAAAGGACTTGCTTTTTTGTATGATGCCTCTTTAAAATAAATTCTGCCATAGGGTGCCAGCTTGATAAACGGCCAATGCCACCAGATAGGCAACGCCGGTTTGCCCCACAACCGCAAGCAGCCATTTTTTTGTGCTGCCCAGTTCGCGGTGAAGAACAGCAAGCGCTGAGATACAGGGGGTATAAAGCGCGCAAAAGGCCAGGAATGCGGCGGCTGACAGCGGTGTAAACAATTCATGCAGCGCCGCGCTCAAAGCCGCAGGCGAGGCCGCTGCACAGCTTACACCAAATGCAGAAACAATCGCCTCCTTTGCGGCAAGTCCTGCCAGCAGCGCAACCGCCGCCATGCGATTGCCAAAGCCCAACGGCGCAAACAACGGTGCAAGCTTGTCTCCTAGCCATCCGAATAAGCTGGTGTCTATTTGGTCGGTGTAGTGCAGTCTAAAATCGAAATGCTGCATCAGCCAAATACCGATGCTGAGCAGAAATAACACGGTTCCCGCCTTGCGCAGAAAGTCCCAACAGCGTCCCCAGGTATTTTGCAGCAGGTTTCGCAGCGAGGGCAGGCGATAAGGCGGGAACTCCATTAAAAAAGGAGTGCCGCCCTTCCGAAAGGGACCCTTGTACAGCAGCCATCCGTAAAAGACCATCACAGCCGCTCCCAGCAGATACAATAGCAAAACAGCAAGCCCTTGCTGCTGGGGAAAAAATGCGCCGGTCAACAGCGCATAAACGGGGAATCGGGCGCTGCATGATAAAAAAGGTGTCAGAAGGATGGTCATACAGCGGTCCCGTTCGCTGCTAAGGGTGCGCGCCGCCATCACAGCGGAGGTTGTGCAGCCAAAGCCCAGCAGCAAGGGAATGACCGATTTGCCTGTCAACCCGATCCGGCGTAGCGGCAAATCCATCAGAAAGGCGGCGCGTGCCAGATATCCGCATTCCTCCAACAGAGTCAGAAACAAAAACATGCAGCAGATTTGCGGCAAAAATGTCAGAATATTCCCTAGCCCTGCCAAAGCGCCCTCTATAATGAGCTGCCGCAATGGGGCGGCAATCTGCCAACCTCCCAACAGCCAATCTACGACAGCCACTTGATGTGCCCAAAGCGCCTCCGCCCCGGCCTTCAGACCGTTTCCAAAGCTGCCAAAACAGATCCACAGCACCAGCAGCATCATGCCCAAAAAGCTTGGGAACGCCAGCCAGCGATTGAGCAGCAACCGGTCAATCCGGTCGCTGCGCCGGAAGCTCTGCCGCATGGGGACTGACGCAGTGCCCACCATCCGGTCGATACAGCGGTAGCGCTCGCTGGCGACGGCGGTTTCGGCGTCATATCCGCAGATGGCCTCATAGGTGCGCTGAAACGGCAAAACCTGCTTTGGATCGCCTTGTTCCAATGCGGTGAGCCGCTGTGCACGGCTTGTCCCAGGCAGCACAGCGGCGAGCTGCTCCAGCGCATTTTCCAGAGAGAGCCCATACCTAAGCGGCGCTGGCGGCGGCATCCTGCATAAGAGCTGGCGGCACAGTGCGGGCAATCCTTCTCCGCTGCGGGCGCAGATGGGCAAAACAGGCACCCCCAACAGCTGCGTGAGCGCTTCACAGTCGATTTGGCCGCCATACTTTGTCACTTCGTCGATCATGCCAACTGCACAAACCATGGGGATGCCCCGTTCCCGCAGCTGGAGGGTGAGATACAGCCCTCGCCGCAGGGAGGTTCCATCGATCACATTTAGCAGTACATCCGCCTCTCCGGAGTCGAGATAGTCCCGTGTGATCTGCTCCTCCAGCGTGTAGGAGGAAAGCGCATACAATCCAGGCAGATCGATCAGCCGGACCTGCTGCCCGTCAAATTGGAAGGTACCCTCCTTACGCTCTATGGTGACACCCGCCCAATTGCCAACCTTCTGGCGTGCACCGGTCAGCCGGTTAAACAGGGTGGTTTTCCCACAGTTTGGATTTCCCGCCAATGCAATACACCGCATGTCCATCCTCCTTTTCTGTCTTAGAAAAGGATATGCCAGCGCACGGTTGGTTAGAACCGATCGATCGGAAAGCAGATGATACACTGCGCGATAGGTTACGCATAGTGATACCGGCCTTTCAATTTTGCAAAGCAAATTAGGGTCAACAGCAAAGAAAACAATTCTGCTACAACAATTGCGCTCCAAATTCCATTCACCCCAAAAAATTCAGGCAGGATCAATACAGCAGCCGTTTGGCACACTAACGTTCGGAAAAAGGAGATTGCCGCGGACACCAGCCCGTTGTTCAGCGCGGTAAACAAGGATGAACCGAAGATGTTAAATCCACAGAACAAAAAGGAGAGAGAATGGATGATAAATGCGTATTTTGTCATTTCAAACAGCCCTGCATCATAGCCGGCGAACAGCCCCGCCAGCATATCTGCCGCCACAATTGCGATACCGGTCAGTCCAATCGAGACCCACACCAGCAAAAGATTGCTTTGGCGGAACAGGCTTTTTAGCTCGGGGTGATTTCCTGCGCCAAAATGGTACCCGATAATCGGTGCCGAGCCGATTGCATATCCCAAAAAGACCGCGATAAAAATAAAGTCCACATACATAATGATGCCGTATGCAGCGACCCCATCCTCGCCGGCAAACCGCAACAGTTGGAAATTGTGCAGCATACTCAGCAGGGAGGTAGACATGGTGGACATCAGTTCGGAGGAACCATTTGTGCAGACCTTCAGCAGCGCTCGCCCGTCAAACGAGGGCTTGCACAGCCGCAGAAGGCTTTTGTTCGGGCGCAAAAAATAAACCAGCGGAACCAGACCGCCTACCAGTTGGCTGAGCGCCGTAGCAATCGCTGCACCGGCTAACCCCCAGCGAAATACCGCGACAAACAACGCGTCCAGCAGAATGTTGGTCAGACCTGCCGCCACCGTAAGCCATAAGCCAAGCTGTGGCTTTTCTGCTGCAACACAAAAGCTCTGAAATTCGTTTTGCAGAATGAATGAAAACAGCGCAGGAAGGATAATTGTGCCATAGACAACACAGTCATCGATGATAGCTCCCCTCGCACCCAGCAGAATCGCTACCGGCCGCAGCAGTACAATTGCGATGACCGAAAGCACAATACCGCCTGCAATCGAAAGGTAAACCAGCATGGAAAACAGGCGGTTCGCTTTTTCGCAATCGCCTTCCCCCATCGTTTTAGAGATCAGCGCAGTGCCACCGGTGCCAATCATAAAGCCACAGGTGCTGAAAACCATCATATAAGGATAGATAAGGCAGGCTGCGGCAAACGGAGTTTTCCCCGCATAGTTGGAGATAAAAAATCCGTCCACTACCCCATAGATGGAGGAAAAGATCATCATGACCACCGAGGGCAGTGTAAAACGCAGCAGTTTTTGATAGGTAAAATGATCGGATAATTGAATAATTTGTTTCATGGTGTTCTCCCAATTGGCGCTGGTCGCGCCGTCTGTCAGGTTTTTGATGTTTTGCCGCTATCGGCTGTCTATTTTTGGGTGCGGGAAAGATTTTCCCGAAAGCCCTCCACATACTTGCGCGTCAGCCGCAGCAGCTCCTGCCGTTCCTGGCGCGGCCACGCAGCAAATGCCGCATGTTCTGCATACAGCAGCGGCAGCACCTTCTCCTGTGCAAGCAGTTTCCCCTTTTCGGTCAGGAGAATCGGCCGGTTTTTCCGGTGGCTTTTTTCCAGATAGACAAGCCCCTCCTGCTCCAATTTGCGAATGGCCGAATGAATCGTCTGACGCCCATCCCCCGACAGCTTGCAGATATCGCTTTGTGTACAGGTGCCGTCAAAGGTGGAGAGCGTATACAGGATATTCATAACGCTGTCGGATAGTCCCACCCGCAGCGCAGCCTGATGATAAATTGCGTCAATTTCGCAGGCGAGATACCAAAATTCTTGCAGATCCTTTTGTACTTCGGGGTTCATAACGCGTCTCCTTTGTCTGAAATCAGACATCATTATAGTCTGAAATCGTACAATTGTCAAGCGCTTTTTTGGATTAAGACTTGTGGTTTATCGGAAAAAATGCTATACTGAAACTGCAAAAGATGAGGGGGAGATTGAGTTGCTTTTCACACAGTACATCAAGGATTTAAAGACAGAATTTTCCGGTTATAATGCGGGCCAGCTTTCCAAGGATCTGCTGGCCGGACTAACCGTATCGGCGGTTGCACTGCCGTTGGCACTGGCATTCGGTGTTTCCAGCGGCGCGGACGCCGCCTCCGGCCTAATTACTGCAATTATCGCTGGTTTGGTTATGAGTATGCTAGCGGGTGCCTTCTATCAAATTTCCGGTCCGACAGGCGCGATGGCGGCAATTCTAATGTCGATTGTCGCAAAATACCAGATGCAAGGGGTGTTCCTTGCAACACTGATGGCAGGTGTGCTGTTGCTGATTGCGGGGCTGCTGCATCTGGGCAAGCTGACCTCGTTTATCCCTGCGCCGGTTATCACCGGTTTTACCTCGGGTATCGCAATTATCATCGCGCTCGGACAGATTGACAACTTTTTCGGAACCACCTCCGAGGGGTCCAGCGCGATTGCTAAGCTGCTCAGTTACCGCACATTGGGCTTTCCTATCAATCCGGCGGCGGTAGCGATTGGGTTATTTGTAGTGTTGTTTATGGCGTTTTTCCCCAAAAAATGGAACAGTGTGGTGCCTGCCTCATTGGTGGGGATTATTCTGGCCACCGCTGCTTCCATGGTGATGGGACTGCATGTTGAAACGGTCGGAGAGATTCCCAAAACACTGCTGCCGGAAAGCCGGTTGAGCCTTGCGGCCATCCGCTGGGAGCAGGTGGAAGGCTTGATTGGGCCGGCGGTGAGCATTGCGCTATTGGGGATGATCGAAAGCCTGCTGTGTGGTGCCTCGGCTGGCCGGATGACCGGCAAGCGGCTGAACAGCGACCAAGAGCTGATTGCGCAGGGGCTGGGAAATATGCTGGTGCCGTTTTTCGGCGGCATTCCGGCCACCGCTGCGATTGCGCGCACCAGTGTCGCAATCAAATCCGGCGCACAAACCCGACTGACCGGCGTTTTCCATGCGGTTGGACTGCTGCTGGCGATGTTTGTACTCGGTCCGGTGATGTCCCAAATTCCGCTGGCGGCGTTGGCGGGTGTGCTGATGGTCACCGCTTGGCGGATGAACGAATGGAGCGCCATTCGGTTTTTCTTCTCACACCATTTCAAGGGCGCGCTGTTCAAGTATTTTGTCACCATGCTTGCAACCGTGCTGCTCGATTTGACCATGGCAATTCTAATCGGCGTGTCGGTGGGGCTGGTGCTGTTCATCTGCCGCAGCGCGAACATCGAGGTGACCGCTGAAGATGTAGATTTGGAGCGGTTGGGCGTTTCGGACAGCAAGGGTACCTATAATTGGTCGGTGGTTTATGTCACAGGTCCGCTGTTCTTTGTCACTGCCGAGGCGGTCCAGCAAAAGCTGGAGGAGCTTGCAGAGCAGGAGCTGATTATCTTCTCGCTGCGTGGGGTATCAATGGTGGATATCACCGCGGTCAATATGTTAGAGGAATATTATAAAACCGAAACAGCAAAGGGCAAGAAAATCATCTTTTCGTCTATCCAGCCATCAGTCATGCGGATGTTCGAGCGGTTTGGATTGGTGGATACGGTGGGGCAGGATGCGTTTTATTTCAGCGTTGACAGGGTGCTAAAGGAACTGCTCTAACGATGCGGGTTTCGCTGCTTCATCGCGCAAGATGCAGCAAAAGCCCCCTGCCAAAGCAGAGGGCTTCCAAAAGGCGCAGGCACTATGCGCCAAAATGTGCGCGCAGCCGCTGATATGCCTGCGGCGTGTTGCAGCTTTCGATTTCCTCGGGTGCGCCGGTGTAGGAAAAATATCCGGCCTTTAGCTGGTCAGCGGCGCGGGATACCGAATAGCGGTGATTTTTTAGGAAGAATTCCAACATGGTCGCGGTGCGCTTGCGCCAGACCGAGATAAGTGGTTCGGTGTACAGTCCGTGTCGCAGGAGCAAGCAGTCCTGCTCTGGCTGTAGAGCACGGATGAGCTGCTCCAAAAGCGCAGATGGCAGCTGCGGCAGGTCCACCGACACCACAAGGTTTTGTTCACAATGGGCGGCATACAGCCCAGAGCAGATGCCGCTGAGCGGGCCCGCGCCGGGGTACAGGTCAGAGACGCCCTGTGCACAAATGCCAGCGGGTGGCTCACACCCCGCGAGCAGAATTTCTTGTGCGCCAATGGCCTGCGCTTTTGCTACCATCTGTTCTAAAAAGGTTTTGCCGTTCCAGAGTAGCCCCTGTTTTGGAACGCCCATCCGACTGCTTTTGCCGCCGGTCAAAATTAGAAATCCAAAAGGCTCCATTATCATCCCTCCTAGGACGATCATCAGGTAGGTGTTACGGGCTGTAAGAATCTTTCATGCGCATATTATAGCACAGGAAGGAGTGGTTTTCCATAGAACGCGTTGCAATTTTAGGTTTTGGCTGCGCAGGATTTCACTGCGCCAAGGCGCTGCGTGAGGTTGGCTTCACCGGTGAAATTCACATTTTTGATCCCTCCAATCTGCCGCCCGCAAATCCGATGCTCACCACCTACTATACCGCCGGCAAGCTGCCCTATGAAAAGCTGTTCCCCTTTGGTACACTTGCACAGCTGACCGAACAGTACAGACTGCAAGTTCATCCGCTGGCGGCCGTGCGCCTGGCCGCGCAGGACAGATGTGTGCAGCTATCGGATGGCACTACCCAGGTTTTTGAGAAAATTCTCCTTTCTACCGGCGCGCATCCATTCGTTCCACCGCTTCCAAAGCTGCCTGCCAAGGCGGTATACTATATGCGCACGCCAGCCGATGCTTGCCGGCTACGGGAGCGGTTACAGCGCGGGGATGTGCGGCACGCGGTGGTGATTGGCGCATCCATGGCGGGGGTAAAGGTTGCGGAGCTGCTGGTAAACGCAGGCGCAGATTGTCTGTTGGCCGACCTCGCACCGCAGATGTTCCCCTTGGCAGCGCTGCCGCAGGTTGCACAGGAAATTCACCGGCGGGTAGAGGCGTTTGGGGTGCAGCTGCAATTCGGCGTTGGCCTGACCGGTGTACAAGAGGCCGGTCAGGGGCTCTCTGTACAGCTGGGTGAACAAACGCAAAAGACCGACCTGCTGGTGCTTTGCATCGGCACCCGCCCGAATTTGGAGCTGCTTGATGCCTCGGAAATCGCTATTGACCGCGGGGTCGTGGTGGATGAGCAGCAGCAGACCTCGGTTCATGGAATTTATGCGGCGGGGGATTGCTGTGCGGGCAACAACCTGCAATCCAAACAAAAGCAGGTGCTTGGGCTTTGGGCGAATGCAGGATACCAAGGGCGCGCTGCGGGTTATGCGATGGCGGGCGTGCCGTTGCCTTATGCGGGGACGATGCCGCATAATCTCACCCATTTTATGGGGATGGACTTTATCGGATTTGGAAACGTTCATGCACAGGGGGAGCTGTTTTCTTACCGGCATCCGGATGGAGCTTACCGGCTGGATGCGGTGCTGGACAACAATCAGCCGGTTTGTGTCAATATTTTAGACAATTATGCGATCAGCGGGGCGATTAAAAATGAGATGATGCGGCGGTTTTTGGGCGCAGAGGGGCCAACCGCTCCCATGCAGCGGGTAGCACTGCTGCGGGCGGGACTTCCGCTGGAAATCCTGGAACGATTGGAGGGTGCTTATGAACACCAGTAAAAGTTTGTTGGAGGCCAAAATCCCCGGCAAGGAAACCGGCATTGAGGTGCGGCAAACCATCTGTGACATCTGCTGCCCGTCCTTTCACTGCGGGATCGATGCGTATGTACAGCAGGGGCGGGTGGTGAAAATAGAGGGTACCGCGCAGCATCCGCTCAATCATGGACTGCTCTGCACCAAAGGGCTGGCAAACCGGCAGTATATCTACCATGAGGATCGCATCAAAACGCCGCTGCGCCGGGTAGGTGCGCGCGGAAGCGGCCGGTTTGAACCGATCAGCTGGGAGCAGGCATATCATGAAATTGCAACCCGTCTGCTTGACATCCGCGCGGCACATGGTGCGGAATCGGTGGTGTTCTTTTCCGGCTACTCCAAATGGTACCGCCCCTGGCTGCACCGGCTGGCAAATCGCTTTGGCTCGCTCAACTATGCGACCGAATCCAGCATCTGTATGACCTCGACCTTTTTAAACTGGCTGGTGACCACCGGCAACATTATGAGCA
This sequence comes from uncultured Anaerotruncus sp., assembly GCA_910586875.1. Lineage (GTDB taxonomy): Bacteria > Bacillota > Clostridia > Oscillospirales > Ruminococcaceae > Anaerotruncus. The sequence goes on along the minus strand of CAJUJI010000003.1, from coordinate 28,166 downwards.
CTCCAGACACCGCTCACGCTGGAGTTTATCTGGGCTGGGCGTTCAATCCCTATCATTCGCGTTATCTGGCAGCGAGCGGCGTGGAAAAGCGCAAGGCAGAGGGGATGAAGGTGGTCATTGTAGATCCGCGTATTACGCCCGCATCCCAAAGGCTGGCAGACATTCATCTGCGGCCGCGCGCGGGCACCGATGGCGCGCTTGCGCTGGGGCTGGCTTATCTGCTGATTCAAAACGGCAGGGTGGATCTGGATTATATCCATCAGTATGTGTATGGTTATGAGCAGTATCGCGAATATGTGCAGAGCTTTGACCCGCAGACGGTGGAGCGGCTGACCGGTGTACCAGCCGCCCAACTGGAAGCGGCCGCCACGCTAATTGGGGAGAATCTGCCGCTAGCCATCAATGAGAGCGCCGCACCGATTGCGCACCATTGTAACGGCTTCCAAAATTATCGTGCGATCATGGCGCTGAGCGCGATTACCGGCTGCTTTGACCGGCAGGGCGGACAGCTGCCCACCCAATTCAGCTATAATTATCAGGCGGCGGGTTTTGCCACACGGGAGCACGCGTTTATTATGGAACCTCGCCCGCAGAATGCGCGTCCGGCGGTAGGTAGCAGCCGTTTTCCGCTGTGGGGAGAGTTTATTGATGAGGCGCAGGTGAATGACCTAGCGCGGCAGATTCGCACCAGCGACCCTTATCCGCTCAAGGCGATGCTCGGTTTTGGAGTGAATTACCGCATTGCACCTGACAGCGAAGGACTCAAACAGGCATTGATGCAGCTTGATTTTTTGGTTAACACCGACCTGTTTTTGACCGACACCTGTAAATTTTGCGATATTGTACTGCCGGCCTGTTCCTCCTTTGAACGTAGCGAGCTAAAAGCTTATGGCGGCGGCTATCTGACCTGTACCAATCCGGTGATTGCACCGCTTTACCAGTCCCGCCCGGATGTGCAGATTTTGTGTGATCTGGCGCGGGAGATGCAGCTGGGTGACCCGCTGTTGGAGGCGGGCCCAGAGGCTTGCTACCGCTATCTGATTGCCGACCTTCCGGTGACGCTGGAGCAGCTGCGTGAAAATCCGTATCCGATCAAGCTGCCTCATGTACAGCCTTACCAGCCGGGCACCCTGCGAAAGCAGGGACTGCACACTACCAGCGGCAAATTTGAGTTGTACTCGCTCGCGATTGAGAAATACCAGCAACAGGGACTCCATCCGCTGCCGACCTATCAGCCGCCGCCGGAGCATCCTGATTATCCATTCCGGCTGTGCTCCGCACCGCGGCTGACCAATGCGCTGCATTCCCGTCTGCATCGTGTGTCCTGGAACCGCTCGCTGCGTCCGGAACCGATGGCCGACCTCGCGCCTGCTGATGCACAGCGGATCGGTGTCCGGCAGGGGGACGAAATCGAGCTGTTTACGCCACAGGGCAGCATCACTGTAAAAGCAAATCTTTCCGCAAAGGTGGATGAAGGAACGGTATACATGTTCCATGGCTACGCAGAGGCGGATATCAACCAGTTGATGAGCGCGGAGCAGCTAGACCCTTATTCTGGCTTTCCAAATTTCCGCAGCACTTATGCCGGCGTGAGAAGAAAGGGGTGAAGGGATGGAAAAACTGCTGTTTGACCTGGACCCGCAAAAATGTACCGCCTGCTGCGCCTGTGTGCTGGCCTGTATGGACCAAAACGACATTGATAGCGCGCATGGGCAGCATCCCTTGCGCAACGCATTGGAGCTAGAGGGCAAAAACAAGGACGGGGCCCCTGTATTTTCCTATCTTTCGGTGGGCTGTATGCACTGCGAGGACGCGCCTTGCGTAATGGGCTGTCCGGTCGGGTGCCTCTGGAAAGATACCGAAACCGGTTTGACCCTTTATAACAACGCCGCTTGCATCGGCTGTCATAGCTGTGCGATGGCCTGCCCGTTTGGGGCGCCATCGTTTGGCGCAGATGGACGGATGATCAAGTGCGATGGTTGCATCGACCGGCTGCGCGCGGGGATGATTCCCGCTTGTGTGCGGGTTTGCCCGACCGGCGCACTGACCTGCCAGCCAAAGCAGGCGTTCCATCAAATGCAAACAGAGAAATCCTTGCGGGCGCTGCTAGGCTTGCGCTAACCGCCTGCATCCCCCTCCATGGGCCACCCCCTAGGGGTGCGCAGGAGTTTTGGCCCCCGTCCAAAACTCCAATAGCTCCTCGCTGCTCGCCGCGGCGCACATCTACGCGCTAAACCCCGCTACGCGTAGCGGGGCAAACCGTTGAGATAGGCACTACCGCCTATATTCAATCATATAAAAAAAGGAGTGATTTTGTGGAAAAGAGTAAACTGGAGTTTCGGTTTGGGATGTTCGGAAAACTGTTCCCGCTGTTGGTGGCCTTGGTGGTCATCTTCTGGGCAGCAGCCAGTCAGTCGAATGTCAACGGCTATATGGTGGCGTTCTTTGTTGCCATCATCGCGGGCGTCATCATGGCGAAGGACGAAAAAGCCTATGGGCAGGCGATCATCAGCGGCTTAACCCGCCCAATGTTTCCAGTAATCGGTTTGGCGGTCATTCTTGCGGCAATTTCCGGCAAGCTGATTTCTGCAAGCGGAGTGGTGCAGACGATTGCGGTTTATATAGTGGAAGCCGGCTTCACCGGCAAACTATTCGCCGCGGCGACCTTCCTCATAACCTGCTTGCTGGCATTTTCAACCGGCACCTCGGTCGGCACTTATTTTGTAGTGATCCCCATTCTATTTCCAGTGGGCGTCATGGTAGGGGTGGAGCCTGTTTACATGATTGGTGCGATTGTATCCGGTGCGGCGTTTGGCGATAATCTCGCGCCGATTTCGGATACCACAATCGCTTCTGCGGCGACCCAGGAGGCCGACCTTGGACTAGTGGTACGCACCCGTATGAAATATTCGATCCCTGCGGCGATTTGTGCGCTTATCTGTTTTTTGGTATTCACCAAAACCAATAGCGGTGTTTCGCTTGAGAATGAGGCAGCGGCGGCAGCCAATCCGCTTTCGCTGGTTATGCTGGTGGTTCCGGCAACCATTATTGCGCTGTGCCTGATGCGCAAGCATCTGATTACCGCGCTGTCCTATGGTGTCATTGTCGGCACGGTGGTTGGTTTGCTGACAGGCATTTACACCCTGGATGCGATTCTTTCGTTCCCCGGCGGCTTCAAGGTTGCCGGTATCCTCAACGATTCGATTATCGGCTGTATGGGTACCGTTGCAATGCTGTTGGGCGTCTTTTCGATGCTGGGCATCTGGGAGGCCAGCGGCCTATTTGACGATGTGGGCAGCCTGCTTGGAAAATTTGCCCGCGACGAGCGTAGCGGCGAGGTCACAATCGTCGGCTGTATCGGCATTCTGAGCATGGTAACCGGTGTTATTTCGGTTGCGATTGTGGCGATGGGTGAGCTGATCAAGGAGATCGGCGGCAAGGTCGGTCTGGACCGCTATCGCCGCTCCAATCTGATGGACTGCGCGGGCTGTGTGTTCTGCTTCCTCGCGCCGTGGACGGTGCACTGTGTCATTCCGGCCCAGCAGTCGGCCGCAGCTTTAGAGCAATATGCGGTTGTACCAGTTCAAATTCCGTTTGTGAACTTCTATTCACTTTCTATGCTGGCGCTGCTGATTCTCATGATCATCACAGGCTATGGCAGAAAGAGTAAGGTGGCATCATCACAGACCGAGTCCTGAGGAGGCAATATGGCATCGAATATTGAATTTGTAAATCATGTGGTGGACCAGTTGAGCGGTGCAGGGAGCATCACAACAAAAAGGATGTTTGGAGAGTACGGATTATACTGTGATGGGCAGTATTTTGCGGCTATCTGCGACAACCGCCTGCTGCTGAAGGTCACCGATGGCGGTAAGGCGTTGCTGAAAACGCCGGCGTTCGCGCCGCCTTATGAGGGCGGCAAGCCGATGCTTTTGATTGAGCAGTTGGAGGATAAGGAACTGTTGGCGCAGCTGGTGAAAACGACCTGTGCTGAGCTGCCTGCGCCAAAGCCCAAAAAGCCGCCCAAAAAATCTGCTGAAAAAACGACATAACCGCATAAAAAAGAAACGGCGCACCCATATAAGGCTGCGCCGTTTTCATAGAGAAAATGCTCAAACTATACTTTCTGATGAGACAACGCGAGACAGGGCGGTCGGTTGCGAATATTTATCATTCGATGATAAATGCTTTACAGGCTGGGGAATCTATGGTATAGTCAAAGAGCCGCAAAAGGAGGGATGGCGGTTTGGCCTATCAACGATTAAGGGCGCTCACAATCCTTTGGTTTTTGTTTATGACCTGGCTATCTCACCAGGACGGAGCGCATACCCTCAAAACCAGCTCCAGTCTCGCCAATGGATTGGCAAAGCGCCTTGGTTTTTTACAGGTAAATTTAGATGTGCTGAATTTACAGCTGCGTAAACTGGCGCATGTGGCAGTGTTTTTTGTCTTGACGGTTTTGTTTTGTCTGACGCTGTATGTGGGAAGGAAACCGGCCTGGCCGCTGCTGTTTTTGATCGTTTGGTGCTATGCGGACGAGCGCTCCAAACGCTGGATTGCAGGCAGACATTTTTCATGGGTGGATGTCGGACTAAATCTGCTGGGGGTAGCAGCTGGCGGAAGTGTAGCCTTGTTGCTGTGCCGGATGTAACATTTTTCTTGACATCGGCCTCCAAACACGCTATACTTACTTGCGTGAGGGAATCACATTCTTTTTTTGCGCCGGCGCTTTTGTGGCAAAAAGCGATAAAGCGTTGAATTGTATGAATTGGAGGAATATAAAATGAAAAAACTTTCTAGGCCGTTGGCTCTGCTGTTGATGTTGGCAATGGCGTTTTCCCTGGTTGCCTGTGGCGGTGGCAGCAGTCAGCCAGCCTCATCCTCTGCGGCAAGCACCGAAAGCAGTGCTCCCGCCGCTTCTGGTGAGGCATCTTCTGAGCCAGCAGATGGCGCTTCCTATGTGGTAGGTATTTCTCAGCTGGTGACCCATCCTGCGCTGGACGCGGCTACCGAGGGGTTCCAGGATGCGCTGAATAAGTGGCTGCCTGGCCAGGTGACCTTTGACTACCAGAATGCGGCCAATGACCCCGCTACCTGTGCGACCATTGCAAACGCGTTTGTGTCCAAAAAGGTGGATTTGATCATGGCGAATGCGACCCCCGCGCTGCAAGCTGCGGCGACCGCAACTGCGGACATTCCGGTTTTGGGCACCTCGGTCACAGAGTATGGTGTTGCGTTCGGCATAAAGGATTTTTCTGGTACGGTAGGCGGCAACATCTCCGGCACCTCCGACCTGGCGCCGCTGGATCAACAGGCCGCTATGATCAAAGAGTGGTATCCAAACGCCAAAAAGGTGGGATTACTTTATTGCTCGAACGAGGCGAACAGCCAGTATCAGGTGGATACCGTCCAGTCCCATCTGGAGGGCATGGGCTATACCTGTACCCAATATCCGTTCTCTGATTCAAACGACATCGCAGCAGTGACCCAGAGCGCTGCTGATAACAATGATATTCTTTATGTGCCAACCGACAATACCGCTGCATCCAACACCCCGATCATTGACAATATCTGCCATGGCAAAATTCCTGTGTTCGCGGGTGAGGAAGGGCTGGCTGCTGGCTGCGGTGTAGCGACCCTGTCCATCAGCTATTACGACATCGGCTATAAGACCGGTGAAATGGCAGCAAAAATTCTGCTCGGCGAGGCGGACATCTCCACCATGCCCATCGAGTATGCGCCAGAATTTGTGAAAAAATATAACCCGCCGATGTGTGAGGACCTGGGTATTACCCCGCCGGAGGGCTATGTCGCTATCGAGGCTGCTGCATAATTTGATTTGTGAAAGGCTAGCGCTGTATGGCGCCAGCGGATGAAAATTTTGCTGATCTATGGCGGAAAAGGGAGCTCCCTTTTCCGCTATTATGCGTCCCTTGGTATGAAGGCATGGAATTTGTGACATCAATATAACGATAGAAGCTTTTCGGCGGGATGCTTTTAAAAAGCTGCGGCATAAAAAGTTTTTCCGCGGACTTTCAACAGGAGGAGATTGCAGATGATGGATTTTATTAGCGCGCTGCCCGGTGCCATATCCCAAGGTCTGATTTGGGGGATCATGGCGATTGGCGTGTACATCACCTACCGCATACTGGATATTGCGGACTTGACGGTAGACGGCTCCTTTTGTACCGGTGGTGCCACCTTTGTGGTGCTGTTCGGTGCAGGGGTGAACCTTTGGCTGGCGTTGGTGGCGGCGCTGATAGCAGGGATGCTTGCCGGTATGGTAACCGGCCTGCTGCATACGCTTTGTGGCATTCCCGCAATTTTGGCGGGCATTTTGACCCAACTGGGATTGTGGTCGATCAATTTGGCGATCATGGGCATGAAAGCCAATGTCGCGATCAATGTCATCAACCAGGAAAACCTGGAGAAGCTGTTGGTTTCGCTGCGCTTTGTGCAGGATGTGGCAAAGGGCTCCCGCTCGTTTTTGCGGCATCCGATTTTCGTGGTGGGACTGTTCACCATTGCGGTCATCGCCATTTTGTACTGGTTTTTTGGTACCGAGCTGGGCGCTTCTCTGCGCGCCACCGGCGCAAACCAGAACATGGCCCGCGCGCAGGGAATCAACACAGAATTTAACAAGGTACTGGGATTGATGCTTTCCAATGGCTTAGTCGCCCTCTCTGGCGCGTTGCTGGCCCAATACCAGAGCTTTGCAGATGCCAGCATGGGCAAGGGCGCTATCGTAATCGGCCTGGCTGCGGTCATCATTGGTCAGGTGTTGCTCTCAAAGGTGTTTCACAACTTTGGATTGCGACTGTTGGCGGTATCCATCGGCGCGATTATCTACTATGTCGTTATCCAGGCGGTGGTCAGCCTGAGCGGTATTGACACCAACTATCTCAAGCTGATTTCAGCCTGTATTGTAGCGGTTTTCCTGGCAATCCCCTATTGGAAGGCACATTACTTTTCCAAACCTGTGACGAAAGGAGGCAAGGTCCATGCTTGATATAAAAAATATCTCAAAGACCTTTAATGCGGGTACCGTCAACGAGAAAACCGCATTGAACGGTGTCTCGCTGTGTCTAAAGGAAGGCGATTTTGCTACAGTGATCGGCGGAAATGGCGCGGGAAAATCGACCCTGCTGAATGCGGTCGCAGGGGTATGGCCGGTTGATTGTGGCAGCATTGTTATCGGAGATACAGACGTGACCGCCTTGCCAGAGCATAAACGCGCACAGTATATCGGCCGTGTGTTCCAAGACCCGATGATGGGTACCGCCGCTACCATGCAAATTGAAGAGAATCTTGCATTGGCGGCGCGCCGCGGAAAATCCCGTACATTGCGTACCGGCATCACCAAAAAGGAACGGGAGGAGTATTGTGAGCTGCTCAAAATCCTGGATCTGGGACTGGAAACGCGGCTGACCTCCAAGGTGGGACTGCTGTCTGGCGGACAGCGTCAGGCGCTGACACTGCTGATGGCGACCCTGCAAAAGCCGCGCCTGCTGTTGCTGGATGAGCATACCGCTGCGTTGGACCCCAAAACAGCGGCAAAGGTGTTGGATGCAACCGAGCGAATCGTCCGTAAGGACCAGCTCACAACATTGATGATCACGCATAATATGCGGGATGCGATTGTGCATGGCAACCGGCTAATTATGATGCACGAGGGAAAGATTGCGCTGGATATTTCAGGCGAGGCAAAGAAAAAGCTGACGGTGGAGGATCTGCTGGCAAGGTTTGGGCAGGCGACCGGTTCGGATGAGGCGGACGATAAACTGTTACTGGGCTAAGCGCACCAAAAATTTTGCCAAATTAAGGCGATCCAAAATTTCAAGGTGATCCAAAATTTCGCTGGCCTTTTTAAAGGCCACAGGGTCCAGGGGCGGCGCCCCTGGTCGCAAAAAAGCAAGCCTTGTGGGCTTGCTTTTTTGCGAAACGCGTCTTTTTCATGGAAGCGCGGCCCGCAGGCCGCAAGATTTCCCGCAAGCACCGTGCCAACCTTTGGTTGGCGCGATGTGCTTGCTAGCGGCTGCCCGCGCGGTACGCGGGGCAGCCGCTCCTTTAAAACTTTCAGTAAGCACTGGACAAACCGTGCAAAATCCGTTACACTGGAAAACGGAACCTGTTTTTGAGTACTTAATAAGATTGCATCAGCAGGAGGTTTTATGAACATATTATTTTTGGGTGATGTTGTGGGGCAGGCAGGCTGCGAACAGGTGCGCAAGGAGTTGCCACGCCTGCGCCAGAAATACCAGGCGCAGGTTGTAATTGCCAATGGGGAGAATTCCGCGGAGGGCAATGGCATCACACCGCATAGTGCGAAATATTTGTTTGATAGCGGTGTGGATGTCCTCACAACCGGCAACCATGTCCTGCGCCGTCGGGAAATTTATGGGATGCTAGAGCAATGCAATGGACTGCTGCGTCCAGCCAATTACCACCCAAGTGCTCCCGGCGAGGGGATGTATTTTTATGACAGTCCGCAGTTCCCGCTCTGCGTGATCAACCTTCAGGGTAGAGTTTACATTGATCCTGCACATCAAAGTCCGTTTGATTGCGTCGATGAGCTGCTGAAAAAAGCGCCCTGTAAAAATATCATCGTCGATTTCCATGCAGAGGCAACCGGTGAAAAATATGCGCTTGCCCGTTATCTGGATGGGCGTGTTTCTGCGGTATTAGGTACCCATACCCATATACAGACCGCTGACGAACAGCTGTTGCCGCATGGCACGGCCTATATCAGTGATGTGGGCATGTGCGGCGGGCGCAATTCCATTTTGGGTGTACTTTCAGAGCGGGTGATTACACGGATGCGCACAGGAATGCCGATCCGCTTTGTCAACGATCCAGAACAGATTGAATTGCATGGGGTGCTGCTGGAATTTGCGCAGGAGGGTAAGGTGGAACGCATCAGCCGTTTCACCGTATAAAAGTTTACGCGATTGATTGAAATTGTTGCCAGAATAGGATATACTAAGGGAGGGACGCAATGAAACGTATTTTTTGCCTATTGGCGGTATTGTTTCTGCTGGCAGGCTGCACCAATATTGACGTGACCGATCAGCCGGATGAACCACCTTCACCGGTACAAAGTCAGCCGGAGTCCTCTTCTTCCAGACCAGCACAGCCGGTCTCCGAGCTGCGGTTGGCCTATCATATGAACGATTCATTCAATCCTTATGAGATGGAAACACAGGTCAATCGAGAGCTGGTTACGCTGCTGTATGATAGCTTGACACGGCCGGATAAAACCTATCAGCCGGAGATGGTGCTGGCGGAATCGGTGTCTATGCAGGGCACTGTGTGCACCGTCACCTTTCGGCGTCAGGTGATGTTTATTGACGGCACCCTATTAAGCGCGCAGGATATTTTATATTCCCTGAACCTTGCGCGCACAAAAGGAAGCTGGAAAACTCAGCTGGCGAATGTGGCCAGCGCCGCCGAAACTGCAAATGGTGATGTAGAAATTCGGCTGTATCAGCCGGATGCGGATTTTCCACTGCTATTGTCCTTTCCGATTGTGAAGGCGGACACCGGACAAATGGATTATCCAACCGGCATCAGCAAATACTTTGTGTCCGGTACCTGGGGCAATACCGGTGTCACGCTAAGCGAGAATCCACTTTACTACGGTGGCAGCTGCGGAATTGACACCATTCGTCTGGTGGGCGTTTCCGATTCGACGGGGCTGGAATTCAGCTTGAAAACAGGGGATATTGACCTGATCTACACCGACCTGAGTGTGCAGCAGATTGGCAGCGGCTCGGCGTCGGCTGTACCGGTCACGCTGAATCATATGGTCTATCTGGGCATGAATGCGCGCAGAGGGCTGCTTTCACAGCCGAATTTCCGCCAGGCGCTGAACGTTGCGATCAACAGGGATGAACTGGTTGCGAACGCTTATTCCTCGCAAGCGACCGTCTCGCGCTATCCATTCAACCCCGAATTTTACCGGATGCAAGGGATGGAGCTCTCAGCACCGCGCAGCCTGACCCGCGCGGATGAACTGCTGGATGGATTAGGACTGGAGGAGATCGGGCAGGACGGCTACCGGATGCAGCGAGGCGAGCCGGTGACTCTAACCTTACTGGTCAACAGCGAAAATACCTACCGAAACGCGGTTGCAACGCTCATTGCGGAGCAGCTGCGGCAGGTCGGCATACGGGTGAACATCATCTCTCAGGCGTTTGCGCAGTTTCAAATGACCCTTGCAAACGGCGGCTTTGACCTGTATGTAGGAGAAATCCGCATGACCGACAACATGGATTTTTCAATGCTGTTTAATGGCGGCGCTTTGGGCTATGGCGCTGCGTATGATGAAGAAATTAGCGCGCTTTACCGCGATTATAGACGGGATGGCGCAGGAATAGAGGCGTTCTGTGAAGCGTTCGTTGCGCGTCCGCCGTTTTTGCCCCTGCTGTTCCGGCAAGGTCAGGTATCGCTCAACCGCGAATTTCATGCGGAAATGGTTGCAACTGAACAGGATATTTTTTATAATATAATGGAATGGAATCGCCAAAATACCGCCAAAGAATCTTGAACAATTCTTTGCTGTGGCACCTGTTGAGAAGATCGCCAGGCCGCAGTAAAAGGGTCCGAGAATTTCTAGTTCCCGGTCAGAACTTATTTTGGCGGCTGGTGAACTTTGTAAAAAATGCGAGGCGGACGCGCTGCGTTCGGTTCGATTTCATAACCAATGAAAAGGAGGTCTTTTGCTTGATTAGCATGGAAAACCAATATGGTACAATTGAAATTTCTCCGGAGTATTTTGCCAACCTGGTGGGGCGGGCAGCTTCCGAATGCTTTGGGGTTGCGGGGATGGTTAACACACCAGTACAGGGTGTGCGTGCAGCGATTTCCCGTCACGAGGGCCAGGACAAAGGCGTTCAGGTGCATACCAGCGGCGGCGGACTGGTCATCGATTTGCATATTGCGGTTGTGTATGGAATGAATATTGCTGCAATCGTCAAGAGCATTGTCAATAAGGTGCGCTATACGGTGGAACAGGCCACCGGCTTGGACGTGGCAAAGGTCAACGTTTTTGTGGATGCGATGAAAACAGAATAAGATTGCTTATAGGACGGCTGTCCAGGCAGATGGAGGTTTCTCTGATGATAACAGGACAATTACTGCGAGATGCGTTTATCTCGGGTGCAAACAATATCGGCAACCACAGACGAGCGGTTGATGCACTGAATGTGTTCCCGGTACCGGATGGGGACACCGGCACCAATATGTCAATGTCCGCTTCCAACGCGAAGCGGGAGCTGACCCGTCTGGGGGATGAAGAGCCCGTTTCCCGGGTGGCTGATGTTTGTGCTGCTGCACTGCTGCGCGGTGCGCGCGGAAATTCCGGTGTCATCCTTTCATTACTGTTCCGCGGCTTTTCTAAGGGGCTAAAGGGGCAGACCGCCGCAGATGCGGAGCATTTGGTGCTTGCGTTGGAGGAAGGGGTAAAATCCGCTTACAAGGCGGTGATGAAGCCGACAGAAGGCACCATCCTGACGGTTGCGCGGCGGGCGGCTGAGCAGGCGCGTGCGGCGCTTACCAAAGAGATGAGTACCATGCAGCTGTGGCAGGTGGTGCTCGATGCAGGCAATGAGGCGCTTGCGCAGACACCGGAACAGCTCCCCGTGCTCAAGAAAGCCGGTGTAGTGGATGCTGGCGGCCAAGGGTTGATGTTCATTTTTGAGGGTATGGGTGTGGTGTTTGCGGGCAAGCAGCCGGTGGATATCGCACAGGAGCGTGCGGCCGCTGCTGCTGACAGCGAATCCATCCATCCGGACCGCAACGCCGCAGGTGAATACGAGGGAGAAATCACCTTTACCTATTGCACCGAGTTCATTGTACTCAAGAAGGACGACTGCGGCGACCCGCAGACCCTGCGGGCCTATCTGGAGACAATCGGCGATTGCGTTGTAGTGGTGGACGATGAGGAGATTATCAAAACGCACGTGCACACCGATAATCCTGGGAACGCACTGCAAAAGGCGCTCGAATTTGGGATGCTGACCAATATGAAAATCGAGAACATGCGCGAGCAGTATGAAAACCAGAAAAAGAAGATTGTGCAGCCGGTTTCCAGCCAGGGCTTCCAATATGCAGTGGTTGACCCATCGCGGGAGTATGGCTTTGTTGCGGTGGCGGCAGGTGCAGGCGTTCAGCAGCTATTCAGTGATCTTGGGGTAGATCATGTGGTGTCCGGCGGCCAGACGATGAATCCTTCTACCGACGATATCCTTTCAGCGGTACATGCGACGCCGGCAAAAACGGTATTTGTGCTGCCGAACAACAAAAATATCATCATGGCGGCTGAGCAGGCAGCAAAGCTGGCTGACCGCAAGATGGTAGTATTGCAAACCCGCACGGTGCCGCAGGGATTGGCGGCGATGCTGGCGTTTGACGCGGATGCAAATGCAGCCGCAAACCAAATTGCGATGCAAAAGGCGTTCGATCGGGTTGGAACCGGACAGGTGACCTTCGCCGCACGGGACAGCGACTTTGATGGGTACAAAATCAAGGAGGGCGAGCTGCTTGCGCTGGAAAACGGCAAGCTGTCGTTTATCGAGCATGATTTGACCCGCGCTGTTGTGAAGCTGTCGCGCAGTCTGCTGCGCAAGGATTCCAGCTTTGTGACCTTGCTTTATGGTGAGGGTGTTTCCCAGGAGGCGGCAAACGCAGTTTATGAAGCAGTATCCGCAAAACTGCCCGAGGATGTGGAGGTTGCGCTGATTAACGGCGGACAGCCAGTATATTACTTTATGATCTCGGTGGAGTAGGCTTACAAATGAAAAACCTCGGATGGAAATTCCATCCGAGGTTTTTTGCATACATGCAGGTGATTTACTGAATAGCGTTAAAGTCAACCTCCGCCTGACGCATGAACTCGTCGGCCTCCTTGCCGATTAAAAACAGCGGGCTCGCGGCGTATTTTTCTACATAGTCAGCGGTCCATTCCGGAGAATCCACCAGCTTCTGGAAGATGTCGCAATAATACTGGTAGGCTTCCTCGGGCATGTTTTTAGAGACCGCAAAACCGCGCCACATGGGAGCTTCAATTGCATCATAGCCGAGCTCTGCGATGGTGGGTGCGGTATCCAAGGGCGCTGCAAAGCGGTCCTTCTGGAAGGCAACATAGGGGACCAGCTCGCCGGATTCCACATAGGAGATACAGGAGGACGGTTTGCATACGACAAAGTCGCTGTGGTTTCCAAGCATGGTGACGATCGCCTCACCGGTGGAATTGTGCTGGATGTAGCTGAGCTGTGCGTCGGTCAGGCCGGTAATTTGCAGCAGTTTGTTGTAAATGATGGGGTCCACGCCGCCCGAACCAGCGATGGTGACAACCGTCCCGTTCTTTGCCGCCTCAACCGCTTCATTCAGATCCTTGTATTTGCAGTTTGGTGTGGAGAGCAGTACCAGCTGCTCTGCCGATACCAGCGAAACACCGCGGTAATCCTCCATGCTAAAATCGGTGTTGGTGAGCATGTTGATGGTGTCGCCAAAGCCATAGCACATGATGACATTATCATCGGTGGACTTTGCAACATACTGCCAGCCTACCGCGCCACCACCATCGTTTTTGTAGTCAACGATAAAGCTGGTGTCCACCCCGATCTTTCCAAAGGTGTCGATGACTGCGCGGCTGTTGATATCGCTTCCGCCGCCGGCCGCGGAGACGCAGACGATGCTGACCGTCTTGCTGGGCTTCCAATCCTGTGCTGCGGGTTCGCTTGCAGGTGTGCTGCTGGCAGGAGCGGAAGACGCCGCTGGAGCAGCGCTGGATGCGGGTGCAGACGAGCCGCCACAAGCGGTAAGCATCGAGAGGGCGAGCATACTGGATAGCACAAGAGCCAATCCTTTTTTCATTTCAGAGATTCCTCCTTACTGTTTCTGTTTGCGTATACCAATTACCCTGCGGGCAATAGGAGACAAAATAATGATAAAAAAGACCAACAGGCAGATTTTGCAGATGGTAGATTCCCAGAAAATTGAGAGATGACCTGCGGAGGTCGCGAAGCCGCGGCGCATATATTTTTCCAACAGCGGTGCAAGCACAAATCCCAGCAGCAGCGGCGCCAGCGGATATCCGTTTTTTACCAGCAGATAAGCGACGATGCCCGCCACGACCATAATCATCACGCCGTACATCGAACGGGTGGCGCTGTAGGAGCCGGCCATACAGATGGCGGTCACCGAGGGCACCAGAATTTTGCTGGGGATCTGGATGACCTTGGAGAGCAGCGGCACCAACAGCAGTCCGCAGAACAGCGCGACCAGATTGGCGAAGAACAGCGAAGCGATACAGCCCCAGGCAAAATCCGCGTTGTTGGTAAAGAGCAGCGGTCCAGGGGTCAGCCCCCACATGATCAGCCCGCCCAGCAGCACCGCGGAAGTCGCGGAACCAGGGATGCCAAGCGCCAGCAACGGCGCGAACGAGCCTGCACAGGCGGAATTGTTGGCAGCTTCACAGGCCGCAAGTCCCTCGATTGCGCCCTGGCCAGGCGGCACCTCATTTTTGAACGCTTTTTTTTGGAGGGTGTAGGCGGTGAAGGAAGCGGTGGTTGGACCTGCGCCCGGCAGCACACCAATAAAGGTGCCGATGAAGCCGGAGCGCAAAATTGGCGGAAGGATGCGCTTCCACTCGTGTAGGGTGAAGAACGCCTGCCGCATCGAAAGCTTTTCATCCGAAACGATATCCCCGTCTTTTTCGGTGACCAGGCTGATAATCTGGGAGAAGCCGACCGCGCCAATGACCAGCGGGGTAAATTCGATGCCACCCATCAGATAGATGCTGCCAAAGGTCAGACGGTTGGACGCATTGATTACGTCCGAGCCGATGCAGGTCAGCAGCACGCCAATCAGCGTTGCAATCAGCCCTTTGGTGGGATTTTCTCCAATCAGCCAGGTAATTGAGGTCATCGCAACCAGCAGCAGCACGGTCATTTCAGCCGAACCAAACCGCAATCCGAACTTTGCAAGTCCAGAAGCGGTGTAGGTGAGAATCAACATTCCGATCAGCCCGCCGAAAAACGAGCTGGTATTTGCGGTCAGCAGTGCCTTTGCCGCCTTTTTCTGCTGGGCCAGCGGATAGCCGTCCATGGTGGTCATAATGGCAGGGCTGTCGCCGGGGATGTTGAGCAGAATAGCGCTATAGCTGCCTCCGAACATACACGCCATATAAAGCGAGCAGAGCAGCACAATTGCGCCGGTTGGCCTCATGCCAAAGGTCATCGGCAGCAGCAGCGCAACGCCTGCACAGGAGCCGATGCCAGGCATTGCGCCCACGATAATTCCTAAAAATGAGCCCAAACAGGACAGCAGAATATTCTCAAAGGTAAACAGAACGGAAAAACCGCTCATGAGCAGCTGTAAATTTTCCATCATGTGCACCTCACTTCAATAGATTTCGAAAAAGCAGCCCTTTTTCAAAGGGGATCTCCAGCCAAAACTGGAAGATGCCTAGAATGATAATCAGCAAAACGACCATTGTAATCAGGGTGATTTTCCAAGAGCAGCGCTCTTTGAGTTTTAACCAGCCAAAGCTAAATAAAAACAGGCTGGGTAAAAAACCGATGATGTAATTTGCGCCGATCACCGCGAACACACAGGCAACCAACAGCCAGTTATCCAACTGGAAGTCCGGCTCCGCATCCCTTCTGGCCTGGAAAATTCCGGCGATGCCTGCGCAGAGCAGCAGCAGTCCGCACAAAAACGGAAAAAAGCCAGGCATCGGTCCTTTGGTCGGGTGCCAAAGTTCATACTGTGTGGCGCTGAGCAGGGCGAACAGCCCGCCGGTCGCGATACAGCCTACCGGAATGAGATATTTTGTTTTGACAGAAATTTTCACGCTTGCGCTCCTTTCTCAGATCAAAAAAAGGTGGGAAAACGGCGGGAGCGCAATTATAAATGGGCTTCCAGCTGTCTGCGCAGGTCGAACAGCGCGCTGTGTTCGGGACACTCAACCATACCATAGGTGATGATGGTGCCTTTTGGCACATCGCAGGCGAGCACTTTTCCGTTGAGCATATGCGCAGGAATGGGCTGATCAGGCTGCATACGGGTGGCGGGGACCATGTGGGTGAGCATACGGGTGTCATGGTCGTTGCCCATGACATCGCCCTTGTGCAGATCTACCACCGCCTCCTGTACAATATCAAACGACTGCTTTGCAGTATCGCCGCCGATGGAAACGCCGGTAATGCCAACACATTGCAGGGTAGCGGAAGCCTCCACGCCACACAGGTGATACGGCCGGTAAACAAGGGAGACGGTTTGATCCGCATTGTTTAAACAGCCCTTGGTGGCCAAAATCATCTGGGAGTATGCGTTGGGACAGTGTACAACAATCCACTCGCCGCCGCCGAGCCCCGACTCATGCCGCTCATGCAGGTTGGTGACCACCTCGATTACGCCGCTGCGGGAGAGCATCCCACCGTATTCTGGTCCGCATAGCACCATCGGCAGCTCGGGGGTATGCAGAATAAAATCATGCAGCAGCGAGGTGTCTGGCACCAGGCCGGTGGCGTTTGCCGCATTGACCATCTCGCACAGATCGAAGCCGCCGCGGGGGTCCAGCTCGTGCAAAATTTCCTTGCGCCGGCGGACACACTCCTGCACCTTGTCGGGGTCGCTGCTTTCCATCAGCTCACATTCCTCATCCGAGAGGTGAACGGTGATCGTCTTCGGGATGGTGATTTGATCGCAGTAAACGGTGACGGTTTTCTCCTTGCGGTCGTAGATAAACTCCGCATCGCGGCTCTTTCCGGCGGCGATAATTTCACAGCCGATATCCCGCGCCCATTCCACCAGCTGCATCAAAGCGCCGTGTTGGTCGCCGTCCACGGGGGTGCAGATCAGCCCTTTTTCCCGTGCGATTCTGCGCAGCTCAGGTCCGATGCAGGAATCCACCTCTTTGCTGACCATGACAACGTTTTTGCCTGCATTGAGCGCTGCCAGACAATAGGCTGCACCCGCTTCAGGATCACCAGAGCCTTCCATAATGGTGTCAATCTCCAAATCCATCAGCAGCATGGGGTCGGTGACCGCGGCGAGCTGGCCGTTTTCTAAAGCAGCTTTCGCCTGTTCCAATGTTTGGCAAAAGCAGATTTGGTCATCGGGAATGCCTGCGGTTTTCGCAGCCTGGGCCATCGATTCCCAGGTGAGGCTGGCAATCGCGGACAGCTTCACCTGGGACATGGGGTAGCACTGCGCAAGAATTGCGGTGCCAAAATGTCCAACGCCGATGAGTGCGGCGGTGGTGACCTGTTCGGTCTTTGCGGTATAAAGGTTATGTAAGCTCATAATGAAACTCCTTCTTTTCAAAAGATTACAAATACTATATTAGCAAGAAAGAGGCCAATTCAGCCTGCTTTTTGAAAATTGCAGTTTTTCTGAGAAATTTGTATAAGAAATCCCCCTATCTGATTAGGCAGATTGCCGGTCATTTTGGAAATTTGTGGTGCGAGGTGAACAAAATTTGAGATAAGAGGCTTGTGAGTGCTGCATTTTGAGGCAAATAGTTGCGATTTGTTGCAAAATGTGGTATACTAGAGCGCAAAAAGAGGTGAAATTGGATGATTCGGATTACCTTTATCTCCCCATACGCCGCGTTGACAGGGGAGATTGATGCGGCGTTCCGGCAGCTTGGACGGCCGGATATTCAGTACAAAATTCTGAATATTGCGCAAGGGGAGGAGGAACTCAACGGCGAGATTGAGGGGGATGTGTTCATCGCCAGAGGGTTTGCACTGCGGTATTTTCAGGACAAAAATCCGTGGAAGATGCTGGGGGTGGAGATCAGCACCACTGGCTTTGATCTGGTGATGGCGGTGAATGAGTGCATTCGCACATATGGGTGCAGGCATCTTGCAATTTTGGGGACCGAGTCGATGCTTTATGGGGCGCAGAATTTTGGCAGCCTGTTTGAAGGGGTACAGATTGACCATTATCTCACCGAGGACAGGGAGGGCTTGGAGCGCTGTATTGACAGGGCGGTTCAAAAGGGTGCACAGGCGATTATCGGCGGGCAGACAGCCTGCCGCAAGGCAAAAAAGCGCGGGCTGCCGTTCACGATGGTGCGCACCGGGCGCGAGGCGATTATGAAGGCGTTGGAGATGTCTATTCGTCTGGTGGAGGCGACCCGGCAGGAGCGCCAGGAGCGTGACCGGCTGGCGAAGATTATGGACTACTCCTATAGCGGGATTCTCTCCACCGATCGGGAGGGGACTATCCGCAGCATCAATCCAAAGGCATGTGCGATTGTACGCCTGTCCGAGCAGGACGCGCTGGGTCAGCCGGTGCAAAAGCTGTTCCCTGGATTGGATATTCAGCAGGTGGTTCGGAAAAATGAAAAGCTGGTGGATGAGATCTGCCAAATTCAGGGACAGGTGATCACTTTAAATTGTGTGCCGATTGAAGGGACGCGGGAGAGCTCGGGGGTGGTAATCACCTGCACCGAGGCGCGGGAGCTGCAAAAGACCGAGGCGAAAATCCGGCGGAATATTCTGCAAAAGGGCTTTGTAGCGAAATACACCTTTGCGGATATCATCCACCAGGATGCTGTGATGTGCCAGACAATCGAAAAGGCCCGCCGCTTTAGCCGCAACGAGTCGAATGTGTTGTTGTATGGAGAAACAGGGGTGGGCAAGGAGCTGTTTGCGCAGAGCATTCACAATGCAAGCAGACGCGCCAAAGGCCCGTTTGTAGCGATTAACTGCGCTGCGCTGCCGGAGCATCTTTTGGAAAGCGAACTATTCGGGTATGTCGAAGGGGCCTTTACCGGCGCGTCCAAAAACGGCAAAATCGGATTGTTTGAGGCGGCTCACAACGGCACAATCTTTCTGGATGAGATCGGGGATTTGTCTTCAAAGCTTCAAGGCAGGCTTTTGCGGGTGATTCAGGAGCGGGAAATTGTGCGGCTGGGCGGTGACCATGTGATTCCAATTGATGTGCGGATTATATCGGCGACCAATAAGAATTTGAACGACGAGCAGGAAGCAGGAAATTTCCGGCGGGATCTGATGTACCGGTTGGAGGTGCTCAAGCTGCGGATACCGCCGCTCAATCAGCGCAAAGGGGACATCATTCCGTTGGTTTGGCGCTTTTTGGAGGAGGGCTGCCAAAAGGAGCACAAGCCGCTTTTTACCAGGCTGGACCCCGAAGCCGAGCTTTGGCTGCAAACATTTTCATGGCAGGGGAATGTGCGTCAGCTGCGCAATGTGGTGGAGCGCATCTGTGTGCTCTGTAACGATCAGGTGATTTCCTGCAAGACGGTGGTGGAGGCGTTGGAGCTGGGAGATGAACCGCTTAGCCGCCAGCCGCCGGCCAAGGGACTATGGCTGGAACAGACCGAGCGGGAGCGGCTCATCCGTGCGTTATCGCAGGTGTGTTACCGCAAGGGCGAGGCTGCAAAGCTGTTGGGAATCGACCGGTCCACCCTTTGGCGCAGGATGAAAAAATACGGGTTAGATTGAAACATTCTGAAAAGGGAAGATTGTGGGCTGTGACCAGCGCTTGAAAGGGTGAGGGCGCATTTCATTGCCAAGCAAAAAAAAGCCCGCAAGGGCTTTTTTTATTTGACAATGCTCGGAGCGTCGTCCCCGGTCGCAGCGTGGAGGATGGGGATGTAAAAGCTGCGGTCATGCCAAAAACACGCACTTGCCCACACTCATGTGGCAGCTTTTCACCGCCGGAGTTTGCTGCGCAACGCATTCTGCGGCGCTGCCGGAACAATGGCTGAGCCCCAACAGCTCCAAGCCCATTTCTTGCAGCTGGGCGATGGTGAGCGCAATTCGCTCGTCGTTGGCCTCCTTGAGATGGGTGCCGCCAAAGACCGCATAAATCGGCCGTCCCAACACCTGGCGGACATGCTGCATCATATTCAGAATGCCAGGATGCGAGCAGCCGACCAAGACAACCAGCTTTCCCTCAAGCTCCAGCGCCATGCAGATTTCGTCGCTGAAATCATCGGGCACAAAGCCCGCTTGAGTCTGGCGCACAAACCGCTTTGGGATGGTCTCAAAGTCGTGGGTGCGAGGGAAACCGCTGATGAGATAGATGCCGGGGAAAATTTCAGCCAGCCCCTGCACCTCCTTGTGGCGGATGTCATGCGCGACTAAGAAGTCGGCGGTAAAGCCCGCAGAGATATCGGTATAGAGCAGCCCGTCAAAGGAAAACTTCGGTGTGAAAAAGCCTGGGCCGGTATAAAGCAGCTGGCTGCCATTGCCCAACTCGATCAGGTCGCGAAAGCCTGCTGCGTGGTCGTAATGGCTGTGGCTTAATACCACAGCGTCCAGACGATGTACGCTGCGACCAAGGCGGCGGGCGTTCTGCCAGGGGCTTATGCTCGCACCGCAGTCAAACAAAATGCGGCAATCCTCCCGCTCGATCAGGTAAGATAACCCGTGCTCATGAATGAGCGACTGATGTTCTGAAGGCTCATTGTCCATCAGGGCTGTGATACGTACCATAAAAAATCACCTGCTTTCTGAAATATGGGGCGCTTTGGCTATATTATAACGAAGATTAGAAAAAAAGGAAAGTGGTTCTTTGGTGAAACAGGTGAAAAAGTTTGCGGGTTTTCGGTGGAAATCGACCACCTTTTACGATTATCTTCAGGCAGGATTTCCTTTGCGGTGCCAGATTTCGTCATCCTGCCCGATGCAAAAAAACGGTGGAAAACCTTGGGGAAAACGTGGAAAACTTCCTTTTAGAAGAATAGGCTGCGGAAAAATCTACCGCAGCCTATGCAATATGGATTTATGCAAATTGTTTAAATAAACGCTCGTCCAGCCGGCTGCGCTCGAGGGTGTAAATCAGCAGGACCCCCAATACCGCGCAGGGGATGATCTGCCCCAAACCGACGCTGAGCATGTTTACCAGCAGAATGCTCAGATGCACTCCATCCGAATAGAACCAGGTCAGCTCAATACCGATTACAACGGCGTTCACGAGAATTGGCGGCAACGCAGAGGGCAGTGCAAGCCCCTTTACCCGCACATGGCGCAGCTGGTAGGAGAGCAGCGCCGCGATGAAGGTCGCCAGCGTGCCGAATAGCACATCCGGTGCGAGGGTGGTTCCGATCAGCACACCAACAAGATTGGTAAGCAGGCATCCCAGTGTGACCCCGAAAATGCCGACGGTGGAAAGGGTGGCCAGCAGCGTAAATGCTTCTGCGAAGCGTATCTGCACAATGCCAAAGCTGAGTGGGGCGAGTGCGAGGCTGACTGCTGTGTATAAGGCAGCAAGCATCGCACAGACGACGAGTTTTCGTACGTTTGCGAGTTTCATTTTTTCAGTTCTCCTTTTTGTAGGCGCTGGACCATGCCGCGCCCTAGTGTAGTTTTAGGTCAGGAATTTGCGACTGACCGCCGCTTAAAAAGCGGCACTCCCAGTATAGCGCATTTGCATAGAAAAAACAAGGGGAAATGAAAAGGCAGCAAAAATCTCTGTCAGTTGCAGAGCGACAAGACACATCCACCAAAGTTGCACTTTTGGCATTTCTATTGTATAATCATCTCTGGAATTTATTTGAATGGAGGAATTGTCATGTGCTATTTGCAGGGATGTTACCCGATTGTAAAAAAGCGGCAGCTTACCAGCAGTATCTTCGATTTGACATTTTCCTGCCCCGAGATGGCGCGCATGGCACAGCCAGGGCAGTTTGTTCATATCCGCATTGAGGGATTTTCGCTGCGCCGCCCGATTTCAATTGCGCAAATCGACAGGGAGGAGGGCCTTTTACGGATTGTGTTCGAGGTGCGCGGCGCAGGGACACAGGCGCTCTCCCAGCTGGGCAAGAGCGAACAATTGGATGTGCTGGGCCCCTTGGGAAATAGCTTTCCTCTGCTGGAGCCATGGCGGAAAATAATTGTGGTAGGCGGCGGAATCGGTGTGCCACCGATGCTGGAGACCGCCGCGCATTATGGCGCGAATGCGACAGCGATTCTCGGGTTTCGCACCGCGTCGGCGGTGATCTTGGAGGCTGATTTCAAGGCGGCTGGCTGTGATACCCGCATCGCAACCGACGACGGGAGCGCCGGTTATCATGGCTTAGTAACCGGCCTGTTGGAGCAGCGGCTGGCGGAGCAGGGCGCGGCACTGATCTGCGCGTGCGGCCCGATGCCGATGCTGCGCGGCGTCGCCCAGCTGGCGCAGGCGCAGGGCATCCCCTGCAAGGTTTCGCTAGAGGAGCACATGGGCTGCGGCATTGGCGCCTGTTTGGTTTGTGCCTGTAAAACCGTCAAGGATGGACGCGAGATTTTTTCCCATGTTTGTAAGGATGGTCCGGTATTTAACGCGCAGGAGGTGGTTTTTGAATGAGCAGTTTACAGGTTGAAATTGCTGGTGTCACCTTTAAAAACCCGGTCATTACCGCGTCTGGCTGCTGTGGCTACGGGCGCGAGTATGATAAGCTTTACCCGATGGAAAAGCTCGGCGGAATTTCTCTAAAGGGGATGACCTTGCAGGAGCGCCAGGGCAATCCCCCTTGCCGCATTGCAGAGACCCCCGCAGGAATGCTCAATTCGGTTGGTCTGCAAAACCCAGGCGTTGAGGCGTTTCTGGCACAGGAGCTGCCCAATTTGGAGGGGCGCGATGTGGTGAAGCTTGCAAATGTCGCAGGCAGCACGTTGGAGGATTACTGCGCGATTGCAAAGCGGCTGGACGGCACCGCGGTTGACATGCTGGAGGTCAATATCTCCTGCCCGAACGTCAAGGAGGGCGGCGTGGCATTCGGCACCAGCTGTGAATCTGCTGCACAGGTGGTTTCAGGGATGCGCAAGTGTACCAGCAAGCCGTTGATGGTCAAGCTTTCTCCGAATGTGACCGACATTGTTTCGATTGCGCGGGCGGTTGAGGATGCGGGCGCGGACGCGATATCGCTGATCAACACGCTTTTGGGGATGCGCATAGACCTAAAAACACGCCGGCCGGTGCTGCACAACAATGTTGGAGGCTTGTCCGGACCGGCGGTATTCCCAGTTGCGGTGCGCATGGTTTGGCAGGTAGCGAATGCGGTAAAAATACCAGTGGTTGGGATGGGCGGCATTGAAAAATGGCAGGACGCGGTGGAAATGATGCTCGCCGGCGCGCGGGCGGTCCAGATTGGCGCGGCGCTGTTTGCAGATCCCTTTACACCCCTCAAGGTGATTGCAGGAATCGAACAATGGTTGGAGGACAACCACATTGCAGACGTCAACGAGATTGTTGGGACGGTGCGCCCCTGGGAGAATTAGGGCCTGTTTCAAAAGGAGGAGATCATGGCTACAACGACAATTTATCTTGTGCGCCACTGTGAAGCGGAAGGCAACTGGAAACGGCTGTTTCAGGGGCATTATGATGGAAAGGTCAGCGAGCTGGGCTACCAGCAGCTTGCGCATTTGGCCGAGCGCTTCTGTTCGGTCAAGCTGGATGCGGTTTATTCCAGTCCGCTCACACGTGCGATGGAAACCGCCCGCGCAATCAATCGGTGTGCACAGCTTCCAATTCAACAGGACGACGGTCTACTGGAGATCAACGGCGGCGCATTTGAGGGCAAGCCGTTTGCCGAGCTGCCTATACTGTTTGCAGAAGCATACGATAAATGGGAGCATGACCCCGCGCATTTCACTGCACCCGGCGGAGAAAGTATGCAGCAGGTATACGACCGGATGCGCGACACGATTGACCGGATTGCCCGCACGCACGAGGGCGGCACCGTGGCAATCGCCTCGCATGGCTGCGCGATCCGCAATTATCAGTGTTATGTGCGTGGGTTGCCGCTCTCGCAGGTCAATTCGGTGACCTGGTGCGATAATACAGCGGTCAACTGCATCGAATATGACAGCGGCTTTCAGCCGCATATAATCTATTTAAATGACACATCCCATCTGCCGGAGGGCTGCTCCTCGTTTATGAAGCAGACCTGGTGGCGGAAGAACCAGGAGGAGAGCAAATGAAAATTATGGCTGTGGACTATGGCGATGCACGCACAGGGTTAGCGGTCTGTGACCGCACCGAGTTTTTGGCCTCGCCCATCGGTGTGATTCAGGAGCGGGTGCTGGAACGGGTGCTGCAACAGGTGGCATTTGCTGTGGAAGAATATGAAATTGGAGAGGTGATCATCGGCTATCCGCTCAATATGAATGGGAGCCGCGGTCCCCGCGCGCAGTTATGCGAGCAGTTTGCGCAGGAGCTTGCGAAGCTGGTGTCGGTGCCGGTCAAGCTGTGGGATGAGCGTAGTACGACCGTTTCGGCGGCGGGATATCTGAACGAGACGGATACGCGCGGCAAAAAGCGCAAAGAGGTGATTGATGCGGTTGCTGCGACGGTGATTTTGGAAAGCTATTTGAGTTACCGCAAGAATCATCCGGAGCAGTGAGATATTTGCTGCTGTGCGTAGCGGCCTGCCGCGGCTGGCAAAGCAAAGCGCCAAATTCGGCGTTGCACTCGCTGCAAATTTATAGTATACTAGGGCAGTAGTTACCAATTCCAGGGACATCCCGCAAAGGAGTAATTTAGATGGACGATCACGCACTTGCACAATTGCTATTTCCCGATATCACTGCAACACCAGAGGAGATCCTTGCACAGTATCCGCGCCGTCAGCTTCCCGAGAACGCAAAGGTTACACGCATTGCACCCAGCCCGACTGGGTTTATGCACCTGGGAAATCTGTTTGGCGCAATCGCGGACGAGCGTCTTGCGCATCAAAGCGGCGGTATTTTTTATCTGCGCATCGAGGACACCGACCAAAAGCGCGAGGTCGCCGGTGGGGTGCAGACCATCCTCAATGTGTTTCGCGATTACCAGCTCGATTTTGATGAGGGTGCGACCCTGGAAGGGGATAACGGCGCATATGGGCCTTACCGGCAGCGGCAGCGCGCCAAAATCTATCAGACAATGGCGAAATGGCTGGTGCAGCAGGGCAAAGCCTACCCGTGTTTTTGCACCGAGCAGGAGCTTGCCGCCATTCGGGAACGCCAGGCCGAGCGCAAGGAGAACTTTGGATATTATGGAAGCTATGCAGTTCACCGCAATATGCCGTATGAGCAGGTCAAGGCGTGCATAGAGGCGGGTATGCCGTTTGTGCTGCGCTTTCGCAGCGAGGGTGACCCTGCGCGCAGGGTGAAATTTACCGATCTGGTGAAGGGTACCATGGAGTTCCCAGAAAATGACCAAGATGTTGTTTTGCTGAAATCGGATGGAATTCCCACCTATCACTTCGCCCATGTGGTGGACGATTATCTGATGGGGACCACCCATGTGGTGCGTGGTGAAGAATGGCTTGCGACGCTGCCAATCCACCTGCAACTGTTCCAGGCAATGGGTTGGAAGCCGCCAAAGTATGTGCATACAGCGCAGCTGATGAAGATGGACGGCGAGAGCAAGCGCAAGCTCTCCAAACGCAAGGACCCTGAGCTGTCGCTTGATTTTTATAAGCAGCAGGGCTACTGCATCGCTGCGGTAAAGGAGTATATCTTGACGCTGCTCAACTCCAATTTTGAGGATTGGCGGTTGGCCAATCCGGACGCGCCGATAGACAGCTTTTCCTTTACGACAAAAAAGATGAGCGTTTCCGGCTCACTATTTGATATTGATAAGCTCAATGATGTTTCAAAAAATGTGATTTCTAAGATGAACGCACAGCAGGTATATACCTTGCTTTCCGAGTGGGCGCAGCAGTTTGATGTGGACTTTTATGCGCTGCTCTCCCGCGATCCGGATTATGCGCGGGCGATTCTCGCAATCGGACGCGGTGGGAAAAAGCCGCGCAAGGATTTGGCAACCTGGTCGGATGCAAAGCCGTATATGAACTTTTTCTATGATGAGCTGTTTTCCCCCTGTGATGACGCATATCCGGAGCATGTGCCTGCCGCCGACCGGCAGCGTATATTGCAGGAATACGCTGTGCTGTACGATCCCACGGACGACAACAACCAGTGGTTTGACAAGGTGAAAGCCTTGACCGATTCGTTGGGGTATGCCTCTAATATGAAGGACTACAAGAAAAATCCGGATGCGTATGTAGGCAATGTAGGCGACGTCAGTATGGTGCTGCGTGTGGCGGTTACCGGACGGCAAAATTCGCCGGACCTGCATGATGTGATGTCGATTTTGGGCAAGGAGCGGGTGCTTGCACGGCTGGAGCGCGCGCTGCGGGCACACGCGGTGCCAACCTGAAAGGTTGGACGCCATGCGTGTGCGGGAGGCTGCCCGCGCGGCACGCGGGGCAGCCTCTCCTTTGATTAGGCAGGAAAAGGGCAGCAGTAGACCTGCTTTTAGCGGGTGGGCCTTTGTTCTTTGTGCCCTGCCTCTGCTTGCAAGAGCAGTCCGGCATGTAATCCCGCCTCGAAATGCAGGCTGTAAAGGCGGGTCAGCTGCGCAAACAGCTTGTCTGCGAGCTCTTCGCCCACCTCTGGCGCCATGCGGCAGATCAGCTCGGATAGCCCCTTTTCCAGCAGGTGCTGGCGTTGGTCATAGGAGAGCGGCGAGATAGAGTCTGGACTAGCACCGTAAAGCAGATAAGACGCGATGGATTGTAGATTTGCGCGATTGATAGTGTCTGATAACATGTCTGTCCATCCTTTCTAAATTTGTCTATGATAGGGGCTGTCTACAGCCTATCATCCACCGTTATAAATGAAAAAAAGAATCGTTGGGAGTGATTTTGGATGAGTGAGATTGCATCCAATTTTATTACAGAGATTATCGATGAGGATATTGCCAACGGGCTTTCCGCCCGCATTCACACCCGTTTTCCGCCCGAGCCGAATGGTTATTTGCATATCGGTTCTGCAAAGGCAATTTTCATCAACTGGGCGACTGCACAGCGCTACCATGGGCTGTTCAATCTGCGCTTTGATGACACCAATCCGGTCAAGGAGGACACGGAATATGTCGAGTCGATAGAGGAGGATTTGCGCTGGCTGGGGGCAATTCCCGATCATATTTTTTATGGCTCGGATTATTTTGACAAGTGCTATGACTTTGCAGTGCAGCTAATCCGAGATGGGAAAGCATATGTCTGTGACCTGAGCGCCGAGCAGATGCGCGAATACCGCGGCACCCTCACCCAGCCGGGTAAGCCGTCTCCCTGCCGTGACCGCTCGGTAGAGGAAAATCTCGATTTGTTTGAGCGGATGAAAAACGGAGAGTTTCCAGATGGCTCCAAAACACTGCGCGCCAAAATTGATATGGCATCCCCCAATATCAACATGCGCGACCCCGCCATCTACCGGATTGTGCGTGCACACCACCATCGCCAGGGGGACAAGTGGTGCATCTATCCGCTGTATGATTATGCGCACCCAATCCAGGATGCTATAGAAGGGATTACCCACTCGCTTTGCTCGTTAGAGTTTGAAAATCATCGTCCGCTTTATGAATGGGTGATTGATAACATCGGCTTTTCACCAAAGCCAAAGCAGCGGGAATTTGCGCGGCTGAACATCACCAATACTGTGATGTCCAAGCGTTACCTGCGCGAGCTGGTGGAGACCGGCAGGGTGGACGGCTGGGATGACCCGCGTATGCCAACCCTTTGCGGGCTGCGCCGCCGTGGTTATACCCCCTCCTCCATTTTGGAGTTTGTCAAGCGTGCAGGAATTGCAAAGACCAATAGCTTGGTGGATATCAAGCTGTTGGAGTATTGTATCCGTGAGGAGCTAAACGCCACCGCTCCGCGCCGGATGGCTGTCACCGAGCCGATTAAGGTGGTGCTCACCAACTATCCGGAGGACAAGACGGAATACTTTGAGGTGAGCAACAACCCTGTTGATCCGGAGTCTGGCACCCGCAAGGTTGCATTCTCCCGTGAGCTGTATATTGAAAAATCCGATTTTGCAGAGGTTCCACCGCCAAAATTCCAGCGCCTCAAGCCGGACGGAGAGGTTCGTTTGATGGGCAGCTATATTATCCGCTGCAATGAGGTGATCAAAGATGCGCAGGGCGAGGTGATCGAGCTGCGTTGTACCGCGGACCTGGAGGCTGCCAACGGCAAGCCGCTGGATGGGCGCAAGGTGCGCGGCACCATTCATTGGGTTTCGGCAGCACATGCGGTTGATGCACAGATCATGCTGTATGACAATCTGTTCACCTTGGAGAATGTTGGGGATATTCCGGAGGGCAGCAACTATCTTGACTTTTTAAATCCGGATTCGCTTGCAGTGCTCAGAAAC
>CAJUJI010000002.1 GCA_910586875.1 uncultured Anaerotruncus sp. | reverse complement strand
CATCTGGGACAAAGCGGTATAATGAAAAATAGCAAGAAAGGAGGTCGTATTCTACACGAAAAAAGTCTGGGAGGTATATGTTTTATGAAACAGGTTAACAGTGAGAAAAAACAACTCAAAATGCCCGATACGATTGTCATACTGGTGGGGATGCTAATTGTAATCTGCCTGCTGACATTCATTCTACCGGCGGGCTCGTTCGATTTTGCGGAGGACGGCAAGACGGTTATTGCGGGTACATACCATTATGTTGAAGGTAAGCCGGCAGGACTCGTTGCGTTCCTGGAGGCTTTTTATAAGGGTATGAATAAGGGCGCAAGCGTCATCTTCATCACACTGCTCATCGGCGGCGCATTCCGCGTGCTGGAGGATACTGGCACAATCCGTTCATCGGTTGCGCATCTTATCCAAAAAACCGGCGGCAATCATTACATCATTCTACCGGTCGTCGGTCTGATGATGGCGGCGCTCGGCTCGGTTGGTGCAGGCAACAACATTGCACTGGCGTTCGCGCCGATTATGGTCATGATCTGCAAGCGGCTCAAGCTCGACCCGATTATGGTGGTGGCGGCGCTTTATATGCCGTCGAGCACAGGCACAGTCTCCTCGCCAATCGAGCCATTCAATACGATGATTGGTCAGGAAATCGCGGGTATTCCGATCATGTCCGGCGCAGGCGTGCGTCTGATCATGTGGTTTGTGTTTGTAGGTATTTGCATCTGGTATTCACTGCGTTATGCTACCAACATCCGCAAGGACCCCTCTAAGTCGATCACCGGCTGCTACACCGACAGCGATAACAGCGATGGCAGTGCGGACTTTGAGGGCGTCGCTGAAAAGTTCAACATCCGTCATATGCTTTGCCTGGCAGTGCTGGCAATCATCTTCATCGTTTACGCTTACGGCACAATCAAGTTTTCCTGGGGTATGTCTCAGCTGGGTACTGCGATGATGGTTCTTACCTTTGCAGCGGGCATCATCGGTGCAATGACCCCCAACTCAATTGCAAAATCCTTTACCGAGGGCGTTAAGACGATGTCCAGCGCGGCGGTCATCATCGGCCTTGCTAACGCACTGAGCGTTGTTATGACCGATTCCAATATCATCCACACGATTGTAAATGCGCTTTCTATCCCGCTGGCAGCGCTGCCGGCAGCTCTGTCTGCGGTTGGTATGTTCTTAGTGAACCTGCTGCTCAACCTGTTCATCTCCTCGTCCTCCGGTCACGCTTATGTGATTATGCCGCTGATGGCGCCGCTGGCCGACGTGGTTGGTATCAGCCGCCAGGTTGCAGTTTCCGCTTACTGCCTCGGCGAAGGTCTGGGCAACCCGCTATTCCCAACCGCTGGTCTATTTATGGGCGTTTGCGCCATCGCTGGCGTGCGGTATGACAAATGGATGAAGTTTATCATTCCGCTGACCATCATCAATATTGTTGTCGGCTCTGCCTTCCTGATGATTGCGCAGATGCTCGGTTGGTCGTAAGTCTTCAAAAAATCCAATGATCGCTTGAAAGGGGATTGTAACCAATGGCTAAACAGCTTTCCAATGTTGTCGAGCGCTTTTTACGTTATGTTAAAATTGATACCCAGTCTCAGCCGGGCGGACTCACGCCGCCATCTACTGCAAAGCAGCTGGACCTGAGCCGCCTGCTGGTAAAAGAGCTTGAGGAGTTGGGCGCGCAGGATATCCGTATGTGCGATGCGGGCAATGTCTATGCCACCATCCCAGCCAATTGTGACACCAAGGCGCCAGTAGTTGGCTATATCGCTCATATCGATACTTCCCCTGATGTGTCGGGCACAGATGTCAAGACCCGCATTGTTGAAAATTACGACGGCAAGGATATCGTACTCAACGAGGAAAAGGGCATTGTGATGAAAACCGACATTTATGAGCACATGCTTAACTATGTTGGCCAGGATATCATCGTTACCGATGGTACCACCCTGTTGGGCGCGGACGATAAATGCGGCACCGCGGAAATTATGAATCTGGTTGAGTATCTGATGGCCCATCCCGAGGTTAAGCACGGCACCATCAAGGTCGGCTTCACCACCGATGAAGAGGTCGGCTGCAACGGTGCAAAGGTGTTTGACCTGGATTATTTTGGCGCAGATTTCGCTTACACACTGGACGGCCAGACGGTTGGTGAAATCAACGCTGAAACCTTCAATGCTGCGTTTGCGGATATCACCATTCATGGTGTAATGATTCATCCCGGACGTGCGAAAAACAAGATGGTCAACGCAAACACCATCGGCACCCAGTTCCATAGTATGCTTCCGTCCGCCGAGTTCTGCGAGCATTCCGAGAACCGCGAGGGCTACTATCACCTGATGACCTTTGACGGCAGTGTTGTCACTACAAAATTGAGATATCTCATCCGTGACTTTGATATGGATGGGTTCAACAACCGCAAAGCGTTTATGAAGCGGCTTGTTGATTATCTCAACAGCGTGTATGGTGAGGGTACCGTTGAAATTTCGTTTGAGGACAGCTACTTCAGCATGTACGAGGTTATTAAGCCTCGTCCGGAGATTCTGGATCACGCATTCAAGGCGATCACCAGCATGGGGGTCACTCCGCGCGTAATTCCGATTCGTGGCGGCACCGATGGTTCGCTGCTTTCCGGCAGAGGGCTGCCTTGCCCGAATATCTCCACCGGCTACCAGAACGGCCACAGCATCTATGAGTATGTTTCCACCCAAGCAATAGACGCCTGCGCCGAAATCTTGATCCGGCTGGCTACTTCCTTTGTGGAGGAATAATCCCGGCAGTTTTTAAGGGGCAAGCGTATCGCTTGCCCCTTTTGTTTTGTGCAAATAAAAAGAAAGGGTATGATGAATTTGTACCAAGAGCGAATTTCCCGTGTTTGCAAACGGATGCAGGAGGCTGGCCTTTCCCAGCTGCTGATCACCGATCATTTGAGCATCTACTATCTCACCGGTATTGATGTGCTTCCATTCGAGCGGTTCTGGGCGCTGCTAATGCGCGTCGATAATGGCCCGATCCTATTTGCTAACAAGCTGTTTGCATTGGGCGACACCGGCTTTGAGACGGTCCTTTATACCGATACCGACGACATCTCCGCGATGGTTGCGCCGTACATCGCAGCCGGAATGCTGGGGGTGGATAAAAATATAGCTGCGCGATTTTTGCTGCCGATTCTGGACGCCTGCGAGGGAACCCGTCCGGTGCTCGGCTCCGACTGTGTCGATCGGGTGCGCGCCTGCAAGGATGAGGCCGAAAAGGAACTGATGCGCAGGGCATCGCAGATCAACGATAGCTGTATGGAAAAGCTGGTGGCCTTTCTGCATGATGGTGTCACCGAAAGAGAATGTGCCGCTTATCTTGACCGCTGTTATGCCGAATATGGCTGTGAGGGGCTGGCTTTCGACTCGATCATCTCGTTCGGCGCAAATGCCTCCGACCCACATCACACCCCGGATGACACGGTAATTCATGAGGGGGACTGCATTGTAATTGATATCGGCTGCAAAAAGGAGCATTACTGCTCGGATATGACCCGTACCTATTTCTGGAAGAAGGCAGATTCTGCTTATGTTGCCCTATATAATCTGGTTCGTGAGGCAAACGAACGCGCAGAGGCGATGGTCCGGCCAGGCGTGCGTTTGTGCGATATCGATGCTGCCGCCCGCGATCATATTGCCGCCGCGGGGTATGGTGAATTTTTCACCCACCGGCTTGGCCACTTTATCGGCATGGAGGACCATGAGCAAGGGGATGTCAGTTCGATCAACACCGGCCTTGCCCAAAAAGACATGGTTTTCTCCATCGAGCCAGGGATCTACCTTCCTGGAAAATTCGGCGCCCGCATTGAGGACCTGGTGATTGTCACCGAAGATGGTTGTGAATTGCTCAACCATGTGGAGAAACAGATACGGATTTTGGGAAACGCATCAAATGAATAGAAGCTGCCCGGCAAACGGCGAACAATAGCCGTCTGCCGGGCGGTTTTGTTGTAATGCTGTCCCCTTAAAATTTGCACTTTTCCGCAATAAAATATGCTATAATACAAATTGTAGATGAAAACTTCACCGACGAAAATGACATTAGAGGTGCAAAAGAATGTTTATTGTAACATCCGAGCAGATGAAAGAAATCGAACGCAATTCGCTGCATTATTCCATGAGCTACGAGCGGCTGATGGAGAATGCAGGAAGCGCTGCGGCAGCGGTGATCCGGCGCAGCTGCGAGGTGGAAGGCCAATATATCACCATCTTTTGCGGGCGCGGAAACAATGGCGGGGACGGCTTTGTGTGTGCGCGGCGGCTGAACGAAGCCGGTGCAAATGTTGCGGTTGTACTGGTCGATGGCAAACCCAAAACCGAGCAATCTAAAGCGATGTTTGCGTTGCTGGAGCAGATGGACATAGCTGTCGTGGAATACGGTACAGACCCACAATATCTAACCGAGCGGTTGTCGGAAACAGATATTTTGATCGATGCTATTTATGGGACCGGCTTCCATGGGGAGCTGGACGAGCAGCATAGGGATATTTGCAGGCTGATGAATGGGGTAGGCGCACGGCTGTTTGCGCTGGATATCCCAAGCGGTGTGAATGCGGATAACGGAATCGCGGACCCGTTTGCGATACAAGCGGATACCACCATCGTGTTTGACAGCGATAAACCCGCTACGGTGCTGCCTTGTGCGGCGGAACACTGTGGAGAGATTGTGCTGGCAGATATTGGCATTCCGGCTGAAGCACATGAGGGGATATTGCCAAAATTCCAGCTTGTAAACAGTGAGCTGGTGTTTCGAGAGCTGCAAGAGCGCCCGCGTGACAGCCACAAGGGCAGCTATGGGAAGCTGTTGATCATTGGCGGGAGCCAGCGCTTTATGGGTGCAGCGGCGCTTGCAGCCTTGGCTGCGATGCGCACAGGTGCGGGTTATGTAACACTGGCCTCCACCAAGGAGGTCTGCCGCACAACCCTGCCGTTGCTGCCGGAGGTAGTGATGTTGCCGCTGCGTCAGACGGTAGAGGGAACACTTTCCTATGAGTCGATGGATGAACTGCGTGAGGCGATGGAACATGCAACCGCAATTCTGCTGGGCAATGGTCTAGGCAGCAGCGCAGATGCCTGCCGCATTGTTTATGAGGTGATCCGTCATGCAAAATGTCCGGTTGTGGTGGATGCAGATGGTATAAATGCGCTCTCCCGCAGCATAGAAATAATGAGACAGGCGCAAGCACCAATTATCCTGACGCCGCATCTGATGGAGCTTTCCCGTTTGACCACGCTGCCGGTAGAGCAGCTAAAGAGGGAGAGTTTGGAGGCGGGGCGCTCGTTTGCCGGAGAATACCAGGCGACGGTGGTGCTAAAGGGCGCCTATACGGTCACAGCTGCCTCTGATGGGCAGGTTTATATCAATACAACAGGAAATGCAGGGCTTGCAAAGGCGGGCAGCGGAGACGTTTTAGCTGGCGTAATCGGGACGTTGGCGGCACAGGGGCGTGAACCGGCGCTGGCGGCTGCCTGTGGCGTTTGGCTGCATGGGATGGCCGCAGATTATGCCGCACAGGAGTATTCCCAATATGGGCTGCTGCCGCGGGACGTGATCGATGCGCTGCCGCGGGTGTTTGCCAGCTATGGCAGGTAGAGGGGAGTAGCAGATGAGACAGGGCTTTTTGAAGGGTTTTGTGATAGCGGCATTGTGTGTGCTGCTGGGTGGCTGTGGAGCTGCGCAGAAGGCTGCACCTTCTGCACAGCAGGTGCAGGAGCAGCTGCGCAAATCCTACCAGACCACCGCGAAGGTGAAGTATAAAACGCTGGAGTCGGTGATGACCATTTACAAAAAGCCCATGAACTGCGCACAGGTTGTTTTTGAGGCGCCGGACAGTCTGAGAGATTTGAAGATGACCTTCTATACCGACCGTGTGACCTTTGACTATCAAAAGCTGTCGTTTGATTTTGTGCCGGGCAATCTTCCGGGGCAGGCGGCGTCCAAACTGGTGCTTTCTGCGCTTAACAGCGCGATGGAGGAACAGGGGGTTACCGTTCAGCAGGAGGGGGAACAGCTGATAATCCGTGGACAGATGGAGGAAGGGGAGTTCCTGTTGACCGCCGGCGCTCGGGATGGAAATATTTTAAAATTGTCGATTCCGGCACAACAGCTGGATTTGGAGATTCTGAACTTTAAAATATTGGAGTAAACTGTTTTTTCAAAAAAGCTCGCACCCAGCAGGTGTGGGCTTTTATATTGTCAGAAATGGTGGGATGCTAATAGAATGGTATAGGTCAACACATTTGAAAACAGGCTATGTGTTCAAGTGGTGGGTGAGTCCCCACAAGTGCGGCAGCGCATTTGTTGGCCATATCATGCGAAACAGGGCCCGGCGATTCTCTGCGGTGGGACAGTTGACACGCTTTTACACGGTGGTTGTTTGAAAGCGACAGGCGAAGATCCACAGGATACACCTGGTTGGAAATTTTTCTGGCAGAGAATGTTTAAACCGGTCCAACAGAGACCAAACTAAGGATGCAGGACGACGTCAAATGCAAAATGAATACCACGGAGAGTGATAGACGTGACCGTAAAAAGGGGAGAAATCTACTACGCGGACCTAAGCCCGGTGGTGGGTTCTGAACAGGGCGGCGTGCGTCCGGTGCTGATCGTGCAAAACGACGTCGGAAATCGTTACAGCCCAACGGTAATTGCCGCAGCGATTACCAGCCAAAAGGAGAAATCCAAACTTCCTACCCATATCGAAATCAAACAAGACTGCGGGCTTTCGCGTGATTCGGTGGTACTGCTTGAGCAGATACGCACGATTGATAAGCGCCGCCTGAAGGAGAAGATGGGAAGGCTGGACGAAAGCTCAATGGGCCAGATTGACCATGCGCTTTCCATCAGCTTCGGTTTGGGGGATACCAGAGGAAATATGCCTACATAATGCTCACCGCTGACAGGGGAGCATTATGCAGAGCGCAAAGAGCTCCAGCGATTGGCTGGAGCTTTTTTTTACCGAGGAGCGGTTGCACATTTGACTAAATTCTCTGATTGCTGCCAAAACTATAGCGGGGTGATGCAGATGGGCAAAAGAGCTTTATCCATTTATGTGCTATTGATTTTTATGTTTACCGGAATGATTTGCCGGTTTTACCTGTTGAGTGTTGCGGGGGATTCGCTTGCCTCGGTTGCGAACAACCAGAGCACCTTTGTATTGGATGTGGACAATACCCGCGGGATGATTTATGATTGCAACATGAAGCCATTGGTTGCAAACGAGCGCAAGACGGTTGCGGCGGTGCTTCCATCGCCAGAGGCTTATACCGCGCTGACAGCGGCGGCGCGTGAAACTGGTGATACCATCGAGCCAGACACCG
Organism: uncultured Anaerotruncus sp.; assembly: GCA_910586875.1. GTDB lineage: Bacteria > Bacillota > Clostridia > Oscillospirales > Ruminococcaceae > Anaerotruncus. The sequence goes on along the minus strand of CAJUJI010000002.1, from coordinate 55,278 downwards.
ATGCAACCCGTCCCTATACGGTCGAGCTCAAGCAAACGGAGGTCTACTCAAAAGGTATCGAAATGTTTGAAACGGTGCAGCGGTATTCTAAAAATCAGCTGGCGCCGCATATCATCGGTTACCTCAGCCCGGATAAGAAGGATGGTGCTGCGGGGATAGAGTTGGCCTATAACGACCTGTTGCGCCAGTACGACGGCAATTTACAGGTGCGGTATACAATGGATGCGGTGGGGCGCACAATGACGACAGCTGTACCCGAAATTCGCAAAAACAACTACCGCAGTGAAGGCGGCGTGGTGCTGACATTGGACGCAGAAATTCAGCGTGCAGCACAGGATGCGATGCGTGGGGTGGAAAAGGGCGCCGCGGTGGTGATGGACGTGCAAACCGGAGATTTAAAGGCGTCGGTTTCTATGCCCGCCTACGATCCCAACAATTTGGCGGCAAGTCTTCATGATGAGCGCAGCCCGTTTGTGAACAGGGCCTTTTCTCAATATAACGTGGGCTCGACCTTCAAGCTAGTGACGGCCGCTGCTGCCCTAGAGAGCGGGGTGGGGCGGTATGCACCTTACCTTTGTGAAGGTTATGTGGATGTGGATGGGCATATTTTCCATTGTCATTGGCGCAATGGACATGGAGAAATTGACCTCAAGAAAGCGATAGAGGTTTCCTGCAATCCCTTTTTTATTCATATGGGGCAGGTTGCAGGGGGAAAACGGATTGTGTCACTGGCCAGGGAGATTGGCTTTACCCGTGCGGCACAATTTTCAAACGACATCCGCACCCGAAGTGGAACCTTGCCGGATGAACGCGAGTTGGAGCTGAATACAGCGGTTGCGAATCTGTCGTTTGGGCAGGGCTCGCTCACCGCGACGCCGATTCAGATTGCACAGATGATTTGTACGGTGGCAAACGGCGGCTTTGCGGTTACGCCGCGGCTGGTGGAGGGCTTCACCGAGAATGGAAAGGATCTCTATGAGCATACGTTAAGCTACCATCCAAGTCAGGTGTTTTCCGAATACATTTCGGATGTTCTGCGGGATACACTGGTTGCAAATGTGGTGGACGGCAGTGGAAAGCTAGCAGCTCCCTCCTATAGCACAGCGGGCGGCAAGACCGCCTCGGCACAAACGGGGATTTATGAGACGCCAGGAGAGGAGGACAGCGAGATTGTACATGCTTGGTTCGCAGGTTATGTGCCAGCGGAGCAGCCAAAGTATGCAATCGTTGTGCTGGTGGAAAATGGGAAATCCGGCAGCGATGTGGCTGCCCCGATTTTTAAGGAGATTGCGGATGGGATCTATCTTGCACAGCATTCGGGGCAGGCAGAAGCTGATCGCACAAAAGAAGACAGCTCTATTTAGAGCTGTCTTCTTTTGCACGATTGGGGCTTTGCCTCTGTACCCCGCAATTTTTTGTAAAAAATCGCGTAAAACTTTTGCTGTATACCAGCTGATGCACGGTCACGGCTAGATTGGAACGATCCATCAGATACAGAGTAATGCGAGTGCCAATTGGGTGCAATCCTCCAAATTTTTTACGGTGATATACTCGGAGGAGGAGTGGTTCTTCTGCATTCCTGTGCTCACCACTACCGCTGGTATGCCATAAGAATTGTAGCAGTTTGCATCGCTGCCGCCGCCGGCGGTTGCAAATTCCGGTTCGATTCCGGCTTTGCGCAGAGCGCCTGCAACCAACTGCACCAAAGGTGTTTGGATGTCCAGCCGGTAGGCCTGGTAGGAGGTTTCAATTTCATAGGAAAATGTTGCGCCGAATTGCTGGCAGGCGTTCTTGAAGCAATCGACCATATGTGCAAGCTGTTCGTCTAACTTTTGTGGATCGCGGCTGCGCGCCTCCAGCTCTAAAAAGGCGTGCGCTTGTACAACATTGGTTTCTCCCACCGCCTGAAAGGTACCGATGTTCGCCGTTGTTTCCGAATCAACCCGCAACAGCTTCATTTGGGAAAGCGCTGCCGCACCCACCTGAACGGCGTTGATTCCTTGCTCGGGAGCGGCGCCGGCATGTGCTGCACGGCCGGTAATTTGGACGCGCAGTTTGGCGTGACCAGGCGCGCCAGTGACAATTTTGCCGACATCTCCGCCACAGTCAAAAACGACGCATTGTTTTGCGCGCAGCAAACTGCGGTCAAGGCAGGCTGCTCCGCGTACGCCACCCTCCTCAAAGATGGTGAACACCAGCTGGACCGGCCGATGTGCAAGCTTCTGCTCTTTGATGGTGCGCAGTGCCTCCACAATCGCAGCAATGCCAGATTTATCATCCGCGCCCAAAACGGTCTCGCCCCGACTGCGAATTATGCCATCTTCAAGATAAGGCACAATCCCACAGCCGGGTGCAACAGTATCCATATGGCAATCGAACAAAATCGGTTCCTGGGTGGGATCTCCGTCAAACCAGGCAAACAGGTTGCTGGTATCCGAGCCCAGCTGTGCACCAGCGTGGTCCAATGTAATGATGGCGCCCAGTGCGGTTAAGTCCTGCACTAAGCGATCACAAAAAGCTTTCTCATGTAACATTTAGCTATCAATCTGCACATACTCCAAAAAAGTATCCAACAGGCGCTGCCGATTCATAGGTAATCTCCTTTATCATAGTAATCTGAAAAATCCTTTTCCATTTTACCATAACAAAGCGGCAATTACAAGAGCAAAGCAGCGCCTGGGCCCAATGGCAGTCCCAGCAGCATCCAAGCCACCAGCAATACCGACCATCCAGCTAGGAATAGCAGGCTATAAGGGAGCATGGTGGAAATAAGCGTGCCGATTCCTGATTCAGGGTCGTACTTGCGGGCAAATACGACGATCATTGCAAAATAGGACATCAAGGGTGTAATAAGATTGGTGCAGGAATCGCCAATCCGGTAAGCGACCTGTGTAAGCTGGGGGGAGTAGCCCAGTACCATGAACATGGGGATAAATACAGGTGCAAGGATGGTCCACTTTGCAGAAGCAGAACCGATCAACAGGTTTACGAGTGATGCAAACAAGATGAATAGGACCATCAGCAGCGGCCCAGAGATACCGGAGGTTTTGAGCAGTTCGGCTCCGCGGATAGCAAGGATGGTTCCCAGACGGCTATAGTTGAAATAACTGGTAAATTGTGCACAGACAAAGACCAATGCAATATAGCTGCCCATCACCGACATGTTATCCTGCAATTGATTGCAGATATCCTTCTCACCTTTGTAAACGCCGGCGACCCGCCCATAGACCACCGAGGGCAGAAAAAACAGCAGCGCCAGCAGCGGGATGAGTCCGTCAATTAGCGGGGAACCAGCGATTAAGCTGCCGGTTTCAGGATTGCGCAGCAGCGAGCTTTTGGGGATGGCCGCTGCAACGAGAAACACAACCAGCGCAAGTAAGGTCAGATTTGCAGCTTTTAATGCCTTTACCTCCTGCGGGAGAAGGGATGCAGTCTGTAGATGGTCGGATTCGTGGCTGTTGTAGCCACCAAGACGGGGCTCAACGATATGGTCGGTTACCAGGCTGCCGATTACAACAATAAGCAATGTAGAAGCGATCATAAAATACCAGTTATCGGTTGCATAGACGGTATAGCCGGGATCGATCATGTGCGCGGCTTCGGTACTGATGCCGGAAAGCAAGGGGTCGAGCGCACCTACCAGCAAGTTCGCGCTGAAGCCGCCGGAAACGCCAGCGAATGCTGCGGCCAATCCCGCCATAGGGTGGCGGCCATAAGCGATAAATAGCATTGCACCAATCGGAATCAGCAGCACGTATCCGACATCGGTAGCAACGTTTGACATCACACCTAAAAAAACCAGCATCGGTGTAATCACCTGGCGCGGCGTGATCAAAACGGCTTTTTTGAGCAGCGCCGAAAGATAGCCGCTTCCCTCTGCGCAGCCAACCCCCAGCATAATCACGAGAACGATTCCAAGCGGTGCAAAGTCGGTAAAATTTTTCACCATGCTGGTTAAAATATAAACGATGCCATCGCGGCTGAGTAAACTCACACAGGTGACCGTCTGTTCGGTCAGCTCCAGCGTCTTGCTGTCGATCAGTTCACCGGTCGCAGAGATGCCAAAATAAGCGCAAAACCATGAAACGACCAGAACGACAGCGCAAAGAATCGCAAACAAGGTGATTGGATGGGGAAGACGGTTTCCGGCCCATTCAATTCCATCTAGAATGCGGTGAAAAAAGGGGACTCCTCGTTTTGGACTCGATTGCATGATGCACCTCCGCAAGAAAATGCTGTTCTTGTTATCTCCCTGCGGTGGTGAAATATACAAGGATACTGCTGCGCGTGACATGACGAAAACAGAGCCTTGCGCTATGCGCCAGTTTGTGCTATTGTAGCGAAGGAGAAAACAAGCAAGGGGGAGTTTCGATGGAACCAGTTCGGTTAAAATATGGGGAAACACAGATAGAGCTTGGTATGGAAGGCGCGAAATCGGTGCAGCTTTTGACAGATTGCCAGATAGAGCCAATCACCGATTTGAAGCAGGCTTTTTTGCAGGCGGTGGAACAGGAGTGCATCCAGTCACCGCCGCTTTCAGAGCTAATCTGTGCAGAGGATCTTGTGACCATTGTCATCAGCGACTTGACACGCTTTTGGATGCGCCAGGACAAAATTTGTGCGCTGTTGGTGGATTACCTGCATGAGGTGGCGGGGGTAGCTTACACACAGATTGCAATTGTGGTGGCGTTGGGCACCCATCGTCCGCAGAGCGAGGCAGAGCTGCAAAAACTGGTTTCGCCAGAGGTTTATGCAAAGGTGCAGGTCTGCAACCACGATTGTATGGCGCCGGATTTGGCTTATGTGGGTACCACCAGCTATGGTACAGAGGTTTGGGTTCATCCGCTGGCGGTTGGCAGAAAGGTAATTTTGGTCAGTGGCACAGTGCATCACCTGATGGCGGGCTTTGGCGGCGGCCGCAAAAGTATTTTACCTGGAATTTCCGGTAAAAAAACCATCTGTCAAAATCACATCCATTCGCTCAGCCCGCAGCAGCCCTGTTCAAATCCAATGATTGGCATGGGCAAGCTGGCGGAAAATCCGGTCAATGAGGATATGAATGAGGCGGCAAATTTGGTTGCGCCGGTGTTTGGGATCAATCTTGTGGTCAACAGCCAAAACGAGCATTGCAGATTGCTTTGTGGGCATTGGAAGGCAGCCTGGGAAGAAAGCTGTGCAGTGGTGGAACAGGTTATGGGGGTTCCTATCCAGCACAAGGCGGATATAGTGGTTGTGAGCTGCGGCGGTTATCCAAAGGATATCAACCTCTATCAAGGGGTTAAAGCGCTGCTGAACGCGGCACAGGCGGTGCGGGATGGCGGCGAGCTTGTATTTTTGGCGGAGTGCCGGGAAGGGGGCGGCGCACCGGAATTTTTCGATTGGATTGCGCCGTTGCGCCGCGGCACATTGGACGCAGATTTGCGCGCCAATTTCAGCATTGCCGGATATATTTTTTACGCCTCCTGCGAGGTGATCGCCCGCTGCAAGGCGGTTTTTATGCTCACTCAAATCCCACATGAACAGGTGGCACCGATGAAGCTGCGGGCATATGATACGATTGAGCAGCTGCTGCAACAGGTGGATTTTACGGGTAAGGATGTGTATGTAATGCCATATGGCGGATATACCGTGCCTATTTTGGCGGAATAAAGTTTTTGAAAAAAAGGGTTGACAAATTTAAAAATCGGCGTATAATGAACAACATCAAACCGTTGAGGTAGAAATCAAACCGTAAGCGCACGCACAGAGAGTCGGGGCAGCTGAGAGCCTGGCCGAAAGCGGGACGGCAAATGGACTACGGAGGGCTTGGTGAACAGGGAAACCTAAGTATCCAAGACGCATCGCCAGCGTTAACGGGTGAGGAGTGTGTCGGCACTCGACAGAGCGGGTAATTTGATTACCAACCAAGGTGGCACCGCAGATGTTTTACGTCTGTCCTTGTGTACGAAAGTACAAGGACGGGCGTTTTTTGTTTGCAAAAATCCTTGTAAGCGCTGTTCTAACCGACATAATAAAATTTATTATGTGAAGGGAAGAATCCAACATGAAAACCAACCAGATGATTCGTAAAGCGATGACATTTTTTGCAGCAGTGGCGCTGACGGCAACCGCCAGCGCTTGTAAGAGCGATTCTGCTGCGCCCGCCTCCAGCGGCGGCGATGCCCCCATCGAGGTCGGCATTGTACAGATGGCGGACAATGGCGCGTTTACCGATATGCGCGAGGGCTTTATTGGACGGATGCGCGAGCTGGGCTACACCGAGGATAGGATGACATTTGATTATCGAAACGCGCAGGGCGATATGACCAATCTCAATTCGATTGCGCAGGAGCTGGTGAATGGCGGCTATGATTGCATTGTAGCGATTGCAACGCCAGCGGCGCAAGCGGTGGTTAACCTGGAGGGAGAGACGCCTGTATTTTTTATTTCGGTGTCCAATCCGGTCGGCGCAGGAATTATTTCGGAGCTGGAAAAGCCGGACAAAAATGCCACAGGCACCTCGAATGCGATTCCTGTGGAGGAGATGTTCAAGCTTTCCGACCGGCTGACTCCAGGCTGCAAGACCTATGGGTTGCTTTATAATACCAGCGAGGTCAATTCGGTGACAACAGCTGAGGCGGCAAAGGCGTACTTAAGTGCGAATGGCATGGACTATCGGGAGGCGATTGTCACAGCCTCCTCGGAAGTGCAGCAGGCAGCGCAATCCTTAGTCGGCCAGGTGGATGCAATTTTTATCCCCAATGATGCGATGGTGCAAAGTGCGCTCCCGCAGGTTGCCGAGGTTGCAAAGGACGCCAAAATTCCGGTTTATGGTAGTTCGGCAGTGATGGTAGCCTCCGGCGCATTTGCGACCGTCAGCATTGATGATCCAACGATCGGCGCAATGACCGCAGATATGGCGGATCAATACCTGAAAGGGACGCCGGTTGCTGAAATTCCGTCTGTAGTGGTTTCGACATTCACCACCGTAATCAATCAAACAACAGCGGCGGCAATCGGTGTTGAGCTGGCACAAGAGGAGCTCTCTGCTGCCGTGATTTTAGAGTAAAGGAGGCGCAAGGAATGGCTTTGTTTCTGGGTTCTCTCCAACTGGGCCTGATTTATGGGCTGTTGGCGCTGGGAATTTATATTACCTTCCGGGTTCTTAACCTGCCCGATCTAACCACCGATGGAAGCTTTACGCTGGGTCTGGCGGTTTGCGCATCGCTCACGCTGGCGGGAAAGCCATATCTGGGGCTGCTGTGTGCGGCCCTGGCAGGGATGGCGGCGGGCTGTGTGACCGGATTGCTACAAACGCAGCTAGAAATTCATCCGATCCTTTCCGGCATTCTGACCATGAGCGGGCTGTATACTGTGAATCTGTATGTGCTGGGCAGCCGTTCCAACCTCTCGCTGATTGGCACAGACACTCTTTTTTCGGATCTGCAAGGTTTGCTGCCCGCCTTGAGCAAGGACAGCACAAAGCTGCTGACAGCGCTGCTGGTCTGTGCAGCCTTGGCAGTGTTTCTAGTTTGGCTGTTTAAAACCCATTTGGGACTCTGTATCCGTGCCGTGGGGGATAATGAAGAGATGGTGCGTGCCTCCTCCATTCCTGTGGACGCTGCCAAAATAACCGCGCTGGCACTTGCAAACGGCAGCATCGCGCTTTCCGGAGCGGTCATTGCCCAGTATCAGGGGTTTGCGGATATTTCGTCCGGTATCGGAATTGTAGTGGTTGGGTTGGCATCGGTCATTATCGGCGAGGTATTCCTTGGGCGGCGTTCGGTGACGATCGGCTTGCTGTCCGCGATTGCAGGTTCGATTCTCTATCGGCTGATCATCGCGCTGGCGCTGAAATCCAGCATCTTTCCAACCTACACCTTAAAGCTGGTTTCCGCGGCGATTGTGGTGGTGGCACTTTCTATCCCAACCATGCGCCACAAAATTGAACAATTTAAACGCAGAAAGGCGGCAATGCAGAATGCTTGAACTCAAAAAGCTTTGTAAAACCTTTTCGCCCAACACCCCGGATGCACATTGCGCGCTGGATCAGCTAGATTTAAGGTTGGCGCAGGGGGAGTTTTTGACCATCATCGGCTCGAACGGAGCGGGGAAGTCCACCCTGTTTAACGCAGTTTGCGGGAATTTTGAACTGGATAGCGGGCGCATTCTACTGCAAGGACAGGACATCACCTTTTTGCCGGAGCACAAGCGTGCTGCAAAAATTGGACGGCTGTTTCAGGACCCGATGAAGGGGACCGCGCCCAATATGACAATTGCGGAGAATCTCGCGTTGGCGTACAGCCGCAGCACAAAGGGCATCTTCCGGCTGGGGGTTCGCCGCAAGGATTTGGAGCTGTTTCGGGACCGGCTGGCAGCGTTTGGGCTGGGACTGGAGGACCGGATGCAGGCAAAAGCAGGCCTGCTTTCGGGCGGGCAGCGGCAGGTGCTCAGTCTGCTGATGACTACCATTGCAAAACCGCAGGTGTTATTGCTGGATGAGCATACCGCCGCGCTCGACCCTGCGACTGCACACAAGATTATGGAGATTACCAAACAAATTGTGCGGGAGGAAAACCTGACCACCATGATGATTACGCACAATATTCAAGCGGCGCTCACAACCGGAGATCGAACGGTGATGTTGGACCGCGGCCGGCTCATATTGGATATTGCGGGGCAGCAGCGTGAGAATATGTCGGTGCCAGAGCTGATGGCGCTGTATGCGCAGCAGAGTGAGCACACATTGGATAATGACAGGATGTTGCTGGCCGGATGACAACCAATGCTGTAGATTGCAAAAAAAGAAAGCCCCAAAGGGCTTTCTTTTTATAATGGGAAAAATCAGCGGTTTACAACGTTGATGGGGTTGCCATCCAGGAATGCTTTGACATTGTCCATAGAAACCTGGAGCAAGCGCTCTCTTGCCTCGATGCTGCAACCGGCAATATGCGGGGTGATCAGGCAGTTCGGCGCCTCTAGCAGCACATTGCCCTTCTTCATCGGTTCTGCGGAGATCACGTCAACGCCCGCAAAGCCGACCTTTCCGGATTTGAGTGCATCTACCAAATCCTGCTCTACAATCAAACCGCCGCGTGCTGCATTCAGGATGATTACGCCATCCTTCATTTTATTGATGTTTTCCTTGCAGATCAGTCCCTTGTTCTCGGCGGTGAGCCCGCAGTGCAGGGTGATGACATCTGCCTGTGCCAGCGCTTCCTCCAATTCAACATAGGTTGCATCAGTGTGCCCTGGAATATGGTAGGTATCTACAGCCAGCACCTTCATGCCGAATGCGCGCGCCATCCGGCCGGCTGCCTGCCCAATCCGCCCATAGCCGATGATGGCAATAGTCTTGCCATCCAGCTCGTGCAGCGGAGCTTTCCAGTAACAGAAATCCTGGCTGCGGCACCAGTCACCAGCATGAACCGACTCATTGTGCAACGAAACGCGGTTGGTAATTTCAAGCAGCAGCGCCATGATGTGCTGTGCAACGGAATTGGTGCCGTAAACAGGGACGTTGGTGACGACGATGCCGTGCTCTTTTGCAGCGGCGCAGTCGACCGGATCAAAGCCGGTTGCGGTTACGCCGATATATTTGAGCTGTGGATTTTGGTCCATAATTTCAGCGGTGATTTTCACCTTGTTGGTCAGTACAATCGGAGCATCCTGCATCCGCGCCAACACCTCTTCCGGTGCGGTGTGGTCGTAGATGGTGACCTCGCCCATCTCATAAAGCGGTCCCCAGCTCAGATCGCCCGGGTTTTTGTTGTAGCCGTCCAATACAACGATTTTCATGTTACAGCACATCCATTCCTTTGATAATTTGATAATTTGGCAGCTCCGTTTGCCATTTTTTGATGCTTGAAAAGTACTTTGATTATAGCATAGGGAGGAAAAAAAGTCTAGGACTTATGCAAAAGTAGAAAAATTGTCAAACTTTTAGGCGGCAGCTTTTTGCAAGATTGCCTGAAAGCTGGTGTTGTGCGGACGATTGAAGCGATGCAGATGATAAAGCTGTTCGGGGTCGCCGGTGAGATAGTTTATCTTTTCGCGGCAGGTGAGCGCTGCGGAAAATCCGAGCTGCTTGAGGATGGGCAGCGCTTCCGGACTGATCTGCCCGAATGGATAGGTGAAGCAGGTGGGCAGCCAACCGAGCTGCTCTGCGCAATCCTGCTGCATCTGGGACAGGTCCTGAATAAGCATGGCGGTGTAGTCCGCCTCAGATTCCCCTTGCTTGCGCATCGAGCCATGCCGCCCGTTTTGATTTAGATGAAGGTTATAAGAATGATTTTGAATTTCAACCAGACCTTCCTCGTGCATTTGCCGCAACTGTTCCCAGGTACAGTGAGAATAACGGATGTGGTGGTCATCTACAGCGGAATATTGGTCGGCATAGGTTCCCACCACGGAAAATACCGCCGGAAATCCGAACTCTTGCAGGATGGGATAGGCATATTCATGAAAGCTTTCGTAGCCATCGTCAAAGGTGATCATGACCGGTTTGTCGGGCAGGTCGGACTTGCCTTGCACAAAATCCAACAGATCTTGGATGACGATAGGGGTATAGTGATTGTCCTGCAAAAACTGCAAATCCATGCGGAACTCTTCCGGCGAGATGGTATACGCATTCAGTCGGGAAGACTCCTTTAATATATGGTGGTACATGACGATTGGCAAAGCGATTCCCTCCGGCGCAGGGGCGTTGACCTGAATTGCAAAGCGCGCGGTTAAGCTGGCGATTACAAGCACCAACGCCATTGAGAGCGGAAGAAAAAATTTATCCAGCAGTTTCATAAGATACGCCCCCAAGATGGTTTGATAATGTCATTTTATGAGCGAAAAAAGGGGGATATGAGCGCTGCAATCCGCCAAAATTTTGGGGGAAAGATGAAACAGCTCTGGTTAGACTGCTGAAAAATGCACCAGCGCTTGCGTTGCAGGGCCGTTTATGTTATGATAAAACACGTTGCATACAGTTGTCTTTGGTATGAGGACAGTTTAAAAAGAGATTGAAGAGGTGTGTTCATTTTATGGAGATGATTGCAAAGGCAGTTACAGGGCTTGTGGGAGCGGTAAACGGCTTTTTATGGGATTATGCGTTGTTATTCCTGCTCTGTGGCACGGGGATTTATTTTTCAGTGCGGCTGCGGTTTGTGCAGGTGCGCAAATTCGGCGCCGCCTTTAAAGCGGTATTTGGTAATGTCAAGCTGTTTGGCACCAAAGCCGACCGCGAAGGGATGTCCTCGTTCCAGTCGCTGGCAACCGCAATTGCAGCACAGGTTGGCACCGGCAATATCGCAGGCGCAGCGAGTGCAATTTATATGGGTGGCCCGGGCGCAATCTTCTGGATGTGGGTATCCGCATTTTTTGGCATGGCGACCATCTACGGGGAGGCGACACTTGCACAGAAGTACAAAACACAGGTGGATGGACAGGTAACCGGCGGACCGGTATATTATATCCAGGCGGCGTTTCGCGGGGGCTTTGGCAAGATGTTAGCAGCTGCCTTCTCGGTTATGATTATTCTGGCGCTGGGCTTTATGGGCAATATGGTGCAGTCCAATTCGATTGGCGTCGCGTTTTATTCGGCGTTTGGTGTCAATAAGCTGCTGGTTGGCGTAATGGTTGCAGCGGTGGCCGGGTTTATCTTTCTGGGTGGCGTGAAGCGTATCGCATCTGTAACCGAGAAGATTGTACCAATAATGGCAACTTTTTATGTACTGGGCTCACTCATTATTATTTTTGGCAACCTTGCAAACCTTGGCAGTGCATTTGCACAAATTTTTGTTGGAGCATTTAATCCACAGGCGATTGCAGGCGGTGTAATCGGGCTTTCGGTACAAAAGGCCATCCGTTATGGTGTTGCACGCGGTTTGTTCTCAAACGAGGCCGGTATGGGCTCCACACCGCACGCTCACGCGCTTGCAAAGGTGGAACACCCCTGTGAGCAAGGTCTAGTAGCAATGATGGGCGTATTTATCGATACCTTTATTGTGTTGACCATGACCGCCCTGACCATCATTATTACCGGCAAGTGGAATTCCGGACTGGAGGGTGTAGAGCTGGCACAATCGGCGTTTTCCTCCTTCTATGGGAATGCAGGGTATGTCTTTATCGCAATCAGCCTGCTGTTCTTTGCGTTTTCTACCATCGTTGGATGGTATTTCTTCGGCGAGCAGAATGTAAAATATCTGTTTGGAAAAGGCGCGGTAAAAATTTATGCGGTGCTGGTGGTTATATTTGTGGTGATTGGTTCCACCCTGAAGGTACAGCTGGTGTGGGATCTGTCGGACATGTTCAACGGCTTGATGGTCATTCCGAACCTGCTGGGGGTGCTGGCACTTTCCGGTGTGGTGGTTTCGCTCAATCAGGAATACGAACAGAAAAAATAACCTGGATCAAAATTCACAAAAAGAGGGGAGCTGCCTTTCTGGACAGCTCCCCATAAACTGGAAGGATTATTGCGGAAAAACCAGCGAACAATTTTCAAGATCGTCTGTATCATTCTCGGAAATGTAAATTTCTGCGGACACAGACAAATCATTTCCCTTAAATTGTTCGCTTTGAAACAATTTGTGAATAATGGGCCAGTTCTCTTTGGCGTGCTCTGTTTTTAGCCAAATGCCCATCAAGGGCCCAGGCTGCCCTTCTTCTGTATCCAAAAAGTCATAACCGTTGCTTTGTATCAAAGAGCCGGACACTTCCTCAATGCGGTCTGGAACACAATAGCGTAAGTCCATATCCGGATTTTTAAGTTCTCCTGGATTTAACAGCACAATAATTGTTTGCATCCGACCGCCCCCATTTTGTTTTGCTATTCTGATTATAGCATAGGCCCCGATTTGGTTCAAGCTATCTTCGGTGAAATGGCTGTGGTGGAAAGGATATTTTGCGGGAATACTTGACAAAGGGACAGTTTCATGTTAGAATACCCACAGTAAACAAAGCAGGACAGTTTCTGTTCTCACCTCGCTGTCGATGGATGGCTGGTCAATACGGATTCCCTTTGCGGGGGGATTGGATTGATGAGAGTGTGGGTTGTTGCTGCCTGCGCTCATTTTATTATGTTTTACAGGTTTTGGAGGTGTTTCGCATTAGCACAAAGGATTTGCACATCAATGAGGAGATCAGGGACAAGGAAGTTCGACTGATCGGGCCGGATGGAGAGCAGCTGGGGATTGTAGCAATCTCTGTTGCGCAAAATATGGCCGTCGAGAAGAACCTGGATCTTGTAAAGATTGCTCCTCAGGCTGTACCGCCTGTTTGCAAGATTATGGATTATGGCAAGTACAAATTTGAACAGGCAAAACGCGAGAAGGAAGCAAGAAAAAATCAGAAAGTAATCGAAATCAAAGAGGTGCGCCTTTCCCTGAATATCGATACCAACGATTTCAACACCAAGGTCAACCGCGCAATTAAATTTTTGGAAGGCGGCGACAAGGTAAAGGCTACCCTGCGTTTTAAAGGTCGCGAGATGGCGCATCCTGAGCTGGGTACAAGCATTATGCAGCGCTTTAGCGAGGCAGTGGCCGCATATGGTGTGGTGGAGAAGCTGCCGAAGCTGGAGGGGCGCAGTATGGTGATGTTTGTTTCGCCGAAACCCGCCGCCAATATTAAGGGAGGAAAATCAAATGCCTAAGTTGAAAACACATTCCGGTGCAAAGAAACGTTTTAAGCTGACCAAAAACGGCAAGGTAAAACGTGCGCGCGCATTCAAGTCCCATATCCTGACCAAAAAGGACACCAAGAGAACCCGCCGTCTGCGCAAAGGCACTTATGCAGATAAGACCAATGTCGCAACCATTAAGCTGTTGGTTCCTTACAAATAATTGCAAAATAACGGAGGTAAATAGATATGGCACGTGTTAAGGGCGCGATGATGACCCGCAAGAGACGTAAAAAGACACTCAAGCTTGCAAAAGGCTATTTTGGCGCAAAGAGCAAGCTGTTTAAAATGGCAAAACAGCAGGTAATGAAATCTGGCAACTATGCTTTCGTCGGTAGAAAGCAGAAAAAGCGCAATTTCAGAACCCTGTGGATTACCAGAATTTCCGCGGCCTGCCGCATGAACGGCGTCAATTACAGCACCTTCATGAATGGATTGAAGAAGGCGGGCGTAACCCTGAACAGAAAGATGCTGTCTGAAATCGCAATCAATGATGCGGCTGCATTCACCGCACTGGTGGAGCAGGCTAAGGCGGCCCTTTAAATAAAATGCTACTGATACGCCCTCGTCGCTGACGACGGGCGTATTTCATATAGGGAGAATTGCAATGCGTTTTAAGGAGGTTGTTTCGCGGGACAACCCGACGATCAAGCAGTATGTGCAGCTCGCCGCGTCCCGCAGGCAGCGGTATGCACAGCGGTGTTTTGTCACCGAAGGCTTCAAGCTGACGATGGAAGCGTTTGACGCTGGTTGTGAGCCGGTGCGGCTGTTTCTTACCCAACAAGCGCTTGAACGCTATGGGCAGCTGGCACAGCTTCTGCCAAAGGCAGGGGAGCTTTTACAAATCACGCCGCAGGTCGCGGAAAAGCTGGCGCGCGCAGACAGCACACAGGGGGTGTTTGCGCAGTTTAGGATGCTTGACAATCAAAGCCAGCGTGTTACAATAAATGAAAATGGGCATTTTTTACTGCTCTGCTCCTTGCAGGATCCAGGAAATTTGGGAACGATTCTGCGTACAGCAGCGGCTTTTGGCATCCATGGGGTGCTGCTTTCCTCGGATTGCCCAGATTTATATAGCTTAAAGGTTTTGCGCGCCGCGATGGGCGGTGTTTTCAAAATTCCCTGGGAGGTAACAGAGGATCTCTGTAGCAGCATCGAGCGGATGAAAGCGCAAGGACTTGCGGTTTATGGCGCGGCGCTGGCGGATACAGCGGTGCCCGTGCAGCAGCTACCACTGCAAAATGGCTGTGCAGTGGCCATCGGCAATGAGGGAAACGGGCTTTCTCATGAGGTGCTAGCCTGCTGCACGGCTCCCGCAATTATTCCCATGCAGGCGGGCAGCGAATCGCTGAATGCGGCGATGGCGGCGGGTATTTTCATCTGGGAGATGGCGCGTCATTAAGCTGGCACTTTTTCGCTAAAAGCTGAAATTCAAAAATCGAGGAAACCTTTTGACAGAAAAACAACTGGGGGGACAGAGATGGCGGACAGCATCTATTGGATTTGGCTGCAACAGGTGCTTGGAATTGGCAGTATCAAGGTAGACAAGGTCGCGCGTGAGCTCGGTGGTCCAGAAAAGCTTTACCAGATGCCGCGATCGGATTTGGAGGAGCTGGCGCTGTTCACCCCTCGCGAGCTTGAGCGCATTCTGCAAACCCGTTCGCTGGAACAGGCGCAGACCAATCTGCAAACAGCACAACGCCTGGGCTGTCAGGTCATCACGCCCGATCATCCGTCTTACCCCACAAATTTGGCAAATATCGACTGTATGCCCTGTGTATTATATGTACTGGGCGACTGCGCAGATCTGGAAGACCGGTTGACGATTACGATGGTTGGCACAAGAGACTGCAATGAATACGGAATCCGCACCGCGTCAAAGTTGGCGTATGATTTGGGGATTGCGGGCTGTGTGGTGGTCAGCGGATTGGCGGTTGGAATCGATACGGCTGCGCATGAGGGTGCATTGGAGGCACAGGGAAAGACGGTTGGCATTTTGGCTTGTGGAATGAATGTGGACTACCCAAAGGAAAGCAATCGCCTCAAACGGCGGATTCTGGACCAGGGCGGTTTGCTGATGACCGAATACCCCTTTGGGCGTGAGGTGCGCGGCAGTCATTTTCAGGCGCGCAACCGGCTGCTTTCAGGTTTGGCATCCGGTGTTGTGGTGGTACAGGCACCGCGGAAAAGCGGCGCTTTGATTACCGCGCGGCTGGCGCTAGAGCAGAACAGGGATGTTTTTGCGGTTCCAGGCGGAATTTTTGACCAGCGGATGGTGGGATGTAATGAGTTGATTGGCAACTCCTCTGGAAAAATTGTAATAAATGTGTTCAGTATTTTAGAAGAATATGCGGGGCTGTTGCCCGCAACGGTCGATCTGGGAAGGCTTGCGCGGCAGGCAAACAGCCGTATGATACCGCAGGTTAGCCCGGTGGAAAAGAACAGCAAGCGCAGAAAGGTTCCGGATGAAACGCCGCCAAAAGCGGAGGTGGCGCTGCATCTGACGCAGGCGCAGCTGGATGAGATGGGAGTTTCTACAGCAGCGCAGCAGATTTATCGGATGATCACACCAGAGCCGGTCAACGAAGAGATCTTGATGGAACAGAGCGACTTGCAGCTGATGGAGGTGCTCTCCTCGTTGACCGAACTTGAAGTAAATCAGTTAATAATCGGGCTGCCCGGCAAACGGTTTGCTTTGGCAGCAGCCTGTTGAATAGGAGGGGCGTTTGCCCGCCAATAGATCAACTATGAGTTTTTGACATGGTCTGTAGAGCCTATGTAGCGCCAGAAACAGCCATGCAAAGGAAAGGGATGAGGACTTGTCTAATCTTGTGATTGTAGAATCACCTGCGAAGGCGAAGACGATACAGAAATATCTGGGGGAGGATTACGAGGTTATTGCATCTATGGGGCATGTGCGCGATCTGCCAAAAAGCAAGCTCGGGGTAGATGTAGACCACGATTTTTCTCCGGTTTATGTAGAGATCAAGGGGAAAGAGGACCTGATCAAGGAGCTGAAAAAGAAAGCAAAGAAAAGCGATACCGTCTATCTTGCAACCGACCCCGACCGCGAAGGCGAGGCGATTTCCTGGCATCTGGCGCAGATGCTGGGGGTGGATTTGAGCCAGCAAAATCGTGTGACCTTTAATGAGATTACCAAAACCGGCATTAAGTATGGGATGGATCACCCGCGGGTGATCGATGCGAAGCTGGTGGACGCACAACAGGCGCGCCGCATCCTGGACCGGATTGTAGGCTATAAAATCAGTCCGTTTCTCTGGCGCAAGGTGCGCAAGGGGCTGTCTGCGGGCCGTGTGCAGTCGGTTGCGGTGCGCATCATTGTGGACCGTGAAAAGGAAATTCAGGCGTTTAAGCAGCAGGAATATTGGAGCATTGATGCAAAGCTAACGGCAAAGGGCCATGCCAAAAAGCCGATTGCGGCAAAGCTCTATTCGATTGATGGCCAAAAGCTGGAGTTAACCGCCATCCCCAATGAGGAGCGCGCAAAGGAAATTATTGCATCGCTGGATCAGGCGGAATATCTCGTTGGAAATGTGAAAAAAGGGGTGCGTAGAAAATCTCCTGCACCGCCGTTTATCACCTCCACCTTGCAGCAGGAGGCGTCCCGCAGATTGGGTTATCAATCCCGCCGCACAATGAAGGTGGCGCAGGAGCTATATGAGGGCGTCGAGCTGGAGGACGTGGGCGCAACCGGTCTTATCACCTATATGCGTACCGATTCGCTGCGGATCTCTACCGAAGCGGCTGACCAAGCAGACGCGTTCATTTTGAAAACCTATGGCAAGGAATATCTGCCCAGCACCCGTCGGGTGTTCAAAAGCAAGAAAAATGCGCAGGATGCGCATGAGGCAATCCGGCCTTCTGACCCATCGCTGACGCCGGACAGCATCAAAAAAAGCTTGAGCGCAGAGCAATATAAGCTGTATAAGCTCATCTGGGAGCGGTTTATTGCCAGCCAGATGGCGAATGCGCTGCTGGATACGGTTGCAGTGGATATCAATGCAGCAAACTGTGTGTTCAAAGCGTCCGGCTTTACGGTGAAGTTTGACGGATTTACCGTGCTGTACGAGGAGTCGAAGGAGGGGGACGAGGAGAACTCGACCACGCTGCCGCCACTTGCGGTAGGGGATAAGCTCAACCTGAAGGAGCTGGCGCCAAACCAGCACTTTACCCAGCCGCCCGCACGTTTTACCGAGGCGTCGCTGATTAAAACATTGGAGGAGAACGGCATTGGCCGCCCCTCTACCTATGCGCCCACCATCACCACCATCCTCGCGCGCAACTATGTCGAGCGTGAGGGCAAGGCGCTGCATCCAACTGCGCTGGGTGAGGTTACCACCCAGCTGATGGAGGAGCAGTTCAAAAAGATTGTGGATGTCACCTTCACCGCGAAGATGGAACAAACGCTGGATAAGGTCGAGGAGGGGGATGTCGATTATGTCGGGATGCTACGCGACTTTTACGGGGATTTTGTTAAAACGTTGGAGCAGGCAGAAAAGAATATGGAAGGCACCCGCATGAAGGTGCCGGACGAGGAAACCGACATTGTTTGCGAGCTCTGCGGGCGCAATATGGTGATCAAAACCGGCCGCTTTGGAAAATTCTTAGCTTGCCCTGGCTTTCCGGAATGCCGCAATACCAAGAAGATTGTGAAGGAAACGGGCGGCTTGTGTCCGACCTGCGGAGGCAAGGTGCTTGCGAAAAAGTCCAAGAACGGCAAAAATTACTTTGGCTGTGAGCATAACCCGCAATGTCAGTTTATGACCTGGGATAAGCCGTTGGAGGAGCGGTGCCCGAAATGCGGCGCGACCCTGTTCCAGAAGACCGGCCGCGGTGCACTGGTTCACTGCCTCAAGGAAGGCTGCGAATATAGCCGGCCGGTGAAGTCCAAAGCCTCCAGCGGGGCAGAGGAATGAGCGTCCGTGTCATTGGCGCAGGGCTAGCAGGCTGTGAGGCTGCCTGGGCGCTGGCAAATCATGGCGTGCCGGTGCTGCTGCATGAGATGAAGCCGCAGAAATACTCTCCCGCACATCACAACGAAAATTTTGCAGAGCTGGTCTGTTCCAATTCGCTCAAGGCGCAGCGAATCGGCTCGGCGGCAGGGATGCTCAAAGAGGAGATGCGCCGCCTGGGTTCTCTGACGGTCGACTGCGCTCTGCAAACCAGTGTAGCAGCCGGTGGTGCGCTCGCGGTCGACCGCAAGGCGTTTTCTGCGCTGGTGACAGCGCGCATCAAGGCGCATCCCAATATTGAAGTGGTGCCAGGCGAGGTGAGGCAGATTCCACAGGAGGGTATCTCTATCATCGCAACCGGCCCGCTCACCTCGGATGCGCTTGCCGCGCAAATTGCAGAGAAATGTGGCGGGTTGCTCAGCTTTTTTGATGCAGCCGCGCCCATTGTCACCTTTGACTCGCTTGATCGGGAGAAGGTCTTTTTTGCCGCCCGCTACGATCGCGGCGAGGATGATTATATCAACTGCCCGTTTAATCAGGAAGAATATGAGCGGTTTTATGAGGCTCTTTTGGAAGCACAGCCTGCGCCGCTGCATGAATTTGATCATCCGGAGCAAAATGTATATGAAGGCTGTATGCCAATCGAAATTATGGCGCGGCGCGGTGCAGATACCATCCGCTATGGTCCACTCAAGCCGGTGGGCTTGCGCGACCCGCGCACGGGACATCGGCCTTGGGCGGTGGTGCAGCTGCGCCGCGAGGATCGCGAGGGCCGGCTTTATAACCTGGTGGGATTTCAGACCAACCTGAAATTTGGCGAGCAACAGCGGGTGTTTTCGATGATCCCGGGGCTAGAGCAGGCGGAATTTGTGCGTTACGGGGTGATGCACCGCAACACCTTTATTCGCTCTCCGAGGCTGCTGGAAAGCACCTTTCAGATGCGAGAGGACGACCGGATTTATTTCGCAGGCCAAATTACCGGTGTCGAAGGGTATATGGAGTCGGCAATGTCCGGCATTCTGGCGGGCTGGCAGCTTGCGCGCAGACTGCAAGGGAATCCGCCGTTGGTGCTGCCGCGCGACTGCATGATGGGCGCGCTTTGTGCCTATGTGACAGGGCCGGGCTGTGCGGACTTCCAGCCGATGGGCGCGAATATGGGACTTCTGCCGCCGCTGGGCGAGCGTGTTAAGGACAAGCAGCAGCGATATGAACAGATTGCGCAACGCGGTCTGGCGCATTTTGAGGAGGCTTTAAAGGAACAAGGTGTTTTCACTACACAGCGCACAAAAGGCTTTGTCCCTTGATATGGCGCGCGGCGAACATTTTGGGTGGATTGCCGCATGACAGGCGGCAAGAAGGGCTTTGATGTAAGGAGGTTTTTCAATGAGGATTATTGTGGACGCATTTGGCGGAGACTATGCGCCGTTGGAGATTATGAAAGGCTGTGCACAGGCGGTGGAGGAGTATGGGGTGGACATCCTCGCCGTAGGCAGCGAGCGCATTATCCGAGAGGTTTGCACACAGCATAAAATTTCGTTGGAGCGCATCTCCATCACCAATGTTGAAAAGGTCATTGGCGCAGAGGTGGACCCCACCGAGGTGGTCAAATCCTACGACGACAGCACACTAGCGGTCGCGCTGAAGATGCTGGCCAACGGTGAGGGGGATGCCTTTGTAGGTGCAGGTAGCACGGGCGCGATTACGGTGGGGGCATCGCTGTTTGTCAAGCGCATCAAGGGGATTAAGCGTGCGGCGCTGGCGACCGTGATACCCAATCAGAAGGGCTGCTATATGCTGGTGGACATCGGCGCGAACAAGGAGTGCCGGCCGGAGATGTTAGCACAGTTTGGCATCATGGGAAGTCTGTATATGGAAAATATTTTGCGCATGGAAAAGCCCCGGGTTGGAATGATCAACATCGGCTCGGAGGACAGCAAGGGACTTGCACTCCAACAGGAGGCCAACGAGCTGCTGCTTCATGCGCCGGTCAACTTTATTGGGAATGTCGAGCCGCGTTACCTGCCGTTTTGCTGCTGTGATGTGGCGGTTTGTGACGGCTTTACCGGAAATGTTGTGCTCAAGCTCACTGAGGGACTGGGGAAATGGTTTGCAGGTGAGCTCAAGGGTATTTTCATGGAGAATGTAGCCTCCAAATTCGGCTATCTGCTGGTGCGAGACAGCGTGAAGCAGTTCAAGGATAAGATGGATTATAAAGAGTATGGCGGTGCACCGCTGATGGGGATTGCAAAGCCGGTGATTAAAGCGCATGGCAGCTCGGATGCCCGCGCATTTAAAAACGCAATACGTCAGGCAAAGGAATATACCGAGCGCGGTGTGATTGCACAGATTGAAGCTGCGCTAATGCAGATGAAACAGAACACCACCAATAGTCAAGAGTGAAAGGTGTGGCAACAATGGAACAGACAAATATCGCACTTTTGGAAGAACGGATCGGCTATACCTTTCAAAAACGGAAGTTTTTAGACATTGCACTAACCCATTCTTCCTATGCCAACGAGATGAAGAAGAATCTTTCCAGCAATGAGCGGCAGGAATTTTTGGGGGATGCGGTGCTTTCAATCATCGTGTCGGACTATTTGTTTCATACCTTCCATCTGGCGGAGGGGGATCTGACAAAATTGCGTGCTGCGATGGTCTGTGAGAAATCCCTGTGCGAGTTTTCCGAGGAAATTGGACTGGGTGGTTACCTCAAGCTGGGGCGCGGCGAGGAGATGATGGGGGGACGTACCCGCCCATCGATTTTGGCAGACGCGTTTGAAGCGCTGCTCGCAGCAATCTACCTAGACGGCGGAATTGAACCAGCGCGCAAATTTGTGTTGGGCTTTGTGGTGGATCTGCTGGAAAATAAGGAGCATTTTGCGTTCAGTGATTACAAAACGATGCTTCAAGAGATCATCCAGAAAAATCCAGAGGAAAAGCTAAGCTATGTGCTGGTGGAGGAGAGCGGACCGGACCACCACAAATGCTTTGTGGTGGAGGTGCACCTAAACAGCAACGTGATTGGAAGGGGCTCCGGCGGAAGCAAGAAGAGCGCGGAGCAGGCAGCGGCACGTGAAGCGCTGAAGCTCATGGGTCAGACATGAGGCACGCCAACCTTTCTATTTTTGTGCCGCATGTGGGCTGTCCGCATCTGTGCAGCTTTTGCAACCAGCGGAGCATCTCCGGCAGCTATGGGCTGCCCTCGGCACAGACGGTGGAGGCGCTCGGTCAGCAGAGTGCTGCGCAGCTACGTGCGAGCGGTGTTCCTGCCGAGATTGCCTTTTTCGGAGGCAGCTTTACCGCAATCGGCAGGGATTATATGCTGGAGCTGTTGCGTGCCGCACAGCCATTTGTCCAGCAGGGCATTGTGTCCGGCATCCGAATTTCTACCCGTCCGGACTATATCGATCCAGAGGTGCTTGCGCTGTTGGCACAGTATCATGTGACGGCAATCGAGCTGGGTGCGCAAAGCATGTCGGATGCGGTGCTGGCGGCCAACGGTAGAGGGCATACCGCGCAGGATGTGCAGCGCGCTGCCCGTTTGGTGCAGGATGGCGGTTTTGAGCTGGGGTTGCAGATGATGACCGGCCTGTTCCGTGCGGATGCACAGAGCGATTTGGAAACCGCTCATCAGCTGGTGCAGCTGCATCCGGACACGGTACGGATCTACCCAACAGTTGTGATGACAGATACGCTGCTGGCGGACTACTACCGGTTTGGTGTTTACCGGCCGCAGCCGCTTTGTCAGGCGGTGGAGGATTGCGCGCGGCTTATCGAGCTATTTGAGCAGGCAGGAATCCAGGTGATCCGTGTGGGATTGCACGCACAGGAATCGCTGTCGGAGGGAATGCTTGCGGGCCCCTATCATCCGGCCTTTCGGGAGCTGTGCGAGGGCGCGATCTGGGCAAAGCTCCTGCAAAAAGCGTTTTATGGCAAACCGCAAGGGCGTTATCAGGTTTCGGTTGCGCCACGGGCGCTCTCCAAAATTACCGGACATGGAGCACAGCCTATTGAGAATTTGCGCAGGATGGGGTATACTATAAAGATAAAGCAGGACTGCCGGTTAAAAGGGCGGTCGTTCAGGATAGGAGAAATGTAAGGTTGCGCCTTCGCAGTTTGGAAATACAGGGCTTTAAATCCTTCCCCGATAGAACAAAGCTGACCTTTAATGACGGGATTACCGCGGTGGTAGGCCCGAATGGGAGCGGAAAAAGCAATATTGCAGATGCGGTGCGCTGGGTATTGGGGGAGCAGTCCACCAAAACGCTGCGCGGCGGCCGGATGGAGGATGTGATTTTTGGCGGCACCCAAACGCGCAAGCCGCAGGGCTTTTCGCAGGTGCAGATTGCGATTGACAACCAAGACCGTGCGCTGCCTTGCGATAAGGATGAGGTGTTAATCACCCGCAAGCTGTATCGTTCGGGCGAAAGTGAATATCGGATTAACGGCGTCGGTGTGCGGTTGAGGGATGTTTACGAGCTATTTATGGATACAGGCTTAGGGCGCGATGGGTATTCGATTATTGGGCAGGGGAAGATCGCCGAAATTGTCAGCGCAAAGTCGGTGCAGCGGCGAGAAATTTTTGAGGAGGCAGCCGGCATCTCAAAATACCGCTACCGCAAGATGGAGGCCCAGCGGCGCTTGGAGGGCGCACAGGAAAATCTGTTGCGTCTCAAGGACATCCTGCTGGAACTAGAGCAGCGGGTGGAACCATTGCGCATCCAGTCTGAAAAGGCACAACAGTTTTTGCAGCTGGCAAAAGAAAAGCAAACGTTGGAAATTTCTCTCTGGGTGCAGACGTTGGAGCGTTCGCGGGGACGTCTGCGGGAACAGGAGGATAAAATTTTACTCTGCAAGGGAGAGCACGACGACATTCAGCAGGAGCTGGACGGCATCGAGGCACAGCTTACGCAGCTTTTTACTGAGATGCAGCAGTTGGCGGTGCAGATCGATGAGCGCCGTGGTCAGGTGCGTCAAACCGAGGCGAATAGCGCACAGCGTAGTGCGGACCTTGCGGTAATGCACAATGATATCGCGCACAATGATGCGTCCGCCGCACGTATCCGCCAGGAGCTGGCGCAATCAAATGATTCCGACCAAGCACTCGATGCAAAAATTGCTACATACGAACAGGCGATTGCAGAAAAGGGGTGCGCTTTACAGCAGATGCAGCAGCAGCAACAAACCACGCAGGCCGCGCTGCAAGCGCTGGAAGCAGAGCGGGAGACCATCCGAGGCCGGATTGAAACAGCAAAGGAGCAGCGCTATGGGCTGACCCAGAGCATCAACCAGGCGCGGCTTTCCTCTGCCTCCAGTGGTTCACTGATCGATGAAGCAATTAAGCAACTGCAAATGCTCGAGCAAAGCGCGGCAACGAAGGATGAGGCGGTAATCCACATTCAACAGGAGCTTGCTGACTGCACAGAATTAGCGGGCGTTTTAGAGGGAACCATACAATCCTTGCAGAATGCGCGCCAAGGCTGCCGCATGAAGTTGGCCGGCCGTCAGGAAAGGTTGGATGCACTTGCTGAGCAGCGGCGCACATTGGAGGAGTCGCAGCGTGCCGCTCAGCAGCGTGCAAAATTGCTGTTCGATATGGAAAATTCGTTGGAGGGGTTCCAAAACAGCGTCAAGTATGTGATGGGGCAGGTACAAAAGGGCGCGTTGAGCGGTGTTTACGGGCCGGTTTCGCGTCTGATTTCGGTGGAGCAGGAACATGCGCTTGCGGTTGAGATTGCACTGGGGGCAGCGATGCAGAATCTTGTGGTGCAGGATGAGGCGGTTGCCAAACGCGCAATTCATATGCTGCGGGATTCTCGCGCAGGGCGAGCGACCTTTCTGCCGGTTTCCACCATAAGGGGCAGTAGGCTTACCGATAGCTGGCTGCCGCAGGCAGAGGGCTTTGTGGGACTCGCTGCTGATTTGGTACAGTATGACAGCAAATTTGCGGGGATTATCCAACAGCTGCTCGGCCGGATTGCGGTGGTGCAGGACCTTGACTGTGCGACGCTGCTTGCGCGGCAGGGTGGTTACCGGTTTCGGGTGGTGACGCTGGATGGACAGGTTGTGAACACCGGCGGCTCGATGACCGGCGGTTATACCGCAAAAAGTGCCGGAATCCTCAGCCGTTCCCGTGAGATAGAAACTCTGCGGGCGCAGGCGGAGCAGTACAGCAAAAAAATAGAGGAGCTGGAGGGTCAGCGAAAGACAGCGCAACAGGACCTCTCTGCGGTTCAGGCGACCCTCTCCGGTTTGGAAGGGGAGCTGGCCACTGCCCAGGAGGATAAAATTCGCTGCATGGCAAACCAAGAACGCTTGACTGCGGCTTATGAACAGGCGGTGTATAACAAGGAGCAATCTGCAAGGGAGTACAGCCGCTTGACCACTCATTTGGAGGAACTGCGGGCGGAGAACCTTTCAAACGAAGAATTGGCCGAAAGTTTTAACCGTCAGCTGGCAGCAGTAGCCGCTGGGTTGGAGGAGCTAAACAGCCAGCGCGACCTGATTTTGGAGCGGGTACAACAGCACAACCAGCAGCTTTCCGAATACAGCGTGCAGGCGGCAGCGCTGACCAATGAGATTGCCGGCGTACAACAGATGATTGGCCAGTTGCAGGACCAGAAAGCAGGGCAGCAGGCGCATGTGCGCTCATTTGAGCAGCAGCTGGCAGAGTTGACCGCACAAAACGAGAGCATCCGCGCCCAGATTGCGCAGGCACAGGTGCAACAACAGCAGGATGCCGAACAGGTAGAGCGGTTGCGGCAGGAGATGGAACAGCTATCTGCACAGAAGAACCAGCATGAGGCACAAAGCACCGCGTTGCGCGCCGGTGAAAAGGAGATTACTGCGCGGCGGGAACTGGCAGCACGAGAGCTGGCGCGACTGGAGGAGCAGAAAACAGCCCTGCAAACGGAATATGATAGCATCATTTCCCGTTTGTGGGAGGAATATGAGATCACCCGCTCGCAGGCGCAGGAGCAGGCGCTGCCAATTGCAGATGCCAACGCAGCCCAGCGCCGCCTGACCGAGCTGAAAGCGGGGATTAAAGCGCTGGGCAGCGTCAATGTGGCAGCGGTCGAGGAGTATAAAGAGGTTTACGAGCGCTACAGCTTTTTAAAGGCGCAGTTAGAGGATGTGGAACAGTCTCGCGCAGAGCTGGAACGCTTGATTGACAGCTTAACGCAGGATATGCAAGTGATTTTTGCAGAGAATTTCAGGAGAATTGCAGCGCATTTTTCGCAGGTGTTTGCGGAGCTGTTTGATGGCGGACGCGGGGAGCTGACCTTGACCGATCCGAATCATGTGCTGGAATCGGGGATTGAAATTTTTGTGCAGCCGCCCGGAAAAATTATCAAAAATCTGGCGGCGCTCTCCGGTGGTGAGCAGGCTTTTGTGGCGATTGCCATTTACTTTGCAATTTTAAAGGTCCGCCCGTCTCCTTTCTGTCTGTTGGATGAAATTGAGGCGGCGCTGGATGATATCAACGTCGTGAAATATGCGCAGTATCTGCGGACCTTGTGTGAGAAAACGCAGTTTATTCTGATTACCCACCGCCGCGGCACCATGGAAGAGGCGGATGTTTTGTATGGTGTAACCATGCAGGAGGAGGGTGTCTCCAAGTTGTTGGAACTGAATGTCAGCGAGGTGGAAAGCAGGCTGGGCATCTAGTTTGTTGGCAAAACTTTGAAATCAGGAGGAGTTTATGGGATTTTTTGGGAAGCTGGCAGAAGGGCTGAAAAAAACGCGCGAGTCGATGGTGCGCGCGGTGGACGAACTGGTTAACTCCTTTACAAAGATTGACGAGGAGCTGTTTGAGGAGCTAGAGGAGACGCTGATTCTGTCGGATGTCGGGATTGTAACTGCACAGGCCATCTGCAACGAGCTGCGCGCGCGGATTAAAAAACAGGGTATCACCGACGCAAGCGAGGTAAAAGGGCTGCTCAAGCAGATTATTGCCGAGATGCTTGCAGGTGGTGAGGCGCTCAACCTGTCCACAAAACCTTCGGTGATTCTGGTGATTGGGGTAAACGGTGTGGGAAAAACCACCACAATTGGAAAGCTGGCGGCCAATTTGAAGGCGGAGGGCAGACGGGTGCTGCTTGGTGCAGCGGACACCTTCCGTGCAGCGGCGATTGAGCAGCTGGAAATTTGGGCGCAGCGCGCGGATGTGGAGCTGATCAAACAGTCGGAAGGCTCGGACCCTGCCGCAGTAGTGTTTGACGCGATCACAGCAGGAAAATCCCGTGGCGCGGATGTTATCATCTGTGATACCGCGGGGCGGCTGCATAACAAGAAAAATTTGATGGACGAGCTATCAAAAATTTCCCGCGTGATTCAAAGGGAGGCGCCAGACTGTGATACCGAGGTGTTGCTGGTGCTGGATGCGACAACCGGACAGAACGCGCTCAATCAGGCGCGCCAGTTTAAAGAGGCGGCAGGCATTACCGGCATTATCCTGACAAAATTGGACGGTACTGCGCGCGGCGGTGTGGTGATTGGCATTAAATCGGAGTTGCAGGTACCGATTAAGTATATCGGGGTGGGCGAGCAGATCGACGACCTGCGCCCGTTTGATGCGCAGGACTTTGTAAACGCACTATTCGGCGGCGAACCAGAGCAAGCTTAAAATCCGCCGTAGGCACATAAAAGTTTTCGCCGGCCTTTTTTAAAAGGTCCTCGCGCTGCTGGAACTTATGGAACGACAGACGGCACATAAAAGTTTTCGCCGGTCTTTTTCAAAAGGCCGCGGGGACCAGGGGAGGCGCCCCTGGTCGTACCCACATAAATCCCTGTGGGATTTGTGTGGGTACGAAACGTATCTTTATCGTTTAGGAGCGGCGCGTACGCCGCGATATTCTCCAGCAAGCGCCGTGACAATCGAAGGATTGGCGCGATGCGCTTGCATTCCTTAGAAACCAAAACGGAGGACAGAATCAATGCAGGTAATTGTAGCAACCGGAAACGCGGGCAAGCTGCGGGAGTTCACACGTATTTTTGCACCGTTTGGAATTGAGGTAGTCGGGCAAAAAACGCTTTATCCGGAGCTGGAGGTGGAGGAGAGCGGTGCGACCTTTGCGGAAAATGCCTTTCTTAAAGCACAGGCGGTTCATGCACTGAGCGGAAAAGCTGCTGTTGCGGATGACTCCGGCTTGTGTATTGATGCGCTGGGCGGCCGTCCAGGGGTCTATTCAGCGCGTTATGCTGGGGAGGACACCTCTTATCCAGAGAAGATGCAGCGGCTTTTGGAGGAGCTCAAAGAGGTGCCGCAGGGAAAGCGTACCGCGCGGTTTGTGTCACACATCTGCTTTATTTCCGAGCAGGGTGAGCGGATAGATGCCCAAGGCGTCTGCGAGGGGGAGATCGGTTTTGCGCCTGCTGGGGAGAATGGATTTGGATATGACCCGCTATTTTATGTGGGGGAGCGCAGCTTTGCACAGTTGGGCGGGGTGGAAAAGGATGCGCTCAGCCATCGAGGGAAGGCGCTGCGGGCGCTGGTGGAGCAGTTGGAGCAGCTTTACACTGTGGATGGTGCGGGAGAGAAAAGGTAGCGCAGTGCGCACGCCGCAAGGTGCATCAGGAGGAAAGGCAGGGGTGCTTTTTCTCTTGCAAAAAGCACCCCTCTTGCGGCCTGTGTCACAGGCCGCAATTCACCCTGCAAAAATGCGCTTTTACGGATAAAGGATTCCGCGCTTTGCGAAGCGCGGCGAGGGGCGCTGCCCCTTCGATCCCTGCCACCTTTGAAAAGGTGGACGAAACTTTTGATATGCTGTTGTGATGGAATTAGAAATTAGGAGGGCATTATGCTGACAAGCAAACAACGGGCAAAGCTCAGAGGGCTTGCCAATTCAATAGAAACTATTTTTCAGGTGGGCAAAGGCGGTATTTCCGACACGCTGGTAAAACAGGTGGATGACGCCTTGCTCGCACGTGAGCTCATCAAGCTGCGGGTGTTGGAAACTGCGCCAGAATCGGCTAGGGAGGCCGCTGACCAGCTTGCACAGGCCACCAATGCGGATGTTGTGCAGGTGATCGGCACACGTTTTGTGCTCTATCGGCGCAACCAGGAAAAGCCGGTTATCACATTGGAGAAATGAAAACAGGAATTTACGGGGGCAGTTTTAACCCTGTGCACAACGGTCATGTGCGGCTGGCGCAGGCGTATCAGGCGGCGCTGGGGCTGGAACGGATGCTGGTCATTCCCACCCGCGTGCCGCCGCACAAGGCGGGCGATGAGTTGGCGGATGGGGTGGATCGGTTGGAGATGTGCCGGCTGGCGTTTTCCGATCCGTTTTATCAGGTGAGTGATTTAGAGCTGCGCCGGCAGGATCTTAAAAGCTATACGGTGGATACGCTCGAACTGCTTCATGCGCGGTATCCGGATGACCAGCTCTATCTGCTGATGGGCAGCGATATGTTTTTGACATTGACCGATTGGCATGATTGGCAGCGAATTTTTCAACTGGCTGTTATGTGCGTAGGGGGGCGGGAGCCGGACCTGCGCGGGCGGCTGCAAGCGCATGGGCGCTATCTGGAAAGCTTAGGTGCGCACTGTCGTGTGCTGGATCTGGAGCCGTTTGTCGTTTCCTCCACCGATGTGCGCACACGGGTGCGTGCAGGGCTTGCAATTGACGAGCTGGTGCCATTGCCGGTGGCAGAATATATTCGCCGGCATCAACTTTACCGGCAAAACTGAATGACATGCTTCCGCCGTCAGGCGGTGGGATAGATTTTTTCAAAGAGGTGACAGTTTTGGAATATGATCTGAAAAAATTAGAAAAACTGGCAAAAAGTACTCTATCGGAAAAACGGTTTCATCACACCGCTTGCGTTGTCAAGCAGGCGTACAAGCTGGCAAAGTTTTATGGCTGCGATGTGTACAAAGCGGAGGTTGCTGCCTGGCTGCATGATATTTGCAAGGAAATGAAGCAGGAAGAACAGTTGAAATGGCTCACAAAGTATGGTATCATTCTTGACAGTATCCAGCGCAGCCAACCAAAAACCTGGCATGGGATGGCGGCTTGTGGATATATGAAGTTCGAGCTGGGAATTGAGGATGAAGAAATTCTGCGTGCGGTGCGCTATCACACCACCGCGTGCGGGGAGATGCACATGCTGGACGAGGTTATTTATCTAGCGGATTTGACCAGCGAGGAGCGGGATTATGCAGATGTAAAGCATATGCGCAAGCTGGCGGAAACTGCGGCAAAGCCGGCGATGAAATATGCGATGTGCTATGCGCTGAGTGATCTGGTGGAGCGCGGCCAGGGCATCAGTCGTGATAGCTTTGAAGCGTATAATTATTATATACAGTTTTGAAAATTATGGGGGTGAACGAATGACATCCATCGAATTGGCCAACAAAATTGCACAGCTGCTCGACAGCAAAAAAGCAACCGACATTATGGCGATTGAAATTAAAGATCTGACAACCATCGGAGACTATTTTGTAATTGCCTCCTCCGGTTCGACGACCCAAACCCGAGCGCTTTCTGACGCGGTTGAGGAAGGCTTGAGCGCGCTGGGGTTGGAGCCGAACCGAATTGAAGGTTATCAAGCGGGCATGTGGGTGGTGCTGGATTACTCAGATGTGATTGTTCATATTTTCTATGAGCAAACACGCGAGTTTTACGCATTGGAGCGCCTGTGGGCGGACGCGCCCAGAGTACAGCTAGAGCTGGCAGGTGCCCAGTAGGAAAAATTGCGCCGCAGGGCGCACAAAAACAGGGAGTGGATGAAA
Source organism: uncultured Anaerotruncus sp. (assembly GCA_910586875.1). Lineage (GTDB taxonomy): Bacteria > Bacillota > Clostridia > Oscillospirales > Ruminococcaceae > Anaerotruncus. Next base: position 24,920 of record CAJUJI010000002.1, on the reverse strand, counting down.
TTTGAAATATGATTTTGCGGCTGTTGAAAAGAAGTGGCAGGACATTTGGGACAGCCGGAATGTGTTTGCTGCAAGTGACGATTACACCAAGCCGAAATATTACGCGTTGGTAGAGTTCCCCTATCCATCAGGGCAGGGGTTACATGTAGGGCATCCGCGCTCCTATACCGCACTGGATATTGTTGCGCGTAAGCGCCGGTTGGAGGGCTACAATGTTCTGTACCCAATGGGCTGGGATGCGTTCGGGCTGCCGACCGAAAATTACGCGATTAAAAACCACATTCATCCTGAAATTGTTACAAAGCAGAATGTAGCGCGCTTTAAAAGCCAGCTGAAAAGCCTGGGGCTTTCGTTTGATTGGAACAGGGAAATCAATACAACCGACCCCGCGTATTACAAATGGACTCAATGGATTTTCCTTCAGCTGTTCAAAAAGGGGCTGGCGTATAAAAAGGAGATGTCGGTCAACTGGTGCACCGGCTGTAAGGTGGTATTGGCGAACGAGGAGGTTGTGAACGGCGTTTGCGAGCGCTGTCACAGCGAGGTTGTCCATCGGGTGAAAAGTCAGTGGATGCTGAAAATTACCGAGTATGCTCAGCGGCTGATTGACGATTTGGATTTGGTCGATTATATCGAGCGGGTACGCACCTCCCAGCGCAACTGGATCGGACGCTCTACCGGTGCGCAGGTGGATTTCCAAACTACTGCGGGCGACCTGTTGACGGTGTTCACCACCCGTCCGGATACACTGTTTGGTGCGACCTATATGGTCATCTCTCCGGAGCATCCTTACATTGAAAAGTGGGCGGATAAAATTCAGAATATGGATGCGGTACGCGCTTACCAAGAGGCGTCCGCGAAAAAGTCCGATTTCGAGCGCACCGAGCTGGTCAAGGATAAAACCGGCGTTTGTTTGGAAGGGGTGCGCGGTATCAATCCGGTCAATGACCAGGAAATTCCAATCTTTATTTCCGATTATGTATTGATGACCTATGGCACAGGTGCGATTATGGCAGTACCAGCGCATGATACCCGTGACTGGGAGTTTGCGAAGAAGTTTGAGCTGCCGATTATCGAGGTGGTCAAGGGCGGTAATGTGCAGGAGGAGGCATTCACCGACTGTGCAACCGGTGTGCTGGTCAATTCCGGTTTTCTGGATGGGCTGCCGGTGGAACAAGCGAAGGTTAAAATGATCGAGTGGCTGGAGCAGCAAGGCAAGGGAGAGCCGAAGGTCAACTATAAGCTGCGCGACTGGGTATTCTCCCGCCAGCGTTATTGGGGTGAGCCGATCCCGATTATCCACTGCGAGCATTGCGGTTATGTGCCGCTGGACGAAAGCGAGCTGCCGCTGCGTCTGCCAGAGGTGGAAAGCTATGAGCCAACCGGCGATGGCGATTCACCCTTGTCTGCGATTGATAGCTGGGTAAATGTTAAATGTCCGAAGTGCGGCGCTCCTGCGAAACGGGAGACGGATACCATGCCGCAGTGGGCCGGTTCTTCTTGGTATTTCCTGCGCTATTGCGACCCTCACAACGATCAAGCGCTTGCCTCCAAAGAGGCGCTGAACTATTGGATGCCGGTCGATTGGTACAACGGTGGAATGGAGCATACGACACTGCATGTGTTGTATTCACGGTTCTGGCACAAGTTCTTGTATGATCTTGGGATCGTGAGCACACCGGAGCCGTACCAGAAGCGCACCAGCCATGGAATGATTTTGGGCGAAAACGGCGAGAAAATGAGCAAGTCCCGCGGCAACGTGGTCAACCCGGATGACATCATTCGCGAATATGGTGCGGATACTCTGCGGTTGTATGAGATGTTTATTGGAGATTTTGAAAAATCCGCGCCGTGGTCGCAAAGTTCGATCAAGGGCTGCAAGCGCTTTTTGGAGCGTGTATGCGATCTCAAGGGGCTAATGACAGCAGAGAACGGGTATTCCAAAGCTTTGGAGGGCTCCTTCCACAAGACGATTAAGAAGGTAAGCGGGGATATCGAGCAGCTCAAGTTTAACACTGCAATTGCTGCAATGATGTCACTGCTCAACGAGATTTTTGAGCAGGGCCGTATTACAAATACAGAGATGCGCACCTTCCTGTTGCTGCTCAACCCGTTTGCGCCGCATTTGACAGAGGAGCTATGGGAGCAGTGCGGTTTTGGCGGAATGGTGACCGAGCAGAAATGGCCCGATTATGATGAGGCAAAGTGCAAGGATACACAGGTAGAAATTGCAGTACAGCTTTGCGGAAAAATTAAGGCGCGTGTGCTGGTGGATGCGGACAGCAGCGAGCAGCAGCTTTTGGAAACCGCGAAGGGCTGTCCGGAAATGCAGGCTTTGCTGGCGGGCAAACAGATTGTAAAAGAGATTGTAGTCAAGGGGAAATTGGTCAATATTGTAGCAAAATAATGAATTTTTTTATCCCATGAGCAAATCGCTTGACAAGTTATACAATTCCATTGTATAATAAGTTCTGTTATCCACGATATTGTTCTTGGGGTGACACACTCCGGCCGGATGGCGTAGGGAGGGAATTAGGTAAATGTCAGAAATCAGAATCAAAGATAATGAATCTTTGGACAGCGCTCTGCGTAGATTTAAACGGTCCTGCGCACGCTCCGGTGTCCTCGCTGAAGTACGCAAGAGAGAACACTATGAGAAGCCTTCTGTAAAACGGAAAAAGAAGTCTGAGGCTGCTCGCAAGCGTAAATTCAAATAAGTTGAATGACGTACTCAAACGGGCGGGGTGAACCCCGCCCGTTTTTGTGCAGGAAGAGCAGGGGCAGAGTGCTACAGGCGGTCGTTTACCCCCAAAATGCACTTCTCTGCAAAGACGCGTTTTGCTCGCGCTGCAAAAAGCCTTTTGACTTTTGCAGCGCGAGGCGACCAGCGGCAAAGCTTCTGGTCCCCACCGCCTTTTAAAAAAAGGCAGGCGAAAATTTTAGTATGCGGTTGCAACCGATTGGTGCAGGTAAGGTAGGTATGGTTTATGTCGATCTTTTATCCCGATTATTATTTCCGTCGGGTTTATGAAATTCAGCCAGATTGGCTGCAAAAACAGAATATTTCTGTGCTGCTATTGGATATAGATAACACGCTGACAACACATGACAATCCAGAGGTGCCGCCAGAGGTTTCCAACTGGGTTATACAGATGCAGCAGGCAGGAATGAAGCTGCTGATTCTCTCTAACAATAAGCCTGCACGGGTAGAGCCGTTTGCTGCGAAGTTGGGGGTTGACTATATTGCCAACGCAGCCAAGCCGCTCTCAGGCGGAATTTGGCGTGCCTGCGAGCGGTTAGGTGTGGGGCGTTCCGAGCTTGCCATTGTAGGCGACCAAATTTTCACCGATATTCTTTGTGGAAAATGGGTGGGGATCACCTCCATTTTGGTGGAGCCCATCGAATTGGAAAATCATCCGTTTTTTCAGCTAAAGCGTGAGCTGGAAAAGATGGTATTGATCGGTTGGCGCAAGGGGGGCTAAGATGCAAATTCGATTTGGGCCAGCGGGAAACTCCGAGAGCTTTTTTGCGCTGGGTTATAAAAAGACGCCACAGGTACCGGAATATATTGAGCGGATGGGACTCAACGCTTATGAATATCAATGTGGGCGCGGAGTGCGTATTTCACAGGAGGCAGCACAGCAGCTGGGGCAGCTTGCTGCAAAAAGACATATTCAGCTGAGCATCCACGCGCCATATTATATTTCAATGTCCAGTCTGGAGGAGGAAAAGCGGCAGAAAAGTGTAGACTATGTGCTGCAAACAGCGCGCGCCGCTCATGCGATGGGTGCAAAGCGGATTGTAATTCATACCGGCTCCTGCGGAAAGATCAGCAGGGAACAGGCACTGGAGCTGGCGCTTGACACCACGAGGAAATGTATTTGTGCATTGGATGAGGAGGGCCTTTCGGAAATTCAGATGTGTCCAGAAACGATGGGAAAGCTCAACCAATTGGGGACACTGGAAGAGGTGCTGGCGCTTTGCAGATTAGACGAGCGGATGCTGCCTTGCATTGATTTTGGACACCTGAATGCGCGCACCTATGGCGGCGTGAACGGTCGAGCGGCGTTTGCATCGGTGCTGGAGCAGATGGAAAATGTGCTGGGCAGTGAGCGAATGAAGGGCTTTCACGCACATTTTAGTAAGATCGCTTACACCAATCCAGGCGGTGAAAAGATGCACTTGACCTTTGCAGATACGCAGTATGGGCCGGAGTTTGAGCCGCTTGCGGAATTGCTGGTGCAAAAGGGCTGTACCCCCACCATCATCTGTGAGTCGGCGGGTACCCAAGCGGAGGATGCTGCATCAATGAAGCAGATGTATCTTTCTTATTTAGACAGGGAGGCATGACAGATGAAAAAAGTCCTGATTATCCAAGGGCCAAATTTGAATATGGTGGGGATTCGCGAGCCAGGAATTTATGGGAGCGAAACGATTGACACCATCAACGCACAGGCGATGGCACATGCAGAAAGGTTGGGTTTGGCCTGTGAGGTATTTCACTCAAACAGTGAGGGCGCGATTGTAGACAAAATTCAGGAAGCATTTACCGCTTATGACGGGATTGTCATTAACGCGGGTGCATACACCCATTACAGCATTGCCATTCGAGATGCGATTGCAGCCATTAAGAAACCGGTGATTGAGGTGCATCTTTCCAATGTTCATGCCCGTGATGAGTTTCGCCATAAGTCGGTGATTGCGCCGGTCTGTGTTGGAGGTGTATTTGGCTTTGGCAAAATAGGCTATAAGCTGGCGCTGGATGCGCTTGCAGAGCTGTTATAAAGGAGGCGCTCGGATGGAGAAAAAGATAAAATCTGCGCCGCGGCTAGCGCTGCGCATTGAGGAGCTCTGCCGCCGCTTGCCGGAGGATGTCGATGGAATCCTGATCACCTCGGAGGTGAACCGGCTGTATTTCACCGGTCTGCAATCCTCCGCAGGGACGCTTTTGGTGTTAAAAAACGCAGGCGGCTTTTTTATCATTGATTCCCGGTATATTGAAAAGGCGCGTGCTGTCGTTCGAAATTGCGAGGTGCTGCTTCAGGAGCCGTGCAAGCTGTTTGCGCAGCTTGCGGGGTTGTTTGCGCAGCATCAGGTGCGCCGGCTGGCGGTGGAAGGGGAGTATATGAGCATCTCGACCTTTCGGGAGTATAAGCGCCAGCTATCGGAATTTGCGCAGTTGGTATCGCTGCCGCCGGTGAACCGGCTGCTGCGGGAGATGCGAGGGCTCAAATCAACCGAGGAAATCCGCTTGATCGAGCGCTCCCAGGAGATTACCGACCGTGCGTTTACACATATCTGCGGCTATATTCGGGAGGGAATGACCGAACGGGAGATAGCGGGGGAACTGCTGGACTTCACCTACCGGCAAGGCTCTGAACGGCCCGCTTTTGATTTTATCGTTGTGTCAGGAGAAAATTCTTCCATGCCGCATGGGGTCCCCACCGAGCGAAAAGTTCGCCAGGGGGATTTTATCACCATGGATTTTGGCTGTGTGGTGGGCGGTTACTGTTCGGATATGACCCGCACAGTGGCGATAGGCGCGGTCACAGAGGAGCAGCAACGGGTATACGATACCGTGCTTGCCGCGCAGGAGGCCGCCATTCGGATGGTGCGGGCAGGTGTATTATGCCAGCAGGTGGATCAGGCCGCCCGCGATTTGATCAATGCAGCGGGCTACCAGGGCTGCTTTGGGCATGGAACCGGTCATTCTCTCGGGGTGGAAATCCATGAGCCGCCAGCGTTTAATACGGTTGATAAAACACCATGCCTGCCGGGGATGGTCATTACAGTTGAGCCGGGGATTTATCTGGAAGGGCGCTTTGGCGTGCGAATAGAGGATATGGTTTGTGTGACAAAAGAGGGCTCGATCAATTTGACAAGGTCAGAGAAAAAATTGTTGTTGCTTTAACGGTTTGCTATGTCGCCGCAATCGGACTATGAGAAACGCCAAACGCACTTTTGGCAGCTTTTTTCCGGCTGCGCAGAGGGAAAAGCAGGCGAAAAAGCAGCGAAATTTTTATAATATGCAAAAAGGGCTTGCAAAATATGTTGTTTTGCTTTAAAATTAGGGTGTTAATCTAAATGATACGGTTCTAGCTTGTGCTGGATCACGTCATTACTTTTGGAGGTAAATTTATGATTTCTGCTGGCGATTTTAGGAATGGCGTCACCTTTGAGATGGACGGAAACGTAGTCCAGATCATCGAGTTTCAGCATGTAAAGCCAGGAAAGGGCGCAGCATTTGTTAGAACAAAAATCCGCAATGTCATTACTGGCGCTGTAACGGACAAGACCTTTAGCCCAACCGACAAGTATCCGACCGCTTATGTAGAGCGCAAGGAGATGCAGTACCTTTATAATGATGGGGATTTGTATTATTTCATGGATAATGAAACTTATGAGAATATTCCCATCAGCGCTGCTACTCTGGGGGACAACTTTAAGTTTGTAAAAGAGAATATGGACTGCAAGGTACTTTCCTACAAGGGCTCCGTATTTGGCGTAGAGCCGCCGTTCTTTGTAGAGCTACAGGTGACCCAGACCGATCCTGGCTTTAAGGGCGACACTGCAACCAATGCGACCAAGCCTGCTATACTGGAGACCGGCGCGGAAATCAAGGTTCCGCTGTTTATCGAAGAAGGCGACATGATTAAGGTGGACACCCGCACAGGCGAGTATATGGAGCGCGCATAAGCAATTTACCACGAAAATCAGGAAAAAGGGAGGCATTGCCGTGACAGTTACAGAGAGAGCAGCCTACATCAAGGGGCTGGCAGAAGGGCTCGGTATTGATGATTCCACAAAAGAAGGAAAAATTATCAATGCGCTGATTGGTGCGTTGGATGACATGGCATTGACGGTTGCCGATTTGGAGGCGCAGCTGGATGAGCTGTCTGCACAGGTCGACACCATTGATGAGGACCTCGGCTCACTGGAGGAAGACTTCTATGGGCTGGATCATGAGGATGGCTGCCATTGTGGCTGCCATGATGAGGACGACGAGGACGAGGAAGAATATCTGGATGAGGATATTTACGAAGTCTGTTGCCCAACCTGTGGCGATATTGTCTGCATTGATTCTGCAATGCTGGACGAGGGTGAAACAACCTGTCCGAATTGCGGGGAGCTGCTGGAATTTGACCTTGAGGACGAAGCTGACAGCGAAGAGGCAGACAACGATAAAGGTGATAAATAGTTGATTTTGGCAGGTCATTTCAAAACACCCCGCTTTTTATTCGGGGTGCTTTTGTTTGATATGGTCAAATTTTGTGGAAGTTGCAATATGAAAGGACTGCAAATTTGACAAATACAGCAAAAAAATGTTTATGGGTGCTGGCGGCGATAGCTGTTGTAGTAACAATGGCTGTCGCTGCCCAGCAGAAAAAAAAGCGGGAGACGCCGGTTACAGCGATTTCATACCACATGAACACGATGGTGGAATACCGGTTATATGGCAAACAGGCTCAACAGGCCTATCAGGCAATAGAGGCTGAGCTGCAAGGTTTGGAGGATGCGTTCTCTATGCACCTGCCAGAATCGGAAATCAGCCGTTTAAATGCAGCGGCCGGCGGTGCTCCTGTCGAGGTTTCTGCGCAGGTGATGCAGCTGCTGCAAGCCTGTGTGCGTTATGGGGAGGAATCGGATGGCGCTTTTGATGTGACCGTCGCACCATTGGTGGAAGAATGGGGCATCCAAACCGATCACGCGCATGTTCCATCGCAGGACCGCATAGATGCGCTGCTGTCGCTGGTGGATTACCGCAGCCTGTGCCTGAAGGAATCGGATGGCGTCTATACCGCACAGCTTCCCCATGCGGGGCAGGCGGTCGATCTGGGCGGGATTGTGAAGGGCTATGCTTGCACAATCGCCCGCGAAATTGCGGAAAATTACAAGGTGACCGGCGGCTATGTTTCGATTGGCGGCAACATCATGACGATTGGCAGCACGCCTCAGGGCAGACCGTTCCGGTTTGGACTGCGCGACCCAAGAGGCAGCGCAAACGACTTCATTGGTGTGTTTGAAATTCCAGGTGAAACAATTGCTACCTCCGGCGACTATGAGCGCTATTTTGAGCAGGATGGGGTGCGCTACCACCACATCTTAAACCCAGCGACCGGCTATCCAGCGGATGGGGGACTGTTATCGGTTTCGGTCATTTCGCCGGATGGTGCATATGCGGATTATATGTCTACCCGCTTGTTCATCATGGGCAGGGAATACGCCTTGAAAAACCTGAATAATTTTAACTGTGGACTGGTCCTGATCGACCAGCAGCGGCGGGTTTACGTCTCGGACAATATGAAGGAGCGCTTTACGCCGGATGACCCAACCGGAACCTACCGGTTTGAGGAGACGGCATGAAATTTTCCGCGTCCAGGACGGCGCTGCTTGGATTGTTATTTGCCCTGTCGCTGGTGCTCAGCTTGTTGGAGGCTTCCATTTCCGGACTGATTCCGATACCAGGAATCAAGCTGGGACTTTCTAATATTGTAACCATGTATTGCTTGTTCTGCCTGGGCAAACGGGAGGCGTTTTTTATTGCCGCGCTCAAGTCGTTGTTCGTGCTGCTTACCCGAGGGGCGGTCGGTGCAGCGATGAGCTTTTGCGGCGGGGTTTGCTCGGTTGCAGCGATGCTGCTGTTAACGATTGTGGGGAAGGGGCGTTTTAGCTACACCTTTACCAGCGTTTTGGGGGGCGTCTCCCACAATGCCGGACAGATTGGGATGGCAATTGTGCTGCTACACAGCAATTTGGTAGTTTATTACCTCCCGATCCTGGCGATCTCTGGCGTATTGACCGGAATTATAACCGGCTTTCTGCTGGAAAGATTGCTGCCCCATCTCAATAGATTATTTCATTAAAGATGGCGGCTGTTTGAACGATTGGCCGCATTTTGCAAGGTGTAAAATACTTTGTTGCAAAGAACCCTGTTTGCGGGGTTTTAGATATAGTCAAAACACCGAAAAGCAACGATTGCTTTTCGGTGATGGGCATTCGTCCGCAGGTGCGCAATATGTGCTTGCGGCAACTCTGCCGTAGACTTAAAAAGAATAGGATCTCATTCTTTTTAAGTGTTTCGATTATATTGCAAATCTAAATCTCATCTCAGAGGAGGAAAAGGGAAATGAGTTTTTTGCAAAAAACCATGAAGGGTGCGAAAATCGGACACTTCAAAAACACGGAAAACTGCCCGTGCGTTGCGATGCCGCTTCCATCGGAAGTTTGCATCTCGATGTCGCAGCACATGGGGCCTCCGTGTAAACCTACTGTAGCAAAGGGGGATACAGTAAAGGTCGGCACAGTGGTTGGCGACAGCGATGCGTTTTTAAGCGCACCGATTCACTCGAGTGTTTCCGGTACAGTAAAGGATGTGACCGAGATTGTCACCGCGAATGGCGCCCGTTCACAGGTGGTCATCATCGCAACCGACGGGGAACAGACGGTGGATGAGTCGGTAAAGCCGCCGGTGGTGACAAATCATCCGGAATTTGTTAAGGCAATCCGTGCATCCGGTCTGGTTGGTTTGGGCGGTGCAGGCTTCCCGACCCATATCAAGCTGAATCCGCGCAATCTGTCTGAGGTGGATACGCTGGTTGTAAACGCCGCCGAGTGCGAGCCATACATAACCTCCGATTACCGCACAATTATCGAGCGTCCACAGGATGTTATGGACGGAATCGCGGCAATCAAAGAGTATCTGGCGATTACCCAGGTCAAAATCGGAATCGAGAACAATAAACCACAGGCAATTGAACTGCTGCGCCGCATGACCGCGAATGATAGCAGCATTGAGGTGGTCAGCCTTCCTTCCATCTACCCGAAGGGCGCGGAAAAGGTCACCATCTTTGAAACCACTGGACGTGTGGTAAAGGAAGGCCAGCTTCCCGCAGATGTGGGTGTTGTGCTGAACAACATCACCTCTACTGCATTTATCGGCCAGTATATGCGCACCGGAATGCCGCTGGTAACCAAATGTCTGACGGTGGACGGCGGCGCAATTGCAGAGCCGAAGAATGTCATTGCACCAATCGGCACACATTATTCGGATGTCATCGCCTTTTGCGGCGGCTACAAGGTGCCCGCCAAGAAGCTGATTATGGGCGGCCCGATGATGGGTATTTTGGTCTTTGACGACACCTATCCTGTGCTAAAGAATAACAATGCGCTGCTGGCATTCGACGAATCGCAGACGGTTGTTTATCCGGAGCATCCCTGCATTCGCTGTGGCCGGTGTATGCACGCCTGCCCGTATCAGCTGATGCCGCGCCAGATTGAACTTGCGGCTGAGTCGCAGGATATTGATAAGCTCCAGCGGCTGAAGGTTATGCTTTGCATGGAGTGCGGCAGCTGCTCGTATGTCTGTCCGGCAAAGAGAAATCTGACCTTCTCGAATAAGATGGCCAAACAGCAGGTGCGCGCTGCAACTGCAAAAAAGTAGGATAGGAGGGCTTTGAATTGGCTACAAATGTTACTGAGAATCAAAATGCAACTGTTACCAAACCAAAATTGATGATAACACCATCGCCGCACATCAAGGATACCACCGATACTCCACAGATTATGCTGACGGTGGTGCTGGCGCTGGTTCCTGCGCTGGCTGCGGCAATTTACTATTTCGGCTTCCGCGTGTTGGCTTTGACCCTGATTTGCGTGCTGTCTTGTATGATTTTTGAGTGCCTGTTTGCGCGTGCCACCGGCCGCGAGGACACGATTAAGGATTGCAGCGCGATCGTCACCGGCGTGATTCTGGCGTTCAACCTGCCGGTCACCATCCCGTTTTGGATGGCGATGTTTGGCTCATTTATCGCAATCGTCGTTGTAAAATGTCTGTTTGGCGGCATCGGCTGCAACTTTGCAAACCCTGCTGCAACCGCACGTATCTTCCTGTTGGTTTCGTTTGCAACCCCAATGACCAACTGGGCTGCTCCCAGAGGCGTTGATGCGGCTGCAACTGCGACCCCGCTCAACCTGATTGCGAACGGAGCAACCGACCAGCTGCCCAGTTTGGTGCAGATGTTGATTGGCCAGCGCGGCGGTTCGATGGGTGAAACCTGCGCAATCGCGCTGATTGCAGGTGGTGTATTCCTGATTTGGAAGGGAATTATCCATTGGCAAATTCCGGTTTCGGTCATCGCCAGCGTGTTTGTTTTTGCGCTTCTGTTTGGGCAGGACCCGGTTTACGCAGTTCTTTCCGGTGGTGTGATGATCGGTGCATTTTTCATGGCAACCGACTATTCTACCAGCCCGGTAACCGATAAGGGCGCGATTATCTTTGGTATCGGCATCGGCTTTATCACAATGGTAATCCGTACCTTCTGCTCGTATCCCGAGGGTATGTCGTTTGCAATTCTGCTGATGAACATTCTGGTTCCGCACATCGACAGTCTGACCATCAACAAGCCGTTTGGCGCTGTCTTTGAGCAGAAAGCGAAATAAAGGAGGAACGCAAGATGAATCCAATGGTCAAACCGATTGTCGTTCTGACGATAATCTGTATTGTATCTGCGGCGCTGCTGGGTGCGACCTATGATGTCACCGCTCCGCTGATTGCCCAGGCTGAAAAAGCGGCATCCGATGCTGCAATGATAGAAGTCGTTCCCGGCGCAACCTCCTTCACTGAGGTTGCATGTGATATCGAAGGTGTGCTATCGGTCGGTAAGGATGACTCGGGCAACGGGTTTGCCTTCAAGGTACAGGATAAGGGCTTTGGCGGCGCCTATACCATCATGGTCGGCATCGGTCCGGATGGAAAAATTACCGGTGCAAAGCTGATGGATAACTCGGAAACACCAGGTCTGGGCTCCAAAACTGGTATGCCTGATTTCACAAGCCAGTTCTCCGGCAAGGACGCTTCTTTGGAAGGGATCAACACGGTTACAGGTGCAACCATCTCCTCCAATGCGTTCATCCGCTGTGTCGGCAAAGCCTTTGAGGCATTTAAATCCGTAGGGGAGGGTGCATAATATGAGCAATCCAAACAAACCCAACAATATGCAGGTTCTTCTGAACGGCATCATTAAAGAGAATCCGGTGTTGGTACTGATTCTGGGTACCTGTCCTTCTCTGGCGGTTACGACAATGGCCTCCAACGGCCTGGGCATGGGTGTTGCCGCAATGGTCGTTCTGATCTGTTCCAATATCGCAATTTCCCTGCTGAAAAAGGTGATTCCAGACACCGTCCGTATTCCTTGCTACATCGTTGTCATCGCGAGCTTTGTAACCTTGGTACAGTTCCTGGTGAAAGCTTATCTGCCGGATCTGGATAAGGCGTTGGGCGTCTATCTGCCGCTGATCGTTGTAAACTGTATCATCCTCGGCCGTGCCGAGATGTTTGCGAACAAAAACGGCGTGGTTGCATCCATCTGCGACGGCATCGGTATGGGTCTGGGCTTCACGCTGGCGCTGTTCTGCATGGGCTCCATTCGTGAGCTGCTGGGCAATGGCACCTGGATGGGTATTACTATCACTGCAAAGCTGTGGGATCCGATCATCGTATTTCTGCTGGCTCCTGGTGGCTTCATGGTTTACGGCGCACTCATTGCACTGGTTAACTATCTGACCAAGGGCAAGGCCATCAAGAAGAAAGAATTTGGCTGTGCGGGCTGCCCGTCTGCTGCCAGCTGCTCTGTTGCTCAGAAGGGAGGCTGTGAAGCATGAAACAGTTTGCAATTATCCTGGTAAGCGCTGTTCTTGTTAACAACTATGTATTGGCGAGGTTCTTAGGAATTTGTCCGTTCCTCGGCGTTAGTAAAAAGCTTGATTCTGCGTTCGGCATGAGCGTTGCCGTAACCTTTGTTATGGCGCTTGCAACTGCTGCGACCTGGCCGATTTATACCTTTGTGCTGGTTCCGCGGGGGCTTGCCTATCTGCAAACAATCGTATTTATTTTGATTATCGCAGCACTGGTACAGTTCATTGAAATCGCACTGAAAAAGTATATTCCTTCACTTCATGCGGCGTTAGGTATCTATCTGCCGCTGATTACCACCAACTGTGCGGTATTGGGTGTTACCATTCTGAACCTTGATGAAGGTTACAATTTTGCGGAGTCGATGGTAAACTCGATCGGTTCCGGCTTGGGCTTCATGCTGGCGATGGTGCTTTTTTCTGGCGTTCGTTCGCGTGTTGACGCTTCCAGAAACATTCCCAAATCGTTCCAGGGTATCCCGATTACCTTGTTGGCCGCATCCATTTGCTCGGTCAGCTTCATGGGCTTCAGCGGTATCGTTGATGGCCTGTTCAAATAACAGGGGGTGCAGCAATTATGTTATTACCAGTTATTATAGTTGGAGGCATCGGCCTGGCTTGCTCGGTTATCCTGGTAATCGCGGCGAAGGTTATGGCGTTGCCTGCGGATGAGTTGTTTGATGCGGTCCGTGCAGAGCTGCCCGGCGCAAACTGCGGTGCGTGCGGCTATGCCGGCTGTGACGATTACGCAAAGGCGGTTGCGCATAATGGCGCTGCTACCAATTTGTGCGTACCTGGCGGCGCAGCTTGTGCTGCTGGCATCAGTGCGGCAATGGGAGTTGAAGCGGCCGCTGTGGTAGAACAGTATGCGGTAGTTCATTGCTCCGGAAACTGCTATGCAACCGATAGTATCATGGACTATCAGGGCAAAGCGTCCTGTGCGGCCTGTAACTATTTCTATCAGGGCAAGGGCAGCTGCTCGCATGGCTGCCTAGGATATGGCGATTGCATCGCTGTTTGTCAGTATGGCGCAATCAGCATTGTAGACGGTATTGCTGTAATCGACAAGAGCCTGTGCGTGGGCTGCGGCATGTGTGCGAAAGCCTGCCCGAACCACCTGATCAGTGTGATTCCGAAGTCCAGCACGGTATTTGTGGGCTGTAGCTCGCATGACAAGGGTGCATTTACCCGTAAGGTCTGTAAGAACGGCTGCATTGGCTGCAAAAAATGCGAAAAGGTTTGTGAGCAGGGCGCGGTTACTGTTACAGATAACCTGGCGTCGATCGATCCGGAGAAGTGCATCAACTGCGGTAAATGCGTGGAAGGATGCCCAACCGGTGCAATCGTTACCTGCGAATCTCGCTGTGAGACGATCTCTAAAGGTGCATAATCATACATTTTATCTTGTAAAAGGAAAGCCCTCTAGGGGGCTTTCTTTTTTTGCAAAACAAAATTCTACAAAATTCAAATAAATTCGTTGCATTTGTGTTGGATATGCAACACTTTAAAAGGTTGTCCTATTGCATTCCTGTAGAATATCCCGTATACTGGAGAAAGAAGGAGGCGATATTTTATGATTCGGATGATCTTTATTGCGCCTTATTTAAATCTGCAACCGGTTGTGGAGCAGGTATTGAAGGAATACGTCAGCACCGAGCAGATTGCTGCGACGGTATTGGCAAAAACGGATGAGCAGCTTTATGGAGCAAGTTTAAACTGTGATGTTGTGATTGCCCGCGGTTTCAGCCTTGAGGTGCTCAAAAACCAGCACCCTGAGATGCTACATGTGCCGCTCCAGGTTTCCGGTTATGACATCATCCGCGCCGTGCATACGGCCATCCAGCAGTATCATCCGCGCAAAATTGCGGTTATTGGCTCCCGTTCGATGGTGGCCTCGGCTGAGAATCTAAACGGAATTTTTGCAGCAGAAATTCACGCCTACGAAATTGCCAGCAGCGCACAGCTGGAACAAACGCTGCAACTGGCTCAATCGGAGGGGTGCAGCTGTTTTATTGGGGGTCTTTCGCTGATTGAGAAATGCAGGGGTTATTATTCCTGTGTTTTAGTTGAAACCGGCCAGGCATCCATCCTAAATAGCTTGGAGGAAGCGGTGCGATTGGTCACCAGCACCCGCACCCAGCTTGATCGCTCCACCCGCTACCAAACCATTTTGGACCACCTGAAAAATGGGGTGATCTCGGTGGATGAATCGCATAAAATTATCTCGATCAACAGCACAGCACAGGATTATTTTTCGCTGTATGATGGCGGCTATTTGGGACTTCCGATACGCCAGTTTCTGCCGTTTGCAGAAGGGCCGATCAGACGGGTATTTTCGACCGGTCTCAAGATAGAAAATGAGATGTGTGAATTTTCAGGGCAGCTGTTTGCGGTGGATTATATTCCCATTACCACCCAAAAAGAGGTTACTGGCGTGATGACCTTCATCCGTAGCGTAAACCGCTTGCAGCAGGAGGAATCGCTCATTCGTAAAAAATTGCCAGGTCATATCCAACATGCGAAATACCGGTTTGAGGACATCCTCTGCCGCAGCAAGGTGTTTGCAGATGCGGTGGAAACTGCGCGGATTTATGCAAAAGCAGACAGTCCTGTATTGATTGTAGGGGAGTCGGGGACCGGCAAGGAACTGATGGCCCAAAGTATCCACAACGCCAGCTCTCGAAAGGATGGGCCTTTTATTGCAATCAACTGTGCGGCACTCTCGGAAAGTCTGCTGGAAAGCGAGCTGTTTGGGTACAGCGATGGAGCATTTACCGGTGCGCTCAAAGGTGGAAAGGAGGGGCTATTTGAGGCGGCGCATGGCGGTACATTATTTCTAGATGAAATTTCGGAAATTCCGATTTCCTTCCAAAGCAAGCTGCTGCGGGTGCTCCAAGAGGGAGAGGTCCGCCGGATTGGAGTGAGCAAGGTGATCTCGATTGATGTGCGGGTAATTGCAGCCACCAATCAAAATCTTCTGGAGCAGGTGCGGCGTGGTTTATTCCGTCGGGATTTGCTTTTCCGACTGGATGTGCTGAACCTTTATATTCCGCCGCTGCGCCGCCGTCCGGAGGATGTGATCGACCTGTTTGAGCTGTATGTACAGGAGTACGCCAGGCGCTATCACAAGGCAATCGCGCTGATTACCAGCGATGCAAAAAAGCTGCTTCGACGGCACCCATGGGAGGGAAATGTCCGTGAGCTGAAAAATATCGCAGAGCGAATTTGTGTGCTGAATCGAGAGAACATCATCGGCGCGGAGCTGGTGCATATGGTATTGCAGCAAGAGCTGATGCAGGAGCTTTCTGGCCCATTAGGGGTGGTCGATTTCCAGCCGGAGGAAGACGATGAGCTGATGCAGGCTGCAAATGAGCAAGAGCTTATTTTGCTGCTGCTTCAAAAGTATGAGGGTAACAAAAGCAAGGTCGCCCGCCATATGGGAATTGATCGATCAACCCTTTGGCGCAAACTCAAACGATATGGAATTTTGATAGAATAGATTTGCACGATGCGCGCAACATAAAATATGTTGTAGTTGTTGCGAAATCTTAGATAAATTTTTAGCAATCTGTAAATTTTCTGGAAAGTATTTTTTCAAAACCACTTTTTGTGTGGAGAAACATTGCTTTTTTGCATAAAAGCTTTCATTGGAAATTAGGTATCTATACATAATTTTCCAATACTGGGTTATTTGGCGCTAAATTTGCTAGATATAATAACAGCATATTGAAACAAATACTTGGTTTGTATGGATATGCAATTTTTTATTTGCGGTCGGTTTTAGGAGGGAACTGGCTGATTCAGTTTGGTAAAAGGAGTGGTTAAATGACTGGCAGTATTATCATTATTAGCTTTTTTGTGCTGATGTTTGTTGGTATCCCAGTGGCAGTTTCGCTTTGCCTGGCGGCACTGTTTTATATGACAGTGTTTGTCGATATCCCGCCCATCATTATTGCACAGCAGATGCTTGCCGGCATTGACAAGTTCACCTTGATGGCGGTGCCATTTTTCGTGGTGGCCGGTTCGCTGATGGAGTTCGGCGGCATCTCGAAACGAATTGTCAATTTTGCAAAGGCATTGGTCGGCTCGCTGCCAGGCGGCATGGCGATTGTAACAGTTATTTCTAGTATGATTTTTGCGGCGATGACAGGTGCCGGAGCAGCAACGACGGCTGCGGTTGGCGGTACGATGATTCCTGCAATGACCGACGAAAACTATGATGAGGATTTCGCGTGCGCGCTTCAGGCTGCCGCCGGAATTTTCGGACCGCTGATTCCTCCAAGCATTCTGATGGTTTTGTATGCGGTTACAGCGGGCTTGTCGGTAGGGGACATGCTGCTTAGCGGTCTTGTTCCTGGCCTGCTGATGGGCTTGCTGATGATTATTGTAGCGGTTTGGATTTGTGTAAAACGCGGCTACAAGGGCAGCGGTAAATTCCATCTGCCCACCGTTGTAAAAACCTTCCTCGATGCGTTCTGGGCGCTGCTTACCCCGCTGATTATCCTAGGCGGTATCTATTCTGGTAAGTTTACCCCCACCGAGTCAGCAGCGGTTGCATGTTTTTATAGTTTGATTATAGGCGTGTTTGTTTATAAGGAGCTGAAAATCTCGGATATTTGTCCGGTGCTTTACAAATCCTTTAAGGGCGCGGCTGGTATTATGATGATCGTTGGTGCAACCCAGGCGTTTGGTTGGGTGCTGACCCGTGAGGGCATCCCTCAGGCGGTTGCAAACGGCTTCAAATCGATGATTAGTAACCCGATTCTGTTTATGTTTGCGGTTTGTGCGATGCTGTTGGTGGCTGGCTGCTTTATCGATGCAGTTCCTGCGCTGATGATTTTTGCGCCGATTCTTTGTCCAGCTGCTTCCAGCTATGGGATCGACCTGATGCAGTTTGGTGCAGTAATGGTAGTAACCCTGTGTATTGGCCTTGTAACCCCTCCGGTTGGCATCAACCTGTTTGTTGCTTCCTCGGTTGGTAACCGTCCGGTACACAAGATCATTCCACAGCTTCCAGCTTTCTTGATTGCAATGTTTGCTGGTATG
The DNA here is from genome assembly GCA_910586875.1 of uncultured Anaerotruncus sp. Lineage (GTDB taxonomy): Bacteria > Bacillota > Clostridia > Oscillospirales > Ruminococcaceae > Anaerotruncus. The sequence goes on along the minus strand of CAJUJI010000002.1, from coordinate 7,184 downwards.
GCTTTTGTGGTATTGGTTCCTGGCCTTTCCACCTATCTGCCGAATCTGTAACAGAATAAAGGGGCTTTGTGCTTTTGGTCTATTTCGATTCTAATTCACAACGAAAAGGAGTTTGTATCAATATGAAAAAGTTTTTGTCAGTTTTAATGGCAACAGCTATGGTTGCCGGTTTGGCTGCATGCGGCGGTTCGAAACCGAATGCTTCGTCTGGTGCAGCGAGCAATGGAGGCGGTTCTGCCAGCTCGGACCCGGTTAAAATGAGCGTTTTCGCGGGCTCTATCCCCAAAAATACGCCAACCGGTATTGGTATGGAATTCTTTGTAAAAGAGCTCAACGAGAAGTCTGGCGGCAGCATCCAGGCAACCGCTTATTTTGATACCGAGCTGGGCGACGCAACCTCGATGGTTCAGGGCTTGCAGCAGGGTACCGTTGATATCGGCGTTTCCGGTGACTCCTATTATGCCGGTCTGGTGCCTGATATCCAGGTTTATGAGCTGCCTTTCATGTTCTCCAATGTGGAGGAGGCACGTGCAGCGGTTGATGGCCCGACCAAGGATGTTATTTTTGAAAAATTGGCGGAAAAAGGGATTGTTGGTCTGTGCTTCTGGGAGAACGGTATGCGTCAGCTCTCCAACAACGTCCGTCCGGTTAAGACCCCGGATGATCTGAAGGGTGTCAAGATGCGTACATTGCCTGCAACCGTTCAGGTAGAGGCATGGAAGGCGCTGGGCGCACTGCCGACCAGTATCGATGCGTCCGAGCTGTACACTGCGTTGCAGGTTGGTACGGTAAATGCACAGGAGAACCCGCTGGCAGAGATTGTTTTCCGTAAATTCTCTGAGGTTCAGGATTATGTTACACTGACCAACCATGTTTATACTCCATTCCTCCTTTCGATCAGCCAGAAGACGGTTGATAAGCTCTCCGACGAGCAGATGCAGATTGTCCGTGACGCTGCGGTTGCTGCACAGAAGGTACAGCGTGACGCTGCGACCGAGGCGGATGCTGCTGCAAAACAGCAGTTGCTGGATGAAGGCGTAGAGATCGAAGAGAATCCGGAGATTGAAAAGTTCCAGGCGCTGACCGAGCCGGTTTACTCGATCTTTACCGAGCAGTGCGGCGATGAGCTGATCAAGATGATCAAAGGCTAAACTATTTTAGTCATCATTTAGGAGGGACCTTGCATGAGACGTATTGTTGATTTAACCCTGCCGATTGAAGAGCATTGGAGATATGGCATCCATTTCAGCAAGCCGAAAATGCACGTGAACGGCGACCCCTGGCAGTGCACAGCTTATAATCTGGAGTCCCATTGGTTCACCCACATTGACGCACCGATTCATCACGATCCGAACGGCGTCAATCTGGATAGTTACCCGATTGCAGACTGGTGCATCGGGCGCGCGCTGGTGGTGGATTTGACACATGTAGCGGACAATGAGGGCATTACTGCTGCTATGCTGGAGGAAGCGACAAAAGACTATAAAGGCGAGCATTTTGATTATCTGTTGCTGCGCACCGACCGCGGCAAGAAGGTATCTTGGAAAACAACCGAGTTTTGGGACAATTCCCCTTATGTCACCGAGGATGGCGGCATCTGGATTCGGGATTATGCGCCGAAGGTTGTCGGTTACGATTTCCCGCAGGATTATGAAATTCGTAAAATCCGCACCTGCAAAAACCTCAATGAGATTGTGCAGCCAGTGCATGACCATGTGCTGAAAGAGGGAAAGATTCTCCAAATTGAGTACATGACCAACCTATGGGAAATTGGCGTGCCGGTATGCGAAATTGTTGCACTTCCCCTGAATACCCAGCAGGCAGATGGCTCGCAAATCCGTGTCATCGCTGTGGTTGAGGAGTGATTTGAATGCAGAAAACCATACAGCAAATTACCAAGATTTTGCAGGGTATTATGGGCTTTGCCGTTTTGACTACAATTATTGTTGTCACCTATGGCGTCGTAGCCCGTTTGCTGAATATCCCTGTGGCATGGACAGATGAGTTTGTGCGTATCTTCTTCATTTGGCTGGTGTTCATTGGTGCGGCTGTCGCTTATGAATCAAACGCACTGATCGGGCTGGACTTGGTAGAGGATATGCTTTCCAAAAAGCCAGTTGCACGCAAGCTGCTTAAAGCTGTACAGATGGCTTTGGGAATTATCTTTGGTGTGTTTATGACTACACAGACCTATACCATCGTTTCCACCCAGCTGAGCTCTGGTGAAATGACTCCTGTTATGCAGGTGCCTTTGTGGTTGGTCAACCTGGGGTATCTGATCGGCAGCTTCTTGTTTGCAATCTTTGCAATTCGTAAGCTGGTCCAAGTTGCCCTTTCTTTTAAATCTAGCCAGACCTGAACCACTTCTTATGAGAAAAGCCGCTCCCTTGCTTTGTGCATGGGAGCGGCTTTTCCTTGTATTGTGGAAATAACCACCGACTATATCAGCGGAGAGAAAAAGGCTTTAGCGATGCAACAGACAAAAAATTCCTTTTGATGAATAGGTGTTTCAAGTTTTATGGGTTTTCTCAAGGAAAAGAGCAGTTTAATGATTCATGAAAGACATGCGAATTTATTGGTGCTAGGGATTATGCAGATACAGTAGGAAAAAACATCAAAAGGATCGCCGAGTATATCCAACGCCAGTTGGAAGAAGGTAAGCCTAAAGATCAATTGACTTTTAGAGAATAAGAAGACCCTTTTAAGGGTAGAAAGTAACAATCTTTCGCAAATTTTAGACTGTATTTACCATTGCAATGGCAGCTAGTAGCAGCAGGTTATACTTGCATAAGTAAAACCGCTGGTATAGCCAGCGATTGTTTATTTGGCTGCTTGCGCAAGACGTGCAACCAATATATGATCGGGGTCCACAATTGCGGTTTGGAACGGCTCGTACAGCACAAGTCCAGGCTTATTTGCAGGGTGCTTGCGCACATTGCGAATTTGCGTATAATCGACCGCAACCTTTGCCGATTCCCGCGCATTGGAATGATACGCCGCAATAATTGCAGCTTGTTCCAAGGTACGGTTTGGCACCAGCTTGCCTTCCGTTTGAATGATGACATGCGAACCTGGAATTTTTTGTGTATGGAACCAAATGTCACTGTTGCGGCTCTCACGCAGGGTGAGCCGGTCATTCTGTGTATTGTTGCGTCCGCACAGGATGGTGAACCCATCGTCCGAACGATAGCGCAGCGGTTGCAGCTTCTCCTCTTTCATCCCGCGTTTGATCGTTTTTCGTACATACCCTTGTTCCGCGAGCTCGGTGCGAATCGCGTTTAGCTCGCTCTCCAACGAGGCGCGCGCCAGCTCGTCAAACACCGTATCAAAATATTGCAGCTCGGCCTCTCCCTGCGCAATCAGCTCCCGCAGCTTGCGTTCTGCGGTGTCGGCCTTGCGGTATTTTGCATAGTAGCGCTGTGCATTTTGCGCGGGAGTTAACATCACATCCAATGGTATTTTTACTTTGGGGCAGCCTGCCTCATAATAATTGTCCAATTCGGCGGATGGCATCCCGCGTTCCAATATATATAAATTGGAATTGATCAGATCCCCGTAAACCTTCCACATCTCCCGCTCGGTGGACGCTTTCAGCTCCTCCCGCTGGGTTGCCAGTTTGCGTGCCACACGGTCGGAGAGGTTGACCAGCAGCTTGAGCAAATCGGCTCCACGCTGGCGCATCCGGTCGATCCGGTCGCGCTCGCTATAAAAGCTGTCCAACAGTTCGCTGTAGGTCTGAAATGAACGTGAAACAAGCGTATGCCCATATTGGTTGATATCCAAATAGGTGAAATCCTTTGGTTTGCCGCTCGCATCCACGAGCATAGTTGGTGTTGTCTGGCCTGCATTTAGCCGGTCGGATAACTGCGCGAGATAAAAGCGCAGGCGGGTTTGCTGTTCCTCGTCAAGCAGGGAGGAGGTAATTTCGGTACCACGGGTGACATGATGGGCAATTTCGCGGCAAACTAGCGGACTCATTCCCTCTAGCGCCCCCAGCAGCGCGCGGGAAAGCTCCTGTTCGCTGTTGTGCACCCGTTCCAGCACCTGTGCAGGCGCCGCGGTGAAGATGTTCAGTCGATCCTGTGCGGGAACCAATGTATAGCTCATCCCCGGCAAAATCGGCCGTACACGGGACATCTCATCATTGATCCGCTTGACTGCATCAATGATGCGGTTATTCTGGTCCACCAGGATAATGTTGCTATGGCGGCCCATAATCTCAACCGCAAGGGTGAGCACTACCCGGTCACCTAGCTCGTTGGTGGTTTCAAAGTCAAAGTGCAAAATCCGGTCTAGGCCGATCTGTCGCAGCGCGACCAGCTTTGCGCCGGAAAGATGCTTGCGCATGAGCATACAGAACATCGGCGGCGCTTTGGGGTTATCCTGTGGCTGGGTGGTAAGATGCAGCCGCGGATTAGAGGCCGATGCGGACAGCAACAGTTTATGATTGCCAGCTTTTGCGCGCATGGCGATCACGACCGTTTCTTTAGCTGGCTGATGAATTTTGTCCACCCGTCCGCCCAACAGCACCGGCTCCAGTTCATTTTTTATCTGGCTGAGAAATACTCCGTCTAACGGCATGATTTCCTCCTAAATCAAAGGGATTTGACAAATCGCTCGATTCGTTTGAGCGCCTCTACAAGATGCGCAATCGAGTAGGAATAGGACACGCGGACAAAGCCCTCTCCACAGCTTCCGAACGCGTCGCCCGGCACCACGGCGACATGTTCCGTCTCCAACAGCTTCATGCAGAAGTCGTTGCTGGAAAGTCCGGTGGAGCGGATGCTGGGGAACACATAAAAGGCGCCCTCCGGCTCAAAGCAGGTCAGCCCCATGCGGTTAAAGCCATCCACCAGCAGGCGGCGGCGCATATCGTATTGTTCCCGCATTGCCTCAATTTCTTCATCGCAGTTTTTGAGCGCTTCAATTGCCGCATATTGGCTGGTGGTCGGTGCGCACATAATCTCAAATTGGTGCAATTTGGTCATCTGTTTCACCACGGGGGCCGGACCAGCCGCATAACCTAACCGCCAGCCGGTCATCGCATACGCTTTGGAAAAGCCGTTGATGGTGACGGTGCGCTCCCACATGCCGTCTATTGCAGCGAATGGAACATGCCGTTCCTCCCCATAGGTCAGTTCGGCGTAAATTTCGTCCGAGAGCACCATAATATCGGTGTCCCGTAACACCTCAGCGATCGCTTCCAGATGGTGGCGGCGCATAACGCCACCGGTCGGGTTATTGGGATAGGGCAGTATCAGCAGCTTGGTTTTAGGGGTAATCGCAGCACGCAAAGCTTGCGCTGTCAGTCGAAAGCCGTCCGCGCTGTGGGTGACAATCGGCACCGGAACGGCCCCCATCATCTGTACCAGTGGTGTATAGCATACAAAGGAGGGTTCTACCACCAGCACCTCATCACCGGGGTTAACCAGCGCGCGGATGCACAGGTCAATGCCTTCGCTGCCGCCAACAGTGATGATCAGCTCGCTTTTGGGGTCATATTCCAGCGAAAAGCGCCGCTTTAAATAGCGACATGCCTCAACACGCAGTGCCAATAGACCTGCATTTGCTGTATAAAAGGTATGCCCCTTTTCCAAACTTTCGATTCCTGCATGACGGATGCTCCAGGGCGTTTTAAAATCCGGTTCGCCCACACCCAATGAAATAACCTCTTTCATCTCCGCTGCAATATCAAAAAAACGGCGGATGCCAGAGGGCTTGAGTGCGACAGCGCGCTCACTTAATACCTTATCATAATTGATCACAGAGAGGTTACCTCCCTCTCGTCCTTGATGTCGTCCACAATTAGTACGCCGCGCTCCTTATATTTGCGCAGTACAAAATGGGTGGAGGTGGATTGGACCGCATCCAGTGGTGCCAGCCGGTGGGCGACGAACAGTGCAATATCTTTAAAGGTCTTTCCGCTGATGGTCAGCGCCAGGTCATAGCCGCCGCTCATCAGATAACAGGTTTCCACCTCACGGAATTGCGAGATTGTGTAGGCGATTTCCTCAAAGCCCATATTTGCTTTAGGCGTCACCTTGATCTCAATGCGTGCTGAAACCAAGTTCCGGTCGGTTTTGTCCCAGTCAATCAGCGCCTTGTAGCCTTTGATAATGCCCTCGCGTTCCAGTCGGGCAATTTCGTCTGCGATCTCCTGTACCGGTACCCCCAGCATGACCGCAATCTGTTCGTTTGGCAGTTGCGCATTGTCGGCGATCAGCCGCAGCAATTTTTGTGTATCCATTTCTTTCATCGGTTGTTCCCCCTGTCAGCTAATTTTCATCTGGAGCGGACAGCGCTCCTCATAGAATGTGAAATATTGAAAGCCTGAATCCAAAAGCATCTGCATTCCGGCCTGTATCCCATGGCCGATGGCGTCTGCTGTGTGCGCATCCGAGCCGAGTGTAATATACTCTCCGCCTAATTCTCGATAGCGCTTAACATAGGTGAGTGGCGGCATCGTATCCCCAAGCTCCTGCCCCAAACCAGAGGTGTTAATTTCGATCCCTTTTCCGTTTTGCACCAGAATGCGCAGCAGCGTGTCAATCTGGTCATCATAGCGGTGCAGGTCGACCGAAATCTTATGTACACCGGTGATATAGCGCACCGGATAGGTCAGATGGGCGAGGATATCAAAGTTGTTCCATTTTGCAAGCGCGATCAGCGTTTCAAAATACCATTGTAGATAGGTATCGACATCTGTGGCGGACCACTCTTTAAAATTGGTGTAATAGATGTCTGTCCCATCCGCGGTATTGTGCTGGGACGCGAGCACCAGATCAAATGTATATTGCTCCAACAGCCGTTGTACATGGGCTGGATCGTATAGGATGTCGGAAAGCTCAATGCCGCATCTTACCGATAGTCGGCCATTAAAAATTTTGCGTGCCTTGCGCGCCTCAAATACCGATTGTGCAATACGCGTTTCGTAATGCTCCTGCTCATAGGTGCGCAATTCGCAATGGTCGGTGATACATAGCCCCAACACCTTCTGCGCTATCGCTTTTTCGCACATGAAAGTGACCGAATGTTGTGCGTCTGGCGAATTGTCCGAGTGGGTGTGGCTGTCAAAAATATTGCGAAACATGCTCTCTCACTCCTTTTCCCCTGAAATTATTTTTTAGTATAGCACAAATCACCGCTTAAAGTATAGTATTTTTGTAAATATTATGCTATAATCG
>CAJUJI010000001.1 GCA_910586875.1 uncultured Anaerotruncus sp. | reverse complement strand
GTCTGGCGGATATTTGGATACTAAAAGTAGAAAATAAAATAATATCAACAATTGGGATTTATGAGAAGGACCGGCAGAATGCGATCATTGCGTCAGGGGCAACCAGTCCGGAAGGACGTGGGAGCGGTGCATTCCGTAGGCTGTTGGCGTATGCGGTGAAGCAGGCGAAAGCACAGGGGTTGCGGCCTTGTCTGGTGGCAAAAGAGGAAGGTCTAATGCAATTTTACAAGCGGCAGGGCTTTGTAGAGATCGGGCATTGGGGGAGCTGGCTGGCGGATGCTTGATCGTACTGTCTGTGTAGCGTGGCAGTCACGCTGCGCCGGCATTTTTTGCGTGTGGCAAGGGTGGTTCACCACCAGCCAAAACAGCTGCACTCGTAGAAAAGAACAGGAGAAAAATGATGATTGAACAATTTTTTCAGATAGATCCTTACATACAAGAGCAGGCGCGTGTTGCACAGACGCGCTGCCACAGTGCCTTTGCCCGCATTGACGAGACCGCAGAATATAACGGCTGTAAGGTGTTGGCTGCATTCATCCACAATGGAGTGAGCGAAAGCCATTTTGCAGGCTCAACCGGCTATGGCTATGGCGACCGTGGCCGCGAGGTTTTGGATGCAGTGCTTGCGGAAATTTTCGGCTGTGAGGATGCGCTCATTCGTCATAATTTTGTTTCGGGCACCCATGCGCTTACCACCGCGCTGTTCGGAGTGCTGCGCCCGCACGACAAGATTGTTTCGCTGACCGGCACGCCGTATGATACCCTTCAGCCAGTGCTGGGAATTGTCCCAGGCGGCAGCGGTTCCCTCAAGGAATTTGGCATTGCATATGCGCAGTTGGACCTGCTTGCGGATGGCACGCCAGATTATGACGGCATTGCGCAGGCGGTGCAGGGGGCGAAGGTCGCCTATTTGCAGCGGTCGCGAGGCTATACACTGCGCGAGACTCTGTCTATTGCGGTGATAGAGCGGATCTGCAAGCTGGTACGTGCGGCGAATCCTGATGCGATTATTATGGTGGACAACTGCTATGGGGAATTTGTCGAGCAGCAGGAGCCAACCCAGGTCGGCGCAGATTTGATTGCAGGCTCGCTGATTAAAAATCCAGGCGGCGGGATTGCCAAAACAGGCGGGTATATCGCAGGACGGGCGGACCTGGTGGAGCTTTGCGCCTGCCGCTTGACCGCACCGGGGGTGGGCAAGGAGGTCGGCTGTACGCTGGATGAAAGCCGCAGCCTGTTCCTGGGGCTATTCCATGCGCCTACGGTGGTCGCTGCTGCAACCCGTACAGCTGTCTTTGCAGCAGCGCTGTTCGAGCAGCTCGGGTTTGAGGTGTACCCGCATTGGGATGCACCGCGTTCGGACATCATTCAGGCAGTGAAGCTAGGCAGCGCGCGCGGCTTGACTGCCTTCTGCCAGGGGGTACAGCGCGGCGCGCCGGTTGACGCATTTGTAACACCGGAGCCATGGGATATGCCGGGCTATGACAGCCAGGTGATTATGGCGGCCGGCGCGTTTACCTTGGGCGCGTCGATTGAGCTTTCCGCAGACGGCCCCATGCGGGAGCCATACGCCGCTTGGATGCAGGGTGGTCTTACCTGGCCCAGTGGCAAAACAGGGGTGGTGCTCGCCGCCCAATCGCTTTTGGAGGCGGGGATTCTCAAAATTTCTGACACATGAATACACAGTGTCTATAAAATATCGGAGGTTGTTCTATTATGAACAACCTCCGATGTTTCATTCGTTATTTTTACGAACTGTTTTGTAGATGCCCCAGGTAAACGAGAAACAACCGAGCAAACCAATTAGAATTCTCCATACAATCCCAGAGACAGCAAATATGGTTGGAAGCGGGTAGATTACAGCGAGTATAAAAAGAATCAATCCTACCATGAGATATGCGATATTTTTCATCATAAAACCTCCTATGTGCGATTTTATATTCTAATTCTATCACAAAATGCAGTCCTTTTCAATCTGGGACCGTGAAGCTGCCGCAGTTTTCGGCTGCCCGCAGCTTTCTAAAAAGAAAGCAAAGAAATACAAGGTTGACAGACACCCAGTTTTTGAGTATAATAATTCCTGTACGTTCCCAACGGGGGCGCTGTATGCGGGTATGGCGGAATTGGCAGACGCGTCAGATTTAGGCTCTGGTGAAGCAATTCGTGCAGGTTCAAGTCCTGTTACCCGCATTCATAAGAATCCGGATCGTCCTTTGGGCGGTCCGGATTTTTGCAGAGGAGGAATTGTTTATGGAGCAAACTTACTTTGTCTATGAAACAGCAATTGGTGCGTTGACCGTCTGTTGTACAAAAGAGGCGGTTATCGCAATTCGCTTTGCGGGTCAAATGCCGCCAGAGGCGCAGCAGGAACGTACCGCGTTATCTGACCGTGTAGCACAACAGATACAAGAATATTTGCAGGGTATGCGCAAGAATTTTGAGCTGCCGTTGCAGATGACCGGCACAGACTTTCAGAAAATGGTCTGGACGGAGCTGTGTAAAATTCCCTATGGAGAGACGCGCAGTTATCAGCAGATTGCACAGCAAATTCACAATCCAAAGGCCTGCCGCGCGGTGGGCTTGGCGAATAACCGCAATCCCTTACCAATTCTTATTCCATGTCATCGGGTGCTGGGCGCAGATGGCGGTCTAACGGGCTACGCAGGCGGACTGGACTGTAAACAAAAATTATTGGAACTGGAGAAGACGTTTAAATGATCAAAATATTATTTGTCTGCCATGGCAACATCTGTCGCTCGCCAATGGCGGAATTTGTGTTTCGGGACCTTGTGGAAAAGCAGGGGTTGGGAGAACAGTTTGAAATTGCATCTGCGGCCACGAGCTCCGAGGAGGTGGGCAATCGTGTACACCAGGGCACCCGCCGCAAGCTGCAAGCGCAGGGCATCTCTACTGAGGGGAAATATGCGGTCCAGCTCAAAGGTCAGGATTACGCTGCTTATGATTATATCATCGGGATGGAGCAGTATAACCTGGTGGGGATGCGGCGCATTTTAGGCGCGGATCCTCAGAAAAAATTGTGTCTGCTGTTGGATTTCAGTGAGCATCCGCGGGATATTGCAGATCCATGGTTTACGGGAAACTTCGATTTGACCTATGATGATATTTTGGAAGGCTGTAACGCGTTGTTGGACTATCTGAAACGTGAGGGAAAATTACACCAGCCAAAATAGTCCCCAAAATGGAGGAAGGCTTGCAGCTATTGTTTGCGGATAGCTGCAAGCCAGGGAAACATGGCATGTTCCCGTAATTTATGGTGTGCTATTTGCGGATAGCCAATCAGATTTGGTTAGTAAAAACTAACTGATACTATATTAGCATATGCTAACTGATTTGTCAACCGTTTCCGAAAAATTTTTATTGAGGCTGGCCATTTTCCGATGATCGCTTTCTTCTGCTTTTATCAAAATAAAACCCTTGGCAATCCGCCAAGGGTTTATATCTTATAAAAACTAACGAATATTACCGCCGGAATTTAGATAGCGGATAATTTCGCCGCCGATCCGGTCAAGCGGGAGCTGCTTTTGTACAGCGCCAATTTTGAATGCAACCATTGGCATCCCATATACAACGCAGCTTTCCTTATCCTGACCAACCGTATAGGCGCCTGCTTTGCGCATTTTCAGCAGGCCTTTAGAGCCATCGCCGCCCATGCCAGTCAGAATGACACCCATCGCATTCCGGCCAGCAACCGCAGCAACCGAGTCAAACAGCACATCAACCGCAGGACAGAAGCCGCCAATTTTTTCGCTGCCCTCGCTCCTGACATAGTAGCCACGTGGGTCCTTCGCAAGTCTTAGCTGTAAGCCGCCTGCGCCGATGATAATTTTACCCTGTTCCACACGGTCGCCGTTGGTTGCCTCCACAACGTGCATTTTGCAGATGCGGTCGAGGCGCTGTGCATACATATTGGTAAACACAGGCGGCATATGCTGCACAATTACAACGCCAGGGGTGGTTGCAGGCAGGTTGCGCACCACCTCCAAAATTGCTTCGGTGCCGCCGGTAGACGCTCCAATTGCAATAATTGGACTGGACGAGGTCGAAAGCCCTGTGCGGTTTAAAACCGGCATTGCCTCCCGCTGGGTTGCAATAGAGGCTGTGGGTCGCTGGGTAGGAATTCGAGCAGTAGAGGCAATTTTAATTTTGGAGATGAGCTCGGCCATGAAGCGGGACAAATCCTGCGAGGATTTGATCTCCGGCTTTTTGACAAAATCAACTGCGCCGGCCTGCAACGCATCCAGCGCATTGATGGGTAGTGAGCTGACGACAACCACCGGCAACGGATGCTTTGGCATGAGCTGCTTGAGAAAGTCGATGCCGTTGAGCTTCGGCATTTCCACGTCTAGAGTGACAACATCTGGATTTAATTGCCGGATTTTGTTCATTGCGTCGAAAGAATCGACCGCCATCCCCACAATTTCAATCCGCGGATCGCGGGAAAGCCCCTGCTCCAGCGATTTGCGGAAGAACAGCGAATCGTCTACAATCAGCAGGCGGATTTTTGCAAAAATTGGCATACGCTCACCCTTTCTTCTGATAAATAGCAGGCTGCACGTATGTATAACGGGTATCATTGCCGATGCTCTCGGAATGTCCAATGAACAGATAGCCGCCCGGCGCAGTCCAATCGTAATATTTGTTGACCAACTGCTGTTTGGTCGGCCCGTCAAAGTAAATCATAACATTGCGACAGAAGATCAAATCCATCGGCTTTTTAAAGTGGAATGGTTCCATCAGGTTCAGCGGGCGGAAGATCACCTCTTTGCGGATGCGCTCGCACACCTGGAAACGGCCGTCCGCCTGCTTGATAAAGTATTTCTGCTTCCATTGTGCAGGCAGGTCCTTGAGGTCCTCTGCGGTATAGATACCAGCCTTTGCCTGGGTGAGCACCTTCATAGAAATATCGGTTGCTAGAATACGAGTGTCCCACTGGCTTTTGCGCGTGCCAAAATATTCGTCAAGAACAATCGCAGTATTATACGGCTCCTGGCCGGTGGAACAGCCCGCGCTCCAGATACGCAGCTCTCTATGGCGGGTGCGCTCAAAATAAGGGAGCACCTGGGTGCGCAGGAACTCAAAATGCTCATTTTCCCGCATGAAGTAGGAAAGGTTGGTTGTTAGCTTGTTAAGCAGTGTGACCGTTTCATTGCCTGCTTTGTCATTAAACAGAACGTTAAAATAGTCCTTGAAGCTGCGGAACCCACGGTGACGCAGCTCATTGGTCAAGCGGCCTTCAATCAGCGTGCGCTTTTTGGTCAGGTCGATGCCGTATTTTTGCTTAACAAAATTGGTCAATGTAGCAAATTCCTCATCGGTCATGCGGATGAGGCTGGATTGTGTTCCGCCAGAATTCATGTGTTTTGCCCCTTAACTTTACTTAATAAATCGCAAGATCGCTTTGGAAGAATTTCTCACAGTCGATATTCATGACGATTTTTCCGTCTACCCTTGCGATGGACTTGAGGTATTTATCCGAACAGCTTACGCCCAGATCGGGTGGCGGTGTGCTTTGGTTGGGATCAACCGAAAGTACGCCGGCGACGCTATCCACCACCAAGCCAACGGTCATATCATGAATGGTTACAACGATGATGCAGGTTTTACCATCATATGCGCGCTCTTCTTGGTTGAATTTCAGGCGCACATCAATGATGGAAACCACCTTGCCGCGCAGGTTGATAATTCCCTTGATGTATTCGGGCAGGCCAGGAACACGGGTAACCAGCGGGACGCTGATAATTTCAATGACATTGGCAAGCTCAATCCCATAAAGGACATCGCCAATATAGAAGGTGAGAAAGCGGCCGTCCAAATCATCCGTCCTGGTTGCGGTGCTTTCGATGGAAACAGTGGTATCAGCCATGTTAACCTCTCCTCTCTTTGTTCAGGTTCAGCAGATTATTTGCGTCGAGGATCAAGCTGATGCTGCCATCGCCCAGGATGGAGCAGCCGGAAAGGCCAATTTGCTTGAGCGCATATTTGTTTAGGAAGGTTGGGAACGGCTTGACAACCACCTGCTGCTCACCGAGCAGCTCGTCGGCAAAGATACAGGCGACGTTTTCGCCGTTTTCAATCAAAATTACAATCCCATCGTGCAGGTCGGTAATCTCTGTAGGAATGTTATAAAGCTGATGTAGGCGTATCAGCGGGAAGCACTCGCCGCTGAGCATAATCATTTCGGTGCCATCGGTATTGTGCAGAATCTGGTTATCATCGTAAATTTTAAACGAGCGCTGAATCGAGGTGATGCCAAGCGTAAATACGGTGTCCCCAACCGCCAGCTCCATACCATCCACAATAGCCAACGTCAGCGGAATTTTAATGGTAAAGGTTGTGCCCTTCCCCTTTTCGCTGTCGATGCTGATGGTACCGCCGACCTTTTCAATATTCTTGTGCACAACATCCATGCCAACGCCACGACCGGAGTACTCGGTGACCTCTTTGTTGGTCGAGAAGCCGGGCAGCATGATCATGCCGAAAATTTCCTTGTTGGAATATTCGCTCTCCGGTTTGGTCAACAGACCGTTTTCACGTGCCTTGCGGATAATTTGTTCGGTGTCCAGTCCCTTACCATCGTCGGCGATGGTGATGACAATTTCGCCACCGATGTTCTTTGCAATCATGCTTACCTTACCGGTTGCGGGTTTGCCGTTGGCAATGCGTTCGTCGGGGTGCTCAATTGCGTGATCCATCGCGTTACGGACCATGTGCATAAATGGATCGCCGATCGCATCATTGATGGTTTTGTCTACCTCGGTGTCGCCGCCCTCGGTGTAGAACTCAACCTCTTTATCAAGCTTTTTGCTCATATCGCGCACGATGCGGTTCATCTTCTGGAATACGCCGGAAAGCGGAACCATGCGGATGGACATTACAACATCCTGTAGCTCGTCGGTGAGCTTGCGCAGCTCGCGGGTGGACTTATAGAAGTTATCCAGATGCAGCCCCTTCAAATCCGGGCTGCTTACCACCATAGATTCCGTTGTAACCAGCTCGCCCACCAGATCCATCAGCTGGTCCAGCTTGGTCTGGTTGACGCTGATAAGGCTTTGTTTGACCTTTGCAGCGTTTGGCGGGGCGGCAGGGCTGCTGGCGGCGGGAGCAGCAGGCTTTTCGGGCGCGGCAGGCGGCGGTGTGCTGCCTGCGGGCTGCTCAGCAGCGGGCTGTTCGGGTGCAGCAGGCTGCGCCGCAGGGGTCTCGTCCTCGTAGGAGGCGACATTGACCGCGCTTTCAATCACCTGGTAAATTTCCGCAACGGATACGCTGGGCTTAAAAATAAGCAGCAAACCGTTTTTGATGATTTCAGAGCAAAGCGAAGAATCCGACTCGGGGCTTTCCGGAACAGAGGTCAGCTCATCACACAAATCCTTGAGCTGGGAAAGCAGCATAAAGGCACGGATGTTTTCCATCTGGCAGCCTTCCTCAAAATGGACGCGGATGCGATAGGAACCATCGGACGGGGCTTCCTGTGCGGATGCGGCAGCGGCCGGCTGCGCGGCAGCTGGCGTTTGGGCCGGAGCGGGAGCCTCGGCGCCGTTAAGAATTGCGGCCTGACGTTCCAGCTCGGCAATGATTGCGCTGGGGTCCTTGTTGGCCTCGTGGGTATTTTGCACCGACTCAAGCTCTTCCTTGAAAAAGTCGGAGGCTTGGAACACCAGGTCAAAAATAGCCTCTCCGATGTGAGCCATCTTTTCGGGATGCTCGCGGATGATAAAGAACACATCCTCCACCGCGTGGGCAAGGGTGGAAATTCCGGTCAGATCCATCATTGCGGCAGAGCCTTTGATGGTGTGCATGATCCGGAAAATCTCGTTGATATTGTCATCGCTGAAGCTTTTGGACTTTTCCGACTCGAGCAAAATTTCGTCGAGCTGGTCCAACAAAGTGGTTGTTTCGTAGATGAACACTTCCAACATCGGTTCCATGCTGGGATCAATCGGCATATCACTCACCTGCTTATCAAAAAAATAGTTCGCCATAGATACATTACTGGATAAATTTTAATCCTTCATTTTACTGTTCGACCGGAATGAAAAAAACTAAAGCTGTTGATGTTGTGTTTTTCATATTTTGAACGATAAGTTATATATAGGAGATAATGCCCATCTCCGGTTAGGAGTCTTTGCGGATGGCTGATATACTAAAAATTACGACACCGCTGGTGAATAAAGCCCAGGCGATGGACCCAAAGAAAACGGTGGAGATCTCCCCGCAGTTTGATTTGCACAACATCTCCAAGGTGGTGAAGCCTGCCTCGCAGGAGGAGATTCTTCAGCAGAACAACGGCATGAATCAGGAGGAAGGCACCTCTGCGCTGCTGCTGAATCTGCTCAAGGATCCATCGGTCACGGTTGGCTCGCTGAAAAACATCTTCCTGCTTCAGGAGATGATCAAGCTTCTGCCGGTTAACAACCAAACCTTTACGCAGGAGATCGAGCAGATGTTTGACCAGCTGCTGGTCCCGCCTGATCAGATTGCGCAGGAGATGCTGCGCCAGGAGAATGTCTCGACCATCTTTAAGGGGGAGATGTTTGATTTTCTGCGGGAGATGCTCGCGCAAAATCCAGAGCAGGGGGACCTGCGCGCGGCGGTGGTGAACTTTTTAAAGTCGCTGAATTATTTTTCCTCGCGGGAGGCGATGCTGGATTCGGTCGCAAACAGTCTGGAGTTTCTCTCCCAAAGCTTGGAGAGCAGTAAAACGCTCTCTCAGCAGCTTGCTACGTTGGCCCAGCGGTTCCGCGGTCCGGATGCGCAGTACCAGTTTGACGGGCTCAAGCGGCAGCTGCTCAGCCTGTTTTCGCAGGTGGAGGACAGCATTTTGTTTTCGCCAAAGCTGGCAAAGGTGCTTTCGATTACAGTTTATAACCTCTCGCGCTATAACGATAACACCGAGTTCTTCCAGGATTCCATCAGTCAGGTGCTGTCGCAGCTGCGCGGCGATGAGGCGCGCGGCAGGTTTATGGGGTATGTCGAGCAGTTTTTGCGTGAGGGGGCGCCGCAGGATCAGGGCCATACCGTGATGGATGTGCTCGCGCGGATTATCCACAAGCAGGCGGAGAGCGATGAGCTGATGCTGATGAACTCCGAGAAGATCGAAAAGGTCATCCGCAGCTTGCTTTCGTCCCCATGCAACTTTACGCCGCTGCTGCATTTTGTAATTCCGGTGCAATATGAGGACCTGCGCTCGTTTGCGGAAATCTGGATCAATGTGAATGGCCAGGAGGACGACCGCAGCAGCAAAAAAAATGAGAAAAGCACCCACCTGCTGCTGGTGTTCGACATCAGCGATATCGGCCGGTTTGAGATGGAGCTGTATGTGCGCGACAAAACGATAGACCTGTCACTGTTTTGTCCGGCGGCTTATGTGCGGGATTACGCCGGCGTTGGCGATGATCTGTCCAAAAGCCTGCGGGGGCTGGGCTATCGGTTTGGGGATGTTATGGTAGACCGGCTGGAACGGCCGCGTTCGCTGATGGACGTATTTCGCTCATTACCTTATAGAAGGACCGGTGTTGATGTCAAGATCTAAAAATAAAGCGGTAGCATTAAAATATAACATAGAAGAGGACGCCTCCCCGATTGTCATTGCGTCCGGCTATGGGGAGATTGCGCAGAAAATCATCGACATTGCAGAGCAGCAGGGAATACCGGTTTTTCGGGATGACAGTGCGGTGTCACTGCTGTGTATGCTGGAAATAGGAAGCAATATACCGGAGGAGCTGTATCAGGTGGTGGCGGCAATTTATTGCCAGCTGCTGGAAACCTCGAAACGTATCAAAAATAGCCCTTCGGCCTTCCGTTCACTTTCGGTCCGGCCAAGACGCGCGCCGGAGCAACCATAAAACATCAAAGTAGGAGGGGATCATATGGCGCTGAACCAGTTTATTGGCCTGACCTGTGAAATCAAGAGTATGAAGGATGAGGACATCCTGTTCGGTAAAATTGCGGCGGCACGCGACGAGCGGTTGCAGATTGACGGACCCAGCGAAAATTTCCCGATTCTTGACGCAGGTATGAAGGTGAAAATTCTGGTCAATGGCAAAACGGGCGGTTTCAACATTTTTGTTGGCTGGGTGGTCAGCTCGCAAAAGGAACTGCTTGTAGTGGGAAACGTCACCAATTTAAAGGAGTATGAAACCCGCCGATATTTTAGAGTCAATGTAGACCTGCCCGCGCGCGCTTATGAGATGACGCGGGATGCAAAACCGTTCCAGGTCCGTGTGAAAAATCTGAGCCTGGGGGGAATGCTGTTGGAGACCGACCATCTGCTGCGGCCAGAGGCAAAGGTGAAAATCGACCCCAAATTTTTTAGCCAAGAGGTAGAATGGCTATATGCAACGGTGGTGCGCGCGCTGAAAACGCGCGAGGGGATGCTGGCCTATGGAGTGGACTTTGTGGATTTGGCTGACTGGGAAGAACAGCGGCTTTGTGCTTTCCTGTATGAGCGGCAGCGCCAGGAGATCCGCAAAAAGCAGGGCTTTGGATTCTTATAATAGCGGATGTGGTTGGCGCGAGCCCCTTTGCTGCTAGCGGCGGTGCGGTAACCCTCTGCTACGCTGTGCATGGCGGAGGGGCCTATGGGCGAAAAAGCGCTGTCACGTTCCTGCGCAGGCGGGAGGATAACAGCGCGCCCTATCGCGCCGCCCAGGGCGGCAAAATGATAGAAAAAGGTAGGTGACTGCGATATGGATACGACAAGCGGGCAACAGGATCAAAAGCTCATCTTTGCGCTGGATATCGGTACCCGCAGCGTGATCGGCGTAGTCGGGACGGTAGAAAACGGAATGCTCAAGGTGCTGCGGGTGGAGTCGGAGGAACACACGGAACGCGCCGTAGTGGATGGGCAGATTGAAGATATTGAACAGACCGCACGAATTGCAGGCAGGATCAAAGAACGCCTTGAGATAAATTTGGGTTTCTCGCTCAAGGAGGTTTATGTGGCGGCCGCAGGGCGGGTGCTGAAAACGCATCGCGCGGTATACAGCATTGATATTGATGAGAAAAAACCGATTGACCAGCGGCAGCTGTTTTTGTTGGAGTCCAAAGCGATTCAGCAGGCTTATGAGGAGCTCGCGCGGGAATCGGAGGATGAAAGTATTCTATCCTACTACTGTGTGGGGCATTCAGTGATTCGTTATACGCTGGATGGATATAGCTTCTCCACCCTGCTGAACCATCGCGGCAGAAAAGCACAGGTGGAGCTTATCGGGACCTTTTTGCCCAGCGAGGTGGTGGAAAGCCTTTATGCCACCATGTCGCGCATCGGGCTGAGCATCATGAGTGTGACCTTGGAGCCGATCGCGGCGATTAACGCGGTCATTCCACAGGAGCTTCGGCTGCTGAATGTGGCATTGGTGGATGTGGGCGCGGGCACCTCGGATATCGCGATTGCCAATAATGGCAGCGTTTGCGCTTACACGATGGCGACGGTCGCGGGCGATGAAGTAACCGAACGCATTATGCGGGAATTCCTGGTGGATTTCCAGATGGCCGAGCAGATGAAGCGGATGCTCAGCGAGGGCAAGCAGACAATTGCGTACACGGACATTTTGGGACTGGAATACAGCGCACCAGCGGCGGAGATGCTCGAACAGGTGCTGCCTACGGTGGAGGATTTGGCAAGCACCATCAGTCAGCGGATTTTGGAGGCGAATGGTGCGCCGCCGATGGCGGTGTTTATGGTCGGCGGCGGAAGCCGCACGCCGGAGCTTTGCAGGTTGGTCGCGCAGGGGCTGTCGATCGATGAGAAAAAGGTTGCGATTGGCGGCAACAACTATATGAAGCGGATGGTTGACACCGACCCGCAATATATTAGTGCAGAATATGCGACGCCGATTGGAATTGCGATTTCTGCAATGTCGGTACAAGGCCAGGAAAATCTGGCGGTTATGGTCAATGGCAAGCGGGTTCGGATGATGAATGGCAGCTCGATGTCGCTGATGGAGGCGTTGCTGCGCAGCGGCTACCAGTATGGCCAGATTATGGGGCGTTCCGGCAAAGGGGTCGCGTTCGAGCTCAATGGCGCAACAAAACTGATCCGGGGCGGGATTCCAACCCTGGCGCGGTTTGAGGTAAACGGGCGTCCGGCGAATATCACCACCCCGCTGCAATCAGGGGACGAGGTCACCTTTATTCCAGCGGAAAACGGCGCAGATGCGATGCCGCTGCTATGTGATGCAGTGGGTGGCTGGAATGTGCTGGAGGTGGAGCTGAACGGCGCGAGCAAATTTGCAGGAACGGCGGGTATGCTCAATGGTGTGCCGGCCGGCGGCGATGAACCGGTTTCCCAGGGGGACCATGTGGAGGTTTGGGAGATCGCTACGCTGGAGGACCTGTTTGAGTCGGAACAGCTGATGCCGGGCCCTGGGCAGGTCTATGTAAACGGTGCGCTCTGCGATGATTTTTCCTACCGGCTGGTGCAGGGGGATGTCATCAACATTCTTGAGCGGCCCAACCCGCCGGAGCCAAAGCCGCCGGAAGTAAAACCGCCGGAGCTCCAGCAGCCGGTACAACCCCGACAGGAGCAGCCAGCGCCGTCACAGGCGGCCACACCAGTGGTAAGGCCGGTGCAGCTGGAGACGGAGCAAAAGAGCCCGCAGCCAGCGGCACAGCCATTGACTGCGCCACTGCGACCATTGGTGCGGCCGATTTATCATGCGGCACAGCAACCGCATGAGCAGCAGGCGCGGCCGGTGATGGCGACCGCTTCCTCTGCGTTTTCGGATGCGTCGCAGCGGTATGCCTATGGACCGGTCCGGGTTGTGCTCAACGGGATGCCCTGCATCCTGCCGGCCAAGGCGGATGGCCAGTATGTGCAGTTTTTTGATGCACTAAACTATGTGGACATCGACCCTACAAAGCCCCAGGGGGAGATTGTCGTATTGCGCAACGGCCGGCCAGCATCTTATGTTGAGCCGGTGTTGGAGGGGGATAAGCTTGATATCTACTGGAAATCGGATATCGGCACAGAAGGCGTTTAAGCGGAACTTGAGTGAAGGAGTGAATTTTGATTGGAGACGTATATCGTTCGTCAACCAATTCTGGACCGTTCGGGAAAGGTAAGTGCTTATGAAATTCTTTATAAGGAGGATGAGTCTTCTCTGCTAGGACAGCAGGATTCCCGTGTTGCAACCGCGATTGAGGAATTTTTAACCGAAATGAGTGATGAACGCTTTTTGGGCGGGAGCACTGCTTATTTGACTTTTACCCCTAACCTGCTGATGAAGAATATTCCGCGGATGTTTTCGCCGGAAAAGCTGGTCATCCAAATCAACGACCAGGCGATTCTTCATCCGGTTGCACAGCGGATGCTTTACCGGTATAAAAAGCAGGGCTATAAAATTGCAATTCGCGATTTTGAATTTTCTCCGCGTTATTTTAGCATCATGGAAATTGTCGATTATTTAAAGGTGGACTTTGGACGGGTCAGCACGAATGAAGGAATCCGCAATACGGTGTCCAATACCGTGAGCCTTTCGCATGGGCTGAAAAAGAAGGTCATTGCCTATCGCATTAACACGCCGGAGGCGCTTGCGCTTGCCAAATCGTTGGAATGCGAATACATACAAGGCACCTGCGTTGCAGAGCAAAAAAGTGCGCGGGTGTATCGTGTAGACCATATGCAGGGAAACTTCTTCCAGCTGATGATTGCGGTCACCCGTGACGAGCCGGATATCGACGAAATTACACAGATTATCTCGCGGGATGTCACACTGGCGTTCTCACTGATGAAGCTGGTAAATTCCGCATATTTTGCACTGCGCAACCAGGCGAAATCGGTGCAGCAGGCGCTGGTTATTCTGGGCGTCGGCCAGCTCAAACAGTGGATTTATCTGTTGAGCTTTAAACGGGACAACGGCGGCTCGTCAGATGAGCTGATCAAGACCTCCTTCCTGCGCGCAAACTTCTGTCAGGAGCTTTCTAAACATCTAAGCAATCTGCCAATTTCTCCCGCGGAAGCTTATCTGATGGGTATGTTCTCGATTTTGGATACACTCATGGAGGTGCCGCTGGATATTGCGTTGGCAGAGCTTGCAATCAGCGACGAAATTCGCACAGCGCTGCTCACCGGCAGTGGAAGCTGCGGCGAGTTATATCATCTGGTGCTCTGTTATGAAAGTGCAGATTGGGCAGGAATGACCATGCACGCCCAAAATTTGGGGCTGCCCATGAACATTATTACACAGATTTATTTTGAATGTGTGGAGTATGTCAATTCTATTTGGAATAATCTGTTAAAGCCAGCAAATCCAGAAGATGCGCAAAAAGCGGCTGAGGGATTGAAGGAAGGGGAGGAGGCTTTATAATAGAGAGGTCACTTTTAGGGATGCAAAAGGCGCCTTGAAAGTTGGGGCACAGTCGCCCCACAGGACCGCTAATTTTAAGCAAAGGTCTTGACTTTTTACGAAAAAGGTCCATAATAGGTATGAGACCGACGGATCGATGAAATTTAGGAGTGAGGCGAGTTTTTTGTTTAAGAATTTGAAGGTAGGGAAAAAAATCACAGTTTCATTTGCTATCGTAATGGTGTTCTACTGTATTGCGGTAATTGCATCAATCATTGGCCTTAGCAGTGTTTCAAGTGGCTTGAAAAACTTTTACAATACACCATATCCGATGGTAAAAACAGCAGAAGCAATTCAACAGCGCAGCACCGAGGTGAACCGCAATTTGCTGCAGGCGTTGGTTGAAAAAGATCCCGTAAAAGTTCAGGAGATTAGCAACCAGAGCAATCAGCTGGCTGCGGAGTTGACCGCTCTATTTGGCGAGCTGAGGGCGGCTTACGTGGGGGATCCCACCTTGCTCAGCAATGCAGAGACTGCGATGAACAATCTTGCAGGGCCTCGTTCAAGAGCGATGGAGCTGCTTGCGGCGTCCAAGGATGACGAGGCATATGCGCTGATTTTGGGCGAGTATAGCACCGCGCGGGTAACCTTGTCGGAGGCAATGGACAAAGTAATAGCGGCCAGCCAGAGCCAGGCGGATGAATATTACCGTCAGGGCGAGCAGATGAAGTTTATCTGCATGGGTGTTCAGATTGCACTGGCAGTTGTCAGCTTGATTCTCACCGTTTTGTTGGTTGGCGTGATCAGCCGCGGTATTTCCCGCCCTGTCGCAGAAATTGAGGCCGCCGCGAAAGAGATGACACGCGGCAATATGAAGGCGGTTGTTACCTACCGCTCTCAGGATGAATTGGGACAGCTTGCAGAGAGTATGCGGTTTGTGTTAACCACCCTTTCCTCTTACATCGATGATATCGCGAATATTCTGAAGACGATTGCATCCGGCAATCTGACGGTGCGCGCGGATATGGAATATCTGGGTGATTTTGCTTCCATCCGTTCCTCGCTGAATCAGATTTTAGATGCGCTGAACGAAACGATGGGCAATATCAACCATTCGGCTGAGCAGGTTGCAGCTGGTTCCGATCAGGTTTCCAGCGGTGCACAGGCGCTGAGTCAGGGCGCTACTGAACAGGCATCCTCTGTAGAGGAGCTTGCAGCGACCTCCAACGATATTTCCCGCCAGGTTAATGAGAATGCAAAGAACGCGACTCAGGTCAATCAGCTGATTGCACAGACTGCTAATACAATTTCTGTCTGCAATGGTCAGATGGAAGATCTAGTGCACGCGATGACCCGGATTGACAAGAGCTCGAGCGAGATCAGCAAGATCATCAAGACAATTGAGGATATCGCGTTCCAGACCAATATTCTCGCGCTGAATGCGGCGGTTGAAGCGGCGCGCGCAGGTGCGGCAGGCAAGGGCTTTGCGGTTGTTGCGGATGAGGTTCGCAACCTCGCTTCCAAGAGCGCAGAGGCAGCAAAGAATACCACTACCCTGATTGAAGGTTCTCTCAAGGCGGTTGAGGAGGGTAATAAGCTGGTTGGCGATACACAGCATTCGTTGGCGGAGGTTGTGGAAGGTGCTGAGAATATCAGCACAACAATGGAGCAGATTACCAAAGCTACCAACGACCAGGCAGAGGCAATTCAGCAGGTTACACAGGGGATCGATCAGATTTCGGCGGTGGTACAGACCAACTCTGCAACCGCAGAACAGTCGGCAGCAGCCAGCGAGGAGCTTTCCAGCCAGGCGAATATTCTCAAATCACAGGTGGAGCGTTTCCAGCTGCGCGGCAGCGGTTCGGTAGGTGCGTTAAGCTACAGCTTTGCGCCGGATGATTCTTCCTCTTATGACAGTGCAGATCTGTTTGATGACAACAGCAAATATTAAAGAGCTCTGTTGGCGGAGTCGCTTATGCGGCTCCGCTTTTTGCTGTGCTGATACAGTAATGTGCGCTTTATGCCCATGGTGATGTGGTTTTAGCGGTTTTGTGCGGGCATCGCCGGGGTACAAATCGCTGGAAAATAATTTTCACAGTTTGCCCAAATTATACTTTAGTTTTCGGTAGCTCACCCGAATATTCATAGTGAAAGGCAATTCTGGCTTTTGCCTATACGCGGTGGCGTATGAGGCAACGCTCTGGTCTGGCAGGGACGCCGGCTTAGGCAGACCCAGCAGCCATAAAGTGTGCTTCCAAGCGGTCCGAAATGCCCAATCCCGCCTTAGGCGGTGCGGCAGATTGTATAGTGAAGGGGAGCGCCCTGGCGGGGTGTCTCCCTTTTGTTATAAATATTTTAAAAAGGAGGGAATTTCGTGATTTCATCCAACTTTTCCTATTTGAGTAATATTGTGCTTTCTGGTTACAGCCAAATGAATCAGATGAAGTACATGCTCGCAATGAGCGGCAGCAGGAACACCAGTTCTGCCTCGTCGGTAAAATCGGTCACCAAGACGTCAGCCTTGAGTGATGAGGATACGTCCTTTATCAAGAGTTATCAGGAGAAGATGACCCAGCTAAAGGATGCAGCGGAAGCGGTGCTAAACCCAAAGACGAATAAGCTGACAGCGGTTTCCGGCGATAGCGCTGTGGCTGCTGCGGCCGGCTCACTGCAAAACAGCTCGGATGTGTACCGGGTAGATGTGCAACAGACGGCCTCTGCGCAGGTAAATCGTTCAAAAGAGCTTAACAGCACAGGTGAGCTTCCGTCGGTGGGCGGTGGATTGACCATCCGCTCGGAGAAGGGCGTGTTCAATCTGAATCTCAGCTCTGCGGGTGCGAAAACCAACAAAGAGGCGCTTGAGAAATTTGCGCAGAAGATTAACAGCGTGAATGCAGGCGTTACAGCAAACGTTGTTACAAAGGACGGGAAATCTTCGCCGGAGATTTCTGGTGCGACTGGCAGCGAACATGCCTTTACCTTGTCTGGTTCGTTTGCAGAGAGCATGGGACTGGAAGATGCGGCGGTGGAAAGCCGGGATGCGGTCTTTTCTGTTACCAAAAATGGCACCGAGACCGAGTCGTTCACCTTCTCGACCAATGAAGTGGACATTGATGGGTTCAGCATCACCCTGAAAGGGGAGGGCTCTACCGAAATCAAGGCCAGCAATGGAGAGAAAACGGGGGTTAGCACAGACGCGGTGAGCAAGCTGATTGACAGCTATAACAGCGCGCTTAAATTCCTCAACGACAACTCGGGCAAGGGCGTTGGTGTACTGCGCCAGATGCGCAACATGCTGATGACTCCGATTTCTGAGCGCTCGATGAAGATGATTGGTATTAGCGTTGGCAGCGATGGGAAATTGTCGCTGGATAAGGCTGCTTTTGAGAAGGCGCTGCGGGAGACTCCGAGCCTGACCAAAGAGCTTACCGACACGCTTGCATCTGGTTTCCGCAAGGATGCTGAACAGGGTTTGAATATCCGATCCGGCAGCTTGCTCAGTGCAACCAACAATTCCAGAGCATCCGGCGGAAAGAGCTCGCAGACTGCAATCAGCCAGTCTCAGATGGACACCTTCCAGTTGATGTCAATGTATAATCGCACAGGTGTTTATAACATGTCCAACTATTATGCAGTTGGCGCATTGATGAGCCAGTTTGCATAAAAACAAATTTCGTGTACGAAAGGAGTCGAACACATGAGCATCAATTCAATTGGCGCTTACAGCGCGGGCCTGAAAGGGACTGCTGCGGTCCGTACAGCGCAAAAGACTGAGCAGACCGCGCAGGATACTGCTGCGGCTTCGACCGAAAAGGTCAATCAGGATACCTTTGAAAAAACCGGTTCCTCTACACAGGTGACCTATAATCGGAATACCGGCAAAAACCAGCTGAACAGCGAGCAGGTACAGGCGCTCCAGAATGCCGAGACAAAACGGCAGGAGAGCTTTGTGCAAATGCTCAAGAGCATGGTTGTCAAACAGGGACAGAAGAGTAATCTGACGCTGTTTGGAATGGATCTGTTTGTCACTCCGGAGCAGAGCGCGAAAGCAGCTGCTGCAATTGGTGAGGGCGGAGAATATTCGGTTGACGCAGTTGCAGGACGCATTATGGATATGGCAAAGGCTCTGTCCGGCGGCGATCCTTCCAAGATTGAAACTTTGCGCAAGGCGGTAGAGAAAGGCTTTAAGGCCGCGGGCGTTGAGCTGGGCGGCAAGCTGCCTTCTATCAGCCAGCAGACCTATACCGAGGTTATGAAGCGCTTTGATGATTGGGCGAATGAGTCCAGCGGCGCAACCACAACCGAAAAGACAAACTAATCAGATGCAAAAAATCCTGCCAAGAGGCAGGATTTTTTCTTTATGATAAGCAGTGCAGAAGGCGCACTAGACTGTGTGCAAGAAACAAAAGCTTCCGCCAGAGGAAGGCTGGCAGAAGTAATAGGTGGCAAGATAAGCTTTTCAATGGCGGGGATTCCCTCGCACCTGCAAAATTGCTTTGACCAATGCAGCGCTGATGGCTTGAGAAGCGCCCTGACTCATCAGCTCGGGAACCTTTTCCGGCTCGGTCACAACATAGTTTGGAGGCAGCAGGTTGAGCGCAATCGCTGCAACATCCTTGCGGCATTTGTCACAACGGCAGCAGCTGAATTTTTCAAATGCGTCATCCAGCCGTTCGGTGACCATCAGCTCCACCAGGTTCACCAGTGCGTATTCCCGACGGGTGCGCATGGTTAGATCGATCGTCCCCTTGCTGGAAAATAGCCGCTCTTTAAGCGCCGAGATCGCGTCTGGGCCAGGCGTTTCTGGCTCCGGCTGCACAGACGGCGCTTGCAGCTCCGGCGCAGCGGTGATCACTGTGGCTGCGTCAGACATGGCCGGACGCGGTTCTGGTGCAGCTGGGATAGGGGGTGCCGGCTGTTGTACCGGCATCGCAGGCGGCGCGGATGGCTGTTCCGGTGGCGGCGCGGTTGGATTAGATTTCGCCGCGCTGGGCATAATTAAGTTGTAGATATAATCTTTATCCAATTCATTTTTGCGTTTTGCCACTGGTTACAGTACCTTCTTTCCAAGCAGTTCATCCACCAACCGCTGATAATCTTGAACCGCCTTGCTTTTGGGCTCATAGGCGATGATGTCCTGGCGTAAAATCTGCGCTTTGGTCAGCGCGACGCCGGTGCGGATAGAGGTTTCCAGCAATGGAATACCAAACGTTTGCGCCATGTCGGAGGCGGTCTCGCGAATGACCGAGCTGACCTGCTCACGCGGGTTAAAACGGGTCAGCAGAATGCCGCCCACCGAAAGGTTGGGGTTGGTGGCGGCGCGTACCCGCTCGACCGTTTCATGCAGCTGCACAATTCCTTGCAGGCTGAACAGATCGGAGAGCACAGGCATCAGCAAAATATCCGCGGCGGCAAACGCATTGACCGTTAAAATGCCCAGCGCTGGAGGTGTGTCAATGAGGATATAATCATACAATCGTTCAATTGGGCGCAATGCGTCTCGCAATAAAAATTCACGTCCCTGTCCGGTGAATTCCAGCTCGATACCACTGAGCAGAATGTTGGATGGGATGATATTTGCAAGCTCGGTGTGCTGGATTGCTTGTCCGGTTTTTAGCTCCCCTTTGAGCACGTAATAAACCGAGCTTTGCAGCTCTAAACGCGCGTCCGCCCGCAGACTGAACGAAAGATTCCCCTGCGGGTCAAAGTCCACGCACAGCACGCTATACCCTTTATGCTTGAGTCCCATTGCCAGTGCATTGGTGGTGGTGGTTTTGCCAACACCGCCCTTCTGGTTGGAAATACAGATAATTTTGCCCATAGTGTTTAACGCTCTCCTTTGCTGGCACAGCAGTTCTACCGCCCAGCAACGGTGCATGGCGGCGGGAAATGCTAATCCCTATTATACATGATAACCATAGGGATTGACAAGATGCAAAGCCGGTGAATTGTTGATTCTGGTTTTTTCCAGAAAATCGGTTTAGTTTTTTTCAGATTGGGCGAATAAAAATAATAAGAACGAATGATAGCAGAGTTTGTTTTACCGGCCTTGTTTCGTTGAAAGGGGCCAGGGACAGAATCGAGGGATGAATATGAAAATCAATGCAGTGTCCGCGTCCGCATATGGCGTATATGCGAAAAATCCGGTCCGGCATGATGCGGAAAGCAGCTTCCAGAGCTATTTAGGCGCTGCCGCAGCGGGCAGATCTGGACATACGGACAAAATCTCGATCAGTTCCGAAGGGGCCAGACAACTGGAAATCGACCGGCTAACCAAAGCCGTTATGGACGAAATTCAGACACCGACCCCCGCGGAAAAGCTCGAGCAGCTCAGCGCCTCGGTGCGGGATGGCAGTTACCAGGTTTCGACCGAGCAGCTTACCGGCGCAATTATGAGCCGCTGGTTTGGGCTATAACTAGGGAGGAGACTATGACACAGCAGCAAAACGTTTATTATTCCTTTTTGGAGGAATATGCACGATTCCTGGAGGATTGCGCGCAGCAGGAAGCGAAAAAATATCATGCGCTCATCTCCTACCAACCGCAGGAGGTGGACCGCGCGATTTCTAGCCTGCAAGCTGCACTGATGCGCGTGGACCAGATGGAAAAGCAGCGCGAGCTGCTGCAAGAACAGGCGGGCTACAAAGGAATGACCTTCCAGCAGATTCTAGCGCAGGCAGATGCGCAGGATGCACAAAAGGCAAGCGCCCTGTTTGAGCGTTTTCAGAATGCGGTAAATGATATTCGGTTTATGAACAGTAAATCCTTGGAGTTCGCACAGACCAACATTCGTGAATTGGATGGTGTGCTGCCCAAAGAAAAAGGAATTACGACCAGCTATGCACCGGGGAAAATGGGCGCCGCCAGCACAGGCTCCCCGCTTTTTGAAACAAAGATTTAGTGGGGGGAGAATTTTATGAGACCAACCTTTATGGGCTTTGATATTGGCAAGCGTGGTATCCAGACAGCACAAAAGGGGCTGGATATCACCGGACAAAACCTGACCAACTGGGACAGCGTCGGCTATACCCGTCAGCGGGTGGAGCAGGTCGCAGTGGCGCCGGGCGCTTACAGCACCCGCTTCGGCAGCACCAAGACTGCGATTGCAGGCCAGGGCGTTGACATCGCCGGTATCGGCCAGACACGTGACAAATTCCTGGATAAGCGCTTTCGCGAGCTGAATGCAGAGGAAGGCTACTATGACCAGGCGAATAAAATCCTGGGCGATCTGGAGACCATCATCAGTGACTTCGAGCCAACCAGCGACTCCGGTTTGGGCGCGATGCTCACGAAAATTCTGGATGCGCTTCAGCCCAGCACCGAGCAGGCGGATTCCGATACCTATGCGCTGCTGGTGCGCAGTGCCTTTAAGGATATGACCCAGACGCTGCAATATCTCAATGGCAAGCTTGAAAATATTGCTGCGCAGCAGAAATTTGATCTGGGCATTTCGGTGAATGATTTTAACCAGACCATCCAGAAGATTGCAGCGCTCAATGAATCAATCAGCCAGGAGCGGGATATTCTGAACAATTCCCACTATGGGCCAAACGAGCTGCTTGACGAGCGCAATTACCTGTTGGATGAGCTGGCAAAGTATGGTGAGATTGATGTTGCGACCAATGCGGATGGCATGGTCGTAGTCAAGATGAATGGCCATACGGTGATTAACGGTAAGGACTATGATCCAATGGAGATGGCTGAAAACCAGAACGGGACCGTCTCTCTGAAATGGGTTTCCACCGGTGACCGGATTGACGTTACCAATGGACTGCTCAAAGCAACCACCGATTTCCTCAATGGGCGTGGCCCGAATTTGGCGCAGGATGGCGAAACCCCTTACCGCGGCGTATTATATTACAAGGATGCACTGGACACCTTTGCAAGTAAGCTGGTGGAGATTGCAAACAGCTCGATCCCGATTATGGATAGCGAGGGGAATCCCACCGGTGAATATAAAAAGTTGATGGGCGCAATGAGCGATCAGCCCAATGCAGATGGCAAATATGTGGTAGATCCCGATATGCCAATTACTGCGGCAAATGTTTCAATCAGTGATGAGTGGAACGAAAATCCATCCTATCTGGTGTTCGACCAGGGCAGCCTGTTAAATAACCATATTTTGGATCTGTATAACAATCTGAAATATGAGGACATCACCTTCCAGTCCCGTGGAGAGCAGTTTAACGGCTCGTTTAAGGATTATCTGACCAACTATACAGCGACTTTGGCGCAGGATAAGCTGTTCTATAACAGCCGTTTGGAGGCCAGCGCTACCCTGAAAAATGAGATGAACGACCGGCGCGACGAGGTTTCCGGCGTTGTAACCGATGAAGAAGTCGCTAATATGATGCTTTATAACAAGTCGCTTGCGGCGGCGTCCCGTCTGATGACCGCGATGGATGAGGCGCTGGATGTGCTGATCAATAAGACTGGTCTGGTTGGCCGTTAAGGAAAGGAGAGGTGAGTAAACAGTGAGAATCGCGCAGAGAATGATGAGCCGCAACTATAAGCGGACGATGAACAACACGCTGAGCAAGCGTGCAGAAGCGTTTGAGCGCGGCACCAGCGGTGTTGCTTTTTCCCGCCTTTCGGAAAATATTGCGGCTGGTGTGCGGGCGATGAAAATCCAAGAGGAGCGGATGACCGCGAAGCGTCAGCTGAATACTGTTGAGAATTTCATTGAGGAATTCAACTCGGTGTATAACAACCTGGATTCGATCGACTCAATTCTGCAAAAGGCACAGGAAAAGGTAGAAGCGGGTAAGAATGACCCAAAGGGTCAGACCGGACGTGAGATTATCGCGCAGGAGCTGGGCGAGCTGAAAAAGCAGGCACTGCAATTCGCCAATGCGCAGTATGCGGGCAAATTCCTGTTCAGTGGTACCAACAATGCCGAGGCGCCTTTTACCGAGGAAAACGGGAAGCTGTGCTTCAACGGTGTGCCGGTTGAAGATGTCATCTATGAGGGCTCCAGCGGCACCTACCGGTACTATGAAGAGATTACCGATACTAGTTTGAAGGAGTTACCAGCTGGCAGTGGTACTGTTGTTTATGATAATGGTACAGATCAAGTTGCATTAAAGGATATCAAATATGACCAGGTGACAAAAACTTTTTATACCGAAGATGCGACTGCTCCGAATGGCAAAAGTCCGGTGCCGAATGATTTAACTAAAAGTCTTGCAGTGAGCAACACCGGCAAGGTTCTTTACAAGGGCCGCGAGGCGGAGCGCTTCTCGGTGGATGACCAGGGAGATATTCAGAACTTTGCGAAGGTTCCGTATTCAGATGATGTTTATGTGGACATCGGATTGGGACTGAAAATCGATGGCAATATCAATGTTGATATGCGTTCGGCGTTCCAGACCAATTTCAACGGACTGTTGGTGTTTGGCTATGGTGCACCGGTGGGCGGTGAACAGCATGGAAATACCGTTCCGAACAATGCTTATGATGTGTTGACCGAGCTGGAGGAGGAATTCAAAAAGGCTGATTTTGACCATAATAAGGTGGATGACCTGTGGGACAAATTGGTAAGCCTGAATGATAAGATGCGGCTTAGCTCCCGTACCGAATTGGACACCCGCGCAGAATTTTTAAACAGATCAAAGGACCGGCTCGATAAAGATATTGATACATTGGAGGAAACCGAAACCAAACTGATTTCGGCAGATCCGTATGAAGAGGCAATCAACCTAAAAAATAGCGAGTACACCTGGATGGCAGTATTGCAACTAGGCAGCAAGCTTCTGCCAAGCTCGTTGCTCGACTTTATGAGATAGGTTAAAATTTGAGAGAGAGGGGAGTGCGTTTATGCAGCTGTTAAGAATTACAAGTCAGCCGATTAAATATGAATTGTCTGTTGAACCGGCGCGCCTGGAATTTGCCAATGTGCCAAAAAACCCGCAGGGAACGGTGCATAGGCAGCCTACCCAGATGGACATTCGTACCAAGGACATCGAAGTGCGTTTGGACACTACTGAGATGCGTGCAAGCTTAAATTTGCGTTCGGTTGGTTCGTGGATTGAGCTGTTCGCAAACCGTGGTATGCAAAAAGGCAGAGCGGCAATTGGAGAGGCGGTGCAGACCGGTAATAAGATGGCACAGATTGACGATGGAGTGACGGTTGCGCAGATTGCCCAGCAGAAGATGATGGAGCGGGCTAGTTTTGAAACATATACCACCTTTATCCCATCTGCGGGCGTACAGACCGATTGGGACCCGGCTACCGTCAACCTGGACTATCAGCCCGGTTCGGTGCAGACCGAGTGGCAGATTGAACAAAATGTGATGAACTATGTGCCTGGCAAGTTCCACATTGAAGTTCTGCAATATCCGAAGATTGAAATTGAATATTTGGGCGAACCGGTCTATGTGCCGGCAAGTGCGGCGCCCGGATATGAAAGCTAACCCGTTTCACAACCAAACAAGCAGCCCTTTTCGGCTGCTTGTTTTTCTATCATACCTAATGGGGGATCATCATGAAAATTCAAACACGGGATTTCGGGGAAGTTGAAATCAACGAAGGCAATATTTTGACCTTTCAAAGCCCGATTTTCGGCTTTGAAAATTACACACGTTATGTTTTTTTGACCGACGATTCCATCAGTGAGGATTTTGTCTGGCTACAATCGCTTGAAAATCCAGACCTGTGTTTTATTCTTGCGAATCCGGAGCTGGTCACCGACCAATATTGCCCGGAGATTCCGCAGGCGGTTCAGCAGCAGCTGGGCGAGGAGCACAATTATATGTGCTGGCTGATGGTGGTGCTCAAGGATACGCTGCAAAATTCGACCATCAACCTAAAAAGTCCGGTGGTCATCAATCCGGAAAATAAACGTGCGGCACAGATCATTTTAGATGCGCCGCTG
This sequence comes from uncultured Anaerotruncus sp., assembly GCA_910586875.1. Lineage (GTDB taxonomy): Bacteria > Bacillota > Clostridia > Oscillospirales > Ruminococcaceae > Anaerotruncus. The sequence continues at coordinate 37,769 of CAJUJI010000001.1, read as the reverse complement.
CCAGTGCGCCATCCGCTGATGCAACGATGGAAGGGGGCACTTTAAATGCTGGTACTAACAAGGAAGTCGGGGGAGTCGCTGCTAATCGGCGATGATATTGAGCTGAAAATCATCGAGACGTTAGGGGACAAGGTGAAGATTGGCATTTCTGCGCCGGATAAGGTGAAGGTGCTGCGCAAAGAGCTGTTCCAGACCATCGAGGAGAATCAGCAGGCGGCGCACACCATCGGAAAGGATGCGCTCAAGACGCTGCTAAATAAGAGACCGTAATGTGAGAGGAACAAGCCTTCCGCTGCGCTGCTGGCCGGCGAGATGCGGTGCGCGGTTTAGTCGTCGGGCGTGCTGGAAGGCTGGGCGCTCAGATAGGTGATATACCGGTCTAAATTGGAGAGCGACGCGTCATCAATCTTTTTGATCTCGCATTTATACCCGCGCTTTTCCTGTCCCAAATCAATGACCTGCGCCACCGAAAGCAAAATATCCTTGAGCGCGGGCTCGTCAACGTTCAAACAGAGCTGCTGACCGCTTGCCAGCTTATGCTCGCAGGTGAACTTGACCCCTTTAAGCGAGATCGCGTGCAGATGTACCGGAAATTCGGTGGAGTGCGGGGTTGCTTTTTTTGCGAACAGGTGAAATTTCTTTTCCGGTTCGTTTACGATCGCGGTTAGACGCCCGAATAGATCGGCGCGGTATAAAAATGCAGAATGTGCGCCGGGCAGAATCTCCTCTGTGACATGCACCAGACGCAGCATCCGCTGTGAGGAAAGGTAGACCTCGCCAATATAGCGGATGACCTCAACCTCGTCTTGAATTTGTGTGATGCTTACCTGGTCTCCCATGTTGAACAGCGGGACGAATTCGCCCTTAAAATCGATGCTTTGCGTTTCGGGAAAGATTGAAACATATCCACGTTCCAAAATTTTACCGTCGGGGGTTTTTAGCACCGCCTGGTATTTTGGAGCCGGTTTTCTATAACTCAAAAGAACAGCCTCCTCTGCTGGGGGTGGGTTTGTGATCACAGTTTAAACATCTAGCGGCCATATCGTTTTCATATCTCTATAATAGTATAAAAACATAAAAAAGTACAGTGGCGAATAGACGATTTTTATTTGGAAAGCAGGTTTTTTTATGTGGGACGAAACGAAACTGACAGAGCTGCTGGAGCAGAAAAAGCAGCGTTTTTTAGAATATGAGCAGATTACCAACGAAATGCTCTTTTGCGACAGCGACAATCTCGAGGAGCAGATGGGCGAACGAGTGCGGTTGATTCACGCCATTGACCGGCTGGATGAAGCGGTAAAGGCGGTCTGTGATGACGCAGGCGAGGAAGGTGCGATGCTGCGTCAAGCGGTGCGGGCCAACGGTGAGCGCGGCGCGCTGCCGGCAGCGATGCGAGCGGTGTTTGACCAGACGATAGAAATACGCGCGGTGATCAGCCGGCTGCCGGATTTGGACCAGCAGCTGGAAATGCGGCTGTGCCAGGAGCGCGACAGCGTTTTGGAGCAGATTAAGTCGGCCAACCGCGGCCAGGGAGCACAGGCTGCACGCTATTACGGGGGAATGGGGCAACAACAGCATCCGCAGGGATTTCAATTTGGCAATGCGTAAATTTTGAGCTAGCTTTTTTCGGAAAACCACTTTGGTTTTAACAGGATTGTACGATTATTTTTAATAGAGACATTTTGACGTATAGGAGGTTTTTTATATGAATATAAGCTCCAGCTCGAGCAGCTCTTATGTAAATAATCCGAGCAGCAACAAGGGCTTTTCAGGTATGGCTTCTGGTATGGACACAGAAGCGATGGTAGAGGCGTTGCTTTCCGGAACCCAATCGAAAATTGATAAGCAGAACCAACTGCGCCAGCAGACCGTCTGGAAGCAGGAGATTTACAGAGAGATTATTACCCAGCTGAACAACTTTCAATCAAAATATTTTGGCAGCGGCTCTAGCACGAACTTTTTAAGCGATTCGTTCTTTAAGGCGATGAGTGCGGTTGCGTCCTCCAATGCGTTTAGTGTGGTAGCGTCCAGCTCCGCGTCGGTGGGCAACACCTCGATCGAGGTCAAACAGCTTGCAAGTGCCGCAAAGGTTGCCTCTGCGAACAAGGTAAGCGGTACGCTCAGCGGTGAGCTGGATTTGGAGGCAATCAAGGAGAATGCCGTCAATCAGGACAGAACGGTTTCTCTTGTGGTCGGTAATAAACAGATTGATGTTGATTTCAAGGATCTGTTTGTAGACAATGGAGAGCTGAAAACACCACCACCGTCTCAGCAGGAGATTGTTGACCATTTGAACACCGCATTGGATGGCTCCGGAGCGAAGGCGGTACTCAATAAGGACAACGAGATTGAAATTACTACCGAGAGCGATGATGTTTCCATCACAGTTGGCGCAAATTCTAGCACAGCAGGTCTGCAAATTTTGGGATTGACCTCTGGTTCGAGCTCGTCCACCTACACCATCACTCCTGCGCAGGGTGACACCCCAGCTAAGAGAGGCAGCAAGCTCACCGGTGGCGCGGCGGTCGATACGGGCAGCTATTATACGGTTGAGGTGACGCTGAATAAATCGACCCAGAAATCGATTCAGGTGGATATGAACCAGATTCTCAAGGACGATGGCAGCGGCGAAATTGATCCTACAAAATTTGGCGAGGCGTTTAATAAGTCGCTGAAAAGCGCGTTCGGTGATGCGGTACAGATGACCAATATTCAGGCAAATCCGTCCGCAACCGGGAAGTTTACCTTTGAGCTGCAAGGAAAGTCTGATAGCACCCTGGTGATGATTACCGGTAACAATGAAGCCTTGCAGAAGGAGCTGGGCGTTGTCAACGGACAGAGTAACCGCGTGGAGCTGGGTGGTTCGCTGGATATGTATTTTGGCGATGCTGGCTGGGATGCAGACGGAAACGCGAGCTTCTCCATCAATGGCGTTCAGATTACCATCAATAAGGATATGACCGTCGGTGATATGATTCGTAAGGTCAACGCTAGCAAAGCGGGCGTTACAATGGCATATCAGCCAAACAGCGATAAGTTTGTGCTCACCTCGAACAACACCGGTAGCGGCTTTGATATTGAGATGTCTGATAGCAGCGGGAACCTGCTCAGCAAGATGTTTGGCACAGCACAGGATGGAAGCGGCCGTATCGGAGACTTTTCTGAGGGCAAGAACTCGATAGCGATTATTAACGGCGAGGAAATCGAGCGCACTAGCAACACGATTGAATATGACGGCCTGACGATTGGACTGAAGGCGCAGACCAGCGGTGTGGAGAACATCGGTGTGACCCGCAACACAGACCAGATTGTAGAGGGTATCAAGTCGTTTGTGAAGGACTATAATGAGATCCTCGACAAGCTCAATGGGCTGATTTCGGAGGAGACCAACTATCGTGAGTATGCGCCGCTGACCGATGCGCAAAAGAAGGAAATGACCGAGAAGGAAATCACCGCGTGGGAGGAGAAGGCAAAACAGGGCCTGCTGCGCAACGATAACGAGCTTTCCACCTTCTTGCAGTCGATGCGTAGCACGATGTATCAGAAACCCGCAGGCGCGACCTATGCGCTGTACAATCTGGGAATCGAAACCGGAGAGTGGGAGCAGAAGGGCAAGCTGGTCATCGACGAGGCGAAGCTGCGCAGCATGATCGAGAGCAACGCCGAGGATGTTGCAAAGCTGTTCACCGATTCAGAGGATGGTTTGGGCGTTAAGCTGGATAAGATTCTGACCCAGACAGCCAGCACCAGCAGCGCAAATACCGGTAGCTTGGTGCAGATTGCGGGTATGAAGGGCAGTGCAACCGAGGCCAGCAGCGATTTGTACAAACGCCTCAAAGAGATTGATGACAAGATTAAGACACTCAAAAACAACTATGAGCTGGAAAAGACCCGTTACTGGAATAAGTTCAATGCGATGGAAAAGATGATCTCGCAGATGAGTTCACAGAGCTCGTGGTTGTCGCAGCAGTTCGGGTATTGATTGCTTTAAAAAAATGAGGTGAAGGAATCTGTGGCGGTAAATCCGTACCAAAAATATCAACAGCAGTCGGTCATGACCATGACCAAAGGCGAAATGCTGATTAAGCTGTATGACGAAACCATCAAGCAAATGAGCGCGGCAGTGTTATTCATCGGGGAAAAGGATTATGCAGGCACCAACCGCGCGCTGCAAAAGTCGCAGCAGATTTTGCGGTATCTAAAGGCAACTTTGGATTTTAAGTATAAAGTTTCAGCGGATTTGAACTCCTTATATGATTACTTTATCGAACAGACAATCCAGGCAAATATGAAAAAGCAGGCCTCCCAGTTGGAGGTTATCATCCCAATGGTAGAGGAGTTGCGGGACGCATTTATTCAGGCTGACCGCAACGCCCGCAGCCAGTAAGCAGAAAAGGGAGTCCCTGGAGTGGACTACATGTGAAAAATGGCTCTGCGGCATGTCCGCAGGGCCGTTTTCGCGCAATTTTTATGAGCGGTGCGGTTTGGTTTTATGTGTGCGTGCCGAACACCTAAAATGTAAGGGTATATCATTTTATTGCCCCTGTTATTTTATAGGGATTTTGTGAGGTAGATTATGAATCGGAGAAGAATTACAGCGTTTTGCTTATCCTTTATGATAGCGGCATCCTGCATGGCGGGGCTGTCGGCAAGTGCAATTGTAACCCAGGAACAGGCGGCTACCTTGGCTTTTGTAAAAAGAGCGGATGACGAGGATAAAGATACGCAGCGTGCTACGGTCGTGTCCGGTGGCAATATTGATGTTTTGGTGGATATCGCAACAGGCTATGCAGCAAGACCGGAGAATAATTTTACCTTTGATACAACTGAGCAACCGGGGTATCAGCCAACGGCAAAGGATATTACCATTGAAAATACAACCAACAAAACCCGTCAGTTGACCGTTGACGCGGCTTATCCGGCTCCAACTGCGGATCCGAGTAATCAGCAGCCAGTAACCGTTTCGATTACTGGAAATTATTATAGCCAAAAGGGTAATGGTTATTTGCAGGAGAAGATTGATGGAAGCACACTTACTTCTATTGAAACTACGACAACCCCAAAGGATATTATGCAAACTGGTACTCTAATATTGAAGTGTCTAGCAGGAGAATCGTTTGTTCCGGATGAGGGCGTAGGAATACCAGGTGGGTCGTTACAATTTACAGTATCTGATGCGACAGATGGCCTAGCAGGATATAAAGGCGCTGATGTTGCAGCAAAACGATCTTTGGATGGAAAGCAAATTGAAATAGAATTGACCCCCAAAAAGGGAGCCACTGGAGGCTCAACTGAAATTCCAAAACGTACCTTTATTTTTACCCCTTCGCCGGGCTATAAATATTATAAAGAGCCAGATGGTAAAAATTACTTAAATAAGGATGGTTCGGTATGGGGCCCTAGTATCAGTAAGAAAGATCCAACTGATACTTCAAAAGATATACAGCTTCCGGTGACACCAAATGATGTCATTCAAATTGATGAGGAAATTACAATTACATTGCCGTTGCCGGTTTCCAACTCACTGTTGCTGACGGTTATGCGTCCGGAGGCTGCGGCGCGGGTTATCAGTGGCATGGTTTTGACGGATGCAAACAACGGCCCTCAGGGGAATCAGGATTATATCCGCTTCAAGGGGGATGACAACAAGGACTTTATTACAGAGAGCTTCCAGCTAAAAAGTTCTGTTTATCAATATAATACCAATTTTGAATTGGGTTGGGAATTTTATAGTAGCCCGACCGAGGATACAACGGTAGATGAGATTATAGCGGCAATCGAGGGCGGACAAAAGCCGGATGAAGCACATATCCTGGTGATAAAAAATAACAAGGATTGGCTGGATACCATCGTCAACCGGGAGGAAGACGATATCCACGGCTTTTTGAAGGTTACGGTTACGCACAAGGATAAAGGGGGAAAGGTTGACGGAACCTATGACCAGTATATCCCAGTGACAATTCATGGTACCGGTCAGCCGCCAGCAGTGACCCAGGAGGCCGAGTGGATTTATACCGAAGGCACAGGAGACGAGAAGGATAAAAAGCCTTTGGAGGGAGAGTTACCGCGGCTGCCTAAAAAAATGGATGTATTCCAGGGCGGTGTGCCGAACTATACCAATCCAACAATTCCATATCGCTATGATTTGAATATTTTCATGGGCGGTGGCAACGGCTGGGCAGAAAAGGTGATTGTAGATGTTGACAATCCGGATTTGGTAGAGATGTTTGCGGACGGAATGCCTTATACTGCGGGAAGCGACCTCACAAATCCGAAACAGCAGCCGCTACAAGGTGATGTCAAGCTGCAAATACACGCGAAGGCTGCGGGTTCTGCAAAGCTAACCTTCCGGTTCTTTGTTGAAGGGCCAACTGGCTTTGTGGAGAATCCGCTTTATCAGAAAGAAGTAACGTTGGATATTACAGATACTTCTCCTAGTGACGATGCGACGCTGAATGTGCTGGATGTGCAGGACAACACCGGCCTAAAGCATGATTATGGCTTTGTGCCGGCCGATTCCAGCAAGATCAAATATGAGTTTACCGTTCCGTTCTCGGTCTCCTCGATTCGGTTTGACCCCGATTTGAACGACCCGAAGGCGAACCGGAATATTGAATACCGCGTCCATTATCGCGATACCACCGGTGCGCAGCAGTGGGTGATCGGCAACGGCGATCCGAACCCTGAATGGGAGATTATCGGCGGGATGCTGCGGTTGGGCAGCTGGTCCTCGGACATCAAGCTGCAAACTGACACACCGATGATCATTGAAATACGCACCACCGCGCAAAACCCGAATATACAGCTTATTTATGAGCTGCAAATTACCCGTAAGGCACCCAGCACCGATGCAGATTTGACGGCGATTAACATTTATGACGGGGACGATTCCGAGCTGACGAACGATTACAGCAAGGGCTTTAATCCGGCGTTTGATCCCATCAAGACAGATTACACGGTAGAGGTGCCATACAAGACCGACTGGCTGCATATTCTGCCACAGCTGAGTGACCCGAACGCCAAGGTGGAAACCGACCCGAAACTAACCAATCGCACCATGCTGGGCGCAAAGGAATATATCCAGATGAGCAGCATGGAACCGGATGCGGACGGCCTGTATACACTAAAGGTACAGGTGACCTCTGAGGCGTCTTCAGAGAATCCGCTGGCAGGTGCGGATAAGGTTTACACCATCAAAATCAAGCGTGCGGACCCGAGCAAGGAGTCCGGTGCGAGCAGCCTGGAGTTCCAGGATGCGGATGAGGGAAAGTTGACCTATACCCCAGCGTTTAAAGATAGCGTTACAACCTACACAATGCGTGTAAAGTATAACGTGGATAAGGTAAAGGCGGCGATGAAGCCCAAAGACGATACCATCAGCCGGATTATGGCGGTGTATGGTCAGCGCAGCGGCCGTCCGAAAACGATCAATCTGCCGTTAGATGGCTCGATGAGCACGAAGTTTATCCCGATTGAGTACATGACAACCACCTACCCGAATGACCCGATTAAAATTATTGTGGTTTCGGAGCATGGCTATGGGATGAGCGACGATGAAATTTTGGCGGCGGCCGAGCGCTGGGAGAATCCGAGCGCGCTGGATGAAATCGACTGGTTGACCGTTTACACCGTTTCGGTGGAGCGCGAGCCGCCCAGCACCGACGCAAGCTTGAGCGACCTAAAGGTGAACGACCAGGATAACGCGCCGATTAAGACGTTTAATTTTACCAAGAACGAGCAGGTTTACAATATCAGCGTGCCATATGAGACCGAAAAGGTGAGCTTTACGCCGACTGCAAGTCAGGAAGGGGCGGCCATCACCATTCGCAAGGAAGGATTCGGTTCGCTGCCCAGTAAAATTGCCAGCGGTGAGACCTCGCGGCTGTACGATTTGGATTATTCGCAGAGCAACGGCGGACGCAATACCTTTGTCATCCATGTGGACGCAGAGGATGTCAAAGAGCTTGGCAATGCAGGACATTCGATGGACTACACGGTCAATATTACACGTGAGGCGCCCAGCGATGATGCGCTGCTGAAAAAGCTGGTGGTTACCGGCATCACAGAGGATGGATTATCGCCGCTGTTCATCTCGAAGACCTTCAAGTACTCGGCGGTCGTTCCGGAAGGCTCGAATGGAGTTGTGATTACACCCACTGCCAACCACGAGAAGGCTACCATTATGGTCAATGGCCAGGCGGTCGCGAGCGGTTCGGCCTCCGAGCTGATCGAGCTGATCGACATTGAAACCACCATTGATATCGTTGTAACCGCACAGGATGGGGTGACTACGAACACCTATAGCGTGACCTTCCGCAATGAAAATCTGATTGAGAAAAATGACAATGCGGATTTGAAGAGCCTCAAGGTTAACTATGGCGTGATGGAGCCTAAGTTCCAGCCGTCGGTGACCGACTATATTGTAGCGGTGACAGAAGATACCTATTCGGTGGAAATCATCCCCAAAACGGATGAGAAGTTAGCAACCTTTAAGGTGTTTGCCGGCACCAGGGAAATTGGGGATAAAAAGGGAAAATATGCCGCAGCAATTCAGGACGGAGAGAACACCTTTACAGTAGAGGTAACCTCTAGTGACGGAAAGGTGACAAAAGAATATAATGTCACAGTGTACCGCAACGAGGAGGACAACATGCTCACGCTTGAGCAGTTGGAGTCGGAGGATATCGATTACGAGAGCTATGGTGATATCATCACCGTCATGATTGACGAGTATCCACGCGTTGGAGCAAGCGTTTTCAATGAGCTGCGCAACTACCCGGAAAAAACCATCATCTTCCAGGGGAACGACTACTCGATTGAAATGAAGGCGGAGGACATTAAGCGAATTGTGCCACAAAAGGAAGTGTTTGACTTTAGAATGTCCTTTACATCTCCGAAAAAAGATGATATTATGAAACTTGTGAACAAGAGCAGCGGCAATAGTGACCTGAAAAACCGGATGGTTATGGTCTATTTTGAAGGGCATGGTTCGCTGCCGGCTCCTGCCACCCTGCATCTGAGCTTAGGCGGGCGTTACCGCAACGACACCATGTATTGGCATTACCACAATGAGGAGCGTGAGCGGATCGACTATTACGGCAAGCTGCGCACCAATTCGCAAGGGACCTTCACCGTACAGATTGATCACCTTTCTACCTATATCGCGACGCTACGGCACCGGATTATCGGCTCCGAGCTGCGGGAGGACGGTTCATTTGTAGGGGAGGATGAGTTCCTAAACACCGTTGGAGACAGCAGGAAGATCAATCCTGGTACTGGTGTGAAAGGATAGTGCATGAAAAAATTTCTTCTGACCCTGTTCATTTTGCTGCTGTTGGGCGGACTGGTGGCTGGAGGTACCATTCTCACCAAAGAGGTGGTGCTTCCAGCGCTGCAAAAAAAGCCTGCCTCGCAGCAGACGCCGCAGGAGGATGTGTCCAGTCAGGACGCATCCGACACACAGGCGGGTCAACAGCCGAATTTGGGCATTTATAAGCGGGTACAAAGCGGCGCGGAGATGTTGGAGGCACTCGATTATGAGTACCGCCAGAATCCCGATACCGTTGGATGGCTGCGGGTGCCGGGTACGGAGATTAACAACAGTGTGCTGCAATCGTTTGATAACAATTACTATCTGCGCCTGACCGAGCGCAAACAGCCGGATATTTATGGCTGCTATTTTGCAGATTACGCCAGCTGGATTGGCAAGCGTGAGGAGATGGGGCCGAATACGGTGATTTACGGGCACAGCGATTTGCAGGATAATCCGGATGGACCGCGCTTTTCCCAGTTGTTCCGCTTTACCGATCCTGCGTTTGCGCGCAGTACCCCATATATAGAGTTTTCAACAATGGAAGACTTTATGGACTGGCAGGTATTTGCGGTGTTTTATCCGTCGGTTGAGATGGATTATATCAATACCAATCTGACCGGTGCACAGCTCGTCGCGCTGGCGGAGGATGCAAAGGCGCAGTCGATTTATGATTACGGGGTAACGGTCGGGCCAGAGGACAAAATTTTGACCTTATCCACCTGCACCATCAAGTTTGGCAGGGAGGACACTAGCCATCGCTTTGTGATTATGGCAAAGCTGGTGGCAGAGGATGCCGTTTTGGAGGAAACTGCTGAAATTACAGTAAAATAGACGGAGGGAAGCAGCATGATGATTTTAGACTCGTTGGCATTTCAGGCGATGCAAAGCCGCTTGAATGGGCTGGGAATTGAGCAGAAGGTAATTTTGCACAATCTGGCGAACTACGAAACGCCGAACTTTAAAGCGAAAAAGATTTCGTTTGAGGATGTGCTGAGTGAGACAACCCGGCGCACCGGCAGAGGTAAATTCGATTTCAAGGCAAAGGTCTGGACCGACGAGGCAACCGAGATGCGTCCTGATGGCAATAATGTCGATTCGGATGTTGAGAGCATGGAGCTGTATCGCAACTATGTGGAGACACTTTACCTTTATGAAAAGATCGGCGGCCAGTTCACCAACCTAAATTACATACTGGAACAGGCGGCTAAATAATCACTGAGGAGGGGTTTCAATGTCATCCTTTATGAATACAATGGGAATTGTCGGATCCAGTCTGACGGCTGAGCGGTTCCGCATGGATATGATTTTGCAGAACATCTCCAATTCCCAAACCACCCGTACACCAGAGGGAGAACCATACCGCCGTAAGCAGGTGATTTTCCAAGAGCGTGGGTTGAGCTTTGGCTCGGTGCTCAAGGATGAGCAGCTCAAGGTCGAGCGTGGCGGCGTGCGTGTCACCGAGGTGGTCGAAAGCCAGCGGGATTTCCGGCCGGTGTTTGACCCGTCCCATCCGGACGCGAACGAGGATGGGTATGTGATGTACCCGAATGTTGACCTGACAGAGGAGCGAATTGATTTGATGGCGGCGAGCAATGCGTATGACGCGAATTTGACGGCGCTTTCGATTGTGAAAGCGTTGGCGCTCCGAGCTTTGGAGATTGGTAAATAGGTATTTGCGCAGCTCACAACCGCGCTAGCGCACCAAATTTTTCGCCAGCGTTTACCCAACCGCGCTAGCGAGCTAAAATTTTCGCCAGCCTTTTTTAAAAGGCTGCGGATTCCAAAGGCAGCGCCTTTGGTCGCGCTTCGCAAAGCGCGGAATACCTTTTCCGTAAAAGCGGATTTTTGCGGGGTGAATTGCTGTCCATAGGACAGCAAGAGGGGTGCTTTTTACAAGAGAAAAAGCACCCCTACCGTACACACCTGATGCCGTATGCGGTGTTTTCGCTGCCGCCTGGTGCGGCGAAAACACCTTGTAGGCGGCGGCTGGTGCGCACGTGCCGCGCCGCACCAGCGAAAAAAGGAAGCAAGCACATCGCGCCAACCAAAGGTTGACACGGTGCTTGCGGGGGATATCGCCGGCTGCGGCCGGCTCCCAAACGAGAAAGACGCGTTTCGTCGCTGTCAAAAATCCCGCTGGGATTTTTGACAGCGACGACCAGGGCGCTGCCCCTGGACCCTGCGGCCTTTGAAAAGGCCGGCGAAACTTTTGATGCGCCTGCGGCGGACTTGCTGCGCAGCATATAGGAAGGAATACCCACAATATGCGGATTATGGATACCGAATACTTTGTACAGCACATCCAATGTACACGGGATGCGAAAAATGAGTGCCTAGTCACCGTGCGCAAGCTTTTAGAGCTTGCTTTCGCTGCCCGCAGGTTTGGATTGCTGAAAATGGATGAGCTGATTGAAGACAGGGCGCGCTTTCCAGACCAATTTCTGCGCAAGGCAGTGAGTATGGTAGTGGAAATTTCTGACCCTGACAAAATCCGTGAAGTATTGTATAATTATATCTTTACATCTAGCTATGTATCAAACCAGCAGTTCCTCAACTGGGTATTGATCACCGAAACAATGATTGCAATTAGTCAATCGGAGGATTTGGATTTTGTGTTTACCTATTTAGTGCCTTCCTTTTTTGGATTTGAGTACGATGTGGAGGCAATCCGTCTATACCGGCAATATAAGCAAAGTATGAACCGGCAGTGATGAACAGAACCGCTGCTTGATAAAGAGCACGGTTTGGTTGGTCGCTTTGTTGGTTTTTGTTTTTGTGTACATAAAATTGCTTTGGATTTTATAGGAATTATTTGTAAACCTATTGCGTAAGATAGAGAGAGGTTTAGAAAACCTGTGATAAATGTATTCTGGAAATATAGCGGAATTTGGTGGAATAATCGCGGTTAATTCAAACTTAAACCATAAAATTTAAAAGATGAAGTATACAAAATTATACAATATTTCCAGTTTACATTTTCTGAGGGTTTGTGTATAATAGAATATAGTAATTCGACGAATTAAGGGAAAATTTGGAGAAACTAGATAGTTTATTGGAGCGTTTTGGAATAGAGAAGAGGGAAAGCGATGTTTATTATTCCACTCAGCCAGTTGCCGCTGATTGATGGTGCAAAAGAAACACAAAGGGTAAATGCCCTGAATGAGTCTAATATACCATTTGCGCAAATGCTGGAGGATTCGATTGCAAATTTACAGGAAACGCAGGCGATTGCAGATAAAGACGCATTGGACCTTGCCTTGGGTGCGGATGATGCGGTCGACCTACATACAATGATGATTCATTCCGCCGCTTTGGAGTCAGCAGTAAAAACTACTGTTCAGCTAACCTCGCGGGCGGTGAGCGCCTATAAGGAAATTATGCAGATGCAGATTTGATGTGACTCGATCAATCTAAGAGAAGGTATATGGCGGGATGAAAGAGAAAATACAAGAGCTTCTCGGAAAGCTGAAGGCTTTCTGGGAAAGGCAATCAAAACGGAATAAAATTATATTTGCCGGGGGAGGAACCACAATTCTAATCCTGGCAATTTTGGCCGTTGTGTTGCTCAATAGGCAACCCAGCGAACAGGTAGCGCTGTTTCCCGGTATGACCAGGGAGGAAACCCAGCAGGTTTATGCGGTGCTTCAGGAGCGCGGTGTTCCGGCTGAGCTCAACCGCAAGGGAGAACTGCTCGTGCAGGAGAGCCAGTGGGATAACCTGGTATTTGAATTGGCGGGGATGGGCTATCCGAAAACCACCCCAAACTACGACTTCTTTTTGAATAACACAGGGTTTACTACTACAGAGTATGAACAAAAACAGATACTCTTATTCCAGCTGCAAACGAGAATGGAGCAGACGCTTGCACAGCAGGCGGGGATTGAGAGCGCGACTGTTTCCTTTAACATCCCTGAGACAAGCAATTACATATGGGATCAGAATAACAAGGAAGAGAGCACTGCTGCAATCCAGATACGAATGAAAAAGGATCAGGAGCTCTCGCCGGAACGTGTACAGGCTGTCAAAAACCTGGCGGCTTTTTCGGTGCCGAATTTGAAGTCTGAAAACGTAGTAGTCATCGATATGCTCACCGGTGTGGAGATGTTGGGCGTTGACGCGACGAAAACCAACAATTTTAACACCAAGCGATTGGAATTTGAGCGGCAGATTGCAAAGCAGATCGAGGACAATGTCAAGCGGCTGTTAACTCCGAAATATGGAATTAACGGTGTGACGGCGGTTGCACAGGTCGAGCTTGATTATGATATGATGAAAACCGAACAGAAACAGTATGTGCCGGAGGATGACGGCAAGGGTGTAATGAATCATTTTGAGGAAAGATTCACCCAAAACGGTCAATTTGATGCCGGTGGACTGGTCGGTGAGGAGAATAACACAGATATCCCGCGGTATCCCAACCAGGTTCAGGACAATGGAGATGGGACAACAACCGATTATGAGAATATTATAGATTATGACATCAGCTATGTGTTGACCCAGATTGAACGGGGTGAACCGCTTTTGCGGCGTGCAACCGTTGCGGTTGTGGTGAACGACGCAGAATTCACCACCGAGCGTGAAGAAACGTTGGTGGAGCTGATTTCCAAGAGTACCAACATTGCGGCGGCAGATATCAAGGTGAGCAACCTCGACTTTACCAATACACCACAGCCGGTCATTGGTGAAGGAGACGATGAAGATGAGGGCCTGAGCCTGACGGTGATTTTGATTATCGCTGGCGCGAGTCTGCTACTGTTGATCATTCTGGCGGTAGTTGTGATTATCCTCATCCGCCGTGCCCGCAAGCGTAAGGAGCTGGAGGAAGAGGCTGAGCTTGAAAACGCTGAGCTGGAGCGTCAGAAGCAGATTGAACGCGAGATTGCAGAGCACAAGCGGATGCTCCAGGATGAGGCGAAGTCTCATACCAACGCGAAAGATGATGCGATTGCCGAAGAGGTACGCGCCTTTGCTGAGCAGAACCCCGAAGTAACTGCAAACCTGATCCGTGCAATGCTGAGGGAGGAGAGTTGACGTGCCTACGAAAACAAAATTGTCACCCATTCAAAGGGCCGCAACCATCATTATTGCGCTCGGTTCAAAGCGTGCATCGGATGTTTATAAGTACCTAAATGAGGAGGAAGTAGAACAGCTCTCGCTGGAAATTGCGAAGATGGAGCGGCTGTCCGAGGAGGATGTCCAGGCAACCATCGAGGATTTCTATGGGCTGTGCTTGACACAAAAGGTCATCAGCGAGGGCGGCGCAATTTATGCCCGCGACGTGCTGGAGAAGGCGTTTGGCCCTCAACAGGCGGCCTCGCTGATGGAGCGGGTTTCCAAGTCACTGAAAAAACAGGCGTTTGAGTTTATCCGCAAGGCGGACTATAAAAGCCTTCAGATGGTGCTGCAAAGCGAGCACCCACAGACGATTGCACTGGTGCTTTCCTATGCGCGTTCGGAGCAGGCGTCCCAGATTATTGGAGAGCTGCCACGCAATATGCAGATCGATGTAATCAAGCGGATTGCAAACCTGGACCGCGCTTCACCAGAAATCATCAAGATTGTAGAGGATTCGCTGGAACGGCGGTTCTCGACCATCGTTTCTTCCGACCAGATAGAGGTCGGTGGTGTACCGTATATCGCAGACATCATGAACCATGTGGATCGCAGTACCGAGAAATATGTGTTTGATGAGCTGTCGGTGAAGGACCCAGCGCTCGCGGACGAAATCCGCAAGCTCATGTTCGTATTCGAGGATATCACCAACCTCGACAGCCTGGCGATTCAGCGCTTTATCCGCGAGGTCGAGACAAAAGACCTGGCTGTTGCGCTCAAGGCGGCCAACGACGAGGTCAAGGAGGTTATCTTCCAGAACATGTCCTCGAGAATGCGCGAGACCATTCAGACCGATATCCAGTACCTGCACAATATTCGTATGCGCGATGTGGAGGAGGCACAACAGAAGATTGTTGGCATTATCCGTACACTGGAGGAGGCCGGAGAAATCGTAATCGCAAGAGGAGAGGGAGAGGAGATCATTGCTTAAGGTCATCAAGCAGGGTGGCGCAGTCTGCTCTGAAGATGTGGTATATATCTCCGATCTTCCGGCACCGCCTGTGCGCATAGACGGCGATGGAGAGCCCGACCAAGAGGAAGAACAGCAGCTTCCAACCATCGATCCGGAATATATCCGGATGCAGGAAGAGCGCGCACTGCAAGATGCGCAGATGCGCGCGGATGCGGTTGCACAGCAGATGATTGCAGAGGCCCAGCACCAGCGGGAGCAGATACTCCAGCAGGCGCAGCAGGAGGGCATTCAGCTGCGGCAGCAGGCGATGCAGGATGGGTATGAGGCTGCTTACCGAGAGATGTCGGGAAAAATTGACGACGCAATGAAGCAGATGGAGCTGCTGCTTGACCAGATGCAGACGCAGCAGCAGGAATTTATTGAGCATTACCAAAATGACTTGAAGGTATTGGCGGTGGACATCGCCGAGAAGGTGCTGAACAAGCGGATTGGCGAGAATGCACAGGAGATGGTTGAGCTGGTGCGGCAGGCTGTCTCCACCATCCGCGGCGCCGATTGGATTTCTGTGGAGGTTTCCGACCAATTGCAGGGGCTGGTGGAGCTGCTCAATCAGGAGCTGCCAGCGTTGGCAAAGGGAACCCGCATTGATGTTGTGACAAAGGATGGTCCGCCAGGCACTTGTGTGGTGAATACACCAGAGATGGTGCTGGATGCGTCGGTATCGGTGCAGCTGGAAAATCTGCGCGGGGTGCTCGGCGAAATGGACTAACCAGAGGGGAGGGCGGCTGTGATGGTGCAGACGGGCGTTGATATTGCTCAGTATCGCAGGGCGGTGCGCTTTAACGACCTGTACGCTTATCAGGGAAAGATTGATAAGATTGTCGGGATGACGGTGGAAGCGACAGGGCTTGCCTGCAACATCGGAGACGTCTGCAATATCATGATTGACCCGCAAACCTCGGTGCTTTCCGAGGTGGTCGGCATGAAGGGCCACACCATTCAGTTGATGCCTTACCAGGATGTGGATGGCATCGGTGCGGGGAGCATCGTGGTGCCCACCTACCAGAAGCTGATGATCCATATGGGAGACGGGCTAATCGGCCGCACGGTTGATGCGCTGGGCAACCCCATTGATGATGGCCCGCCGATTGAATGCGACAAATTATATTCCATCAATGGCACCTATTCCAACCCGATGGGACGACCGCCGATTACCCAGACAATGGAAATCGGCGTAAAGGCGATTGATGGCTTGCTTACGATTGGGAAAGGTCAGAGAATGGGTATCTTTGCAGGAAGCGGCGTCGGTAAAAGTACGCTGATGGGTATGATCGCCCGCAACATCAAGGCGGATGTAAACGTCATAGCGCTGGTGGGCGAGCGTGGGCGCGAGGTGGTGGAGTTCATCAACCGCGACCTGGGGCCGGAGGGGATCAAACGCTCGGTGCTGGTGGTGGCGACCTCTGACACGCCCGCGATGATGCGCTCGAAATGTGCGCTGACCGCGACCGCAATTGCCGAATATTTCCGCGACCAGGGCAAGGATGTATTGCTGATGATGGATTCGCTCACCCGTTTCTGCATGGCGCAGCGGGAGATTGGGCTGAGTACCGGTGAACCGCCGGTGGCGCGCGGTTATACGCCTTCTATCTACTCGGCATTGCCAAAGCTTTTGGAACGCTCGGGGAATTTTGAAAAGGGTTCGATCACCGGCATTTATACCGTGCTGGTGGAGGGTGACGACACCAACGAACCGATTTCGGATACCGTGCGTGGTATTATAGATGGGCACATCGTGCTTTCCAGAAAGGTTGCGATGCGCAATCACTATCCGGCGATTGATATTCTGGCGAGTGTCAGCCGTTTGATGAGCGAGATTGCAACCCCAGAACACAACCAGATTGCAGGAAAGATCCGCAATATGATGTCGGTGTATCAGGATAACCAGGATTTGATTTCGATAGGCGCCTATAAGAGCGGCAGCAACCCGCCTCTGGATGAGGCGATCCGGCATATCGATGCAATTAACAAGCTGCTTCAGCAGGAGGTCGGCGTCAAGGTCGGGTTCCATGATACGCTGAGTACGATGATGCAGATTATCGAGTCATAAACAGCTGGTAGCGGCTTGCGCGAGGGCGCATGAGAAAAAAGGCCGTGGGATTTAGGGGCAAGGCTCCCAAAATCGCGCAGAAGGCGCAGGATTTGGAGGAAACAGGCAGATGAAAAAGTTCCACTTCACCCTGAGTAGAATGCTTGATTACCAGAACCAAATTCTGGAGGGCGAAAAAAATGCGCTTGCGATTGTACAGCATAAGCGCAATGTGATTGAAGAACACATCGACAACCTTAGCCGTAGCTTTCAGGACATTTCCGCGCAGATGGCGCATGAGCAGCAGAAGGGCATTGCGGCGTTTCGGCTGATCGCGTTCGATGCGCAGCGCAACAACATCCGCGAGCAGCTTAAACAGCTGCGCTTCGACCTCAAACGGGCGGAGGCTGCGGTACAAAAACAGATGGACGTGGTGGTAGAGGCCAGCAAGGAGGTTACCAAGCTGGAAAAGCTGCATGACCGGCAGCTTGAGGACTACCGGAAGGCTGCCGCAAAGGCGGAGGAGGAGCTGATAGAGGAGTTTGTCTCCTCTAAACGGGTCCGCGAAAGCCTGAGCGAATGTATATAAGCCGAATACACTGAAAGGGGGTGAAATGAAATGGACCAGATGACAATTTCTCCGGCGATGCTAAACCAGATGGCTGGTGTGGCAGGAAATGGCATGACCTTGCGCGGTTTGCAGGGGCTGCTTGGCGGTGGCATGGAAGGCGGCGACATCTTCGCGGTTATTTTCCAGCAGCTCATGATGGGCATGGGCGAGGGCGAGATACAGACGCTGTTTGATCAGCTGGGAATGTCCACCGGTGAGGACGACGAGCCGCAGAACATCGACCTGGCAATGCAGATGATGGCTGAAATGCTCTATTCCGGTAATCCGCAGGTGCAGGCGCTGTTTGAGCAGATGACCGGCGAGGCGGTGCAGGATGTTACAGCGGCGCCGCAACAGCAGATGGCCGTTCCGGTACAGCAGCAGAATCAGCAACCACAGCAGACACAGCAAAGTGCGCAGCCAGAGGTTTCCTTTGAGCAGCTGCTCGGGCAGGCACAGGCGGTTCAGAATGAGGGCGCCAGCGGCCAAGAGCTGATGCAGGGGCAATACCTATTCCAAAACGCAGTTGCACAGGCAAAGGCGCAGATGGACGGCGAGGAGACACAGCCGCAGCTCGTGGATATCGACGCATTGCAGGCGGATGTGAATGCAGGGCGGTTTGCACCAGTGGTGAGCACCCAACAGGTGGAGCTTCCGCAGCAGGTGGACACGGCCGATGTGGTAGAGCAGATGCGCAGCAGTATCCTGAGCAACCTGTCACGGCACAACAACGAATTTGTCGTGCGGCTACAGCCGGAGGGCTTGGGCGAAATCACTGTGAAGATGCTCGAAAGAAAAGAAGGCATCGTACTGAGCATCATTGCTTCCAGTACGGACACAGCACGGCTGATCACCAATGAGGTAGCCTCGCTGCAAAATGCACTGCGGCCGCTGAATGCGCAGGTACAGGAGGTTGTGACGGTGCCGCAGGCGGCAGAAACGGCTGCACAGCAAAACGCGCTCAACGACCAGAATCTACACCAGCAACAGCAGATGCACCAACAACAGCACAGCAATTCCCATGCGGACGACCGGCAGAGCGGCAGCTTTGAGGACGCGGTTTGGGAACAGCAGGTTTTGGATGATGTGCTGGACACCTACATTTAACTGAAAGGAGATGGAAGGATGGCAGATGCAATTTCCGGTGCGGCAAGCAGTGGAAATGCCTACCGCGATTATCTCAAGGATTACGCGCGCTACGGCAGCAGCGATGTGGACCCGACCCAAACGACCTGGAACGCAACCTTTGAGGATGAAGACAAACAGCTGGTTACGGCGGACGATTTCCTAACGCTGATGGTCGCACAGCTGCGTAACCAGGACTTTATGAATCCGGTGGATGACACACAGTATGTTACCCAGCTCGCTCAGTTTGCAACCATGTCCCAAATGCAGGAGATGGCCTCCAACATGAAGAGCAACTATGCGCTTTCGCTGGTGGGACAGAATGTTACCGCCGCAAAGTTTAATGTCAACGGCTCGCTGACCAAGGAGACCGGCATCATCACGAAAATTTCGCTGGTGGAGGATTCCTACGAGGTCACGGTCAATGGACAGAAGTTCAAGCTCTCTGAAATTATGGAGCTGAATACCCCAGGCACCAGCAGTTCGAATGGCAGTGCCAGCAATGGCAACACGACCAGCACGCCCGACCCGCAGAAGGCTGCTTACCTCGTTTCGCTGATTGGTAAAAAGGTGACGGTTGTACAGCCGGGACTGGATTCCGATAGCGCAGGCAGCAGCGATACCATCGAAGGGGTCGTGCAGAAAATTTCCACCACAAACGGCAAATATCAGTTGATGATTGACGATGTGTGGTATTCACTGAACAATGTAACCGGTGTGGAGCCGGATGACACGCTCCTGTAAACCGGCGAGAATTTAGACAGAAGGGAGCGGGAGTTGTGGACAATCTATTATTGCAAAGCAGGCTGAATTTACCGATTGTCACAGGTAATCCCACAGCCGCCCAACCGAACTCCGCCCCGAAAACCGGCAAGGCAACCTTTCGCCAGGTATTGGATGAGCAGGTTGCGAAAACAGGCACACTTTCCTTTTCGGGCCATGCGGCGGCACGTGTGCAGGAACGCGGTATTGACCTGAACAGCAGCAGCCTGGAGCGGCTTAGTGAAGGGGTGCGGATTGCTCGGGAAAAGGGATTGGATAACACGTTAATTCTTGTGGACAGCACCGCGTTTATTGTGAGCGTCAAAAACAGCAAGGTTATCACCACACTGGGCGGCGCGGAGCTGAAAGGAAACGCAATCACCAATATTAACGGAACCGTAATTGTTTGACTGGACCTTAACGGAGGTCAATGGGGCTTCGATCGACCGAGAAGCCCCGCGGTTCCAGCTTAGAAGGAGATTATTTTCATATGGTTAGATCCATGTTTTCCGGCGTGGCCGGTATGAGAGCACACCAACAGCGTATGGACGTAATCGGTAACAACATCGCGAACGTCAACACCTACGGCTTTAAATCCAGCCGTGCGACCTTCCGCGATATGTATTACCAGAACATCCGCAACGCTTCCGCTGGTACGGTTACACGAGGCGGTGTGAACCCCTCTGCAATCGGTTACGGCGCAAATATTTCCAGCGTAGACCTGCTGATGACCCAGTCCTCCATGACGCCAACCGGCAACCCGCTGGACGTCTGTATTACCGGCGAGGGCTTTTTGCAGGTTATGGACAACGATGGCAACATCTTCTACACCAAGGCTGGTATGCTGGACGTCGACCCGACTACCGGCTACCTGCTGGACAGCAACGGCTATTTCGTGCTGGGCACCCAGGGGCCGAGCGTCGTCGGCAAGGCGCCGAGCAAGGAGAAAATTCAGTTCAAAATTGACCCACTGACTCCGGCGGCCGGCACAAAGACCGAGACAATCAATGACCGCGATGTAACCATTTCTGCGACCAATAACAGCAGCGCAGGCAATGTGCAGTTTAACTTCTCGCTGGATACCGAAATGCCTGCCGGACAGGATTTGAATGTCATTATGGATGGCACCAACATCAGCGTGAAGGTCAATCCGCTTGCGGAGTTTACTTCCTTTGATGCTTTTGTTGGGCTGGTGAACCAGAAGATTACAGAGGCAAATGGTGGTACCCCACATCCGGGCGGCGAATTCAGCATTGTGATGGACCCTGCTCCGGTGCTTGGAGCAGCCGGTGATGGCGGTGCATATGAGGGTGTACTAACAGGCTCACAGATTATCAATCCTGATAATGGTCCGACTGGCGGTAAAATTGAGCTAACAGCACCAGCTACGGCGGGCGCTGTGAATGCAAAGGACCTAGGTGTTGTATATCGGTCAGTTGGAAGCTCGTTTGATGGAAGTGGAGATATGACATTGGTCGTTGCTGCTGGAACAACCCAGGGAACTTATAAGGTAACGGCAACAGGTGCAAACGGTACATGGGAGGTTGATAATTTATCAGCAGCTCAATTGACTGGCAGTGCAGGTGTATTGTTAACCAAAACAGGTGGAACTGATACAAATAATACAATTACGTTGCGGATACCATCTACTGCACTAGATAAGGATAATGATGGTAATGTTACAGGCATCAATACTAATTTTACAACAGCGTTTCATCTAGGCGCAGCATCCCCGCAGAAGCCGTCCGGCAATCTGGGGCTGAGCAGCAAGTCGTTCCTGCTGGCAGGCGGCACCGAGGGCGGCCCGCAGACCATCATGAACCTGACCGGTATTGCGATTGGCGCAAACGGTGTCATCACCGCGAGCCACGCTTCCGGTAAGCTGACCATCGGCCGTATCGACCTTGCGAACTTCGATAACGCAAAGGGCCTTCAGGCCAGCGGTAACAGCTACTTTGCCGAGACCGAGAACTCCGGCAAGCCTTCCTACGCGGTACCTGGTGAGGATGGCACCGGCGCGCTCAAAAACAGTGCGCTGGAAACGTCCAACGTGGACCTGTCGCAGGAATTTACCGACATGATTACCACCCAGCGCGGCTTCCAGGCCAACGGGCGTATCATTACCGTTTCGGACACCATGCTTGAGGAGCTTATCAACCTCAAGCGTTAACAGCAGCGCGGCGACCGATGGCGGCGGTCGCCGCCGCAGGTAAGCAGGCATAGAGAGAGTTGCTATGCCTGTTTACCTGCGTAAACTATCGATTCAGACAGGACAGATAGAAAGGGGAATGGGCCATGATTATTTTAACCAAGCTGCGGGGCGAACGGTTTGCCCTGAATAGTGACCTGATCGAGACAATGACGGAAAATCCAGATACTACCATTCTTATGAGCAATGGCAGTCTACATATTGTACGTGAAAAGCTGCCAGAGATTATCGAAAAGATCGTTGCATTTCGTCGCAGACTCTACCGGGAGTACGACGAGGCGGACGATCGATAAAACACAATAGTACCTGTTGTAGAGGATGAGGTAAGCATATGGATTTAATGTCGCTATTAGGCTGGATTTTAATTGTAATAATGATGCTGTTCGGCATCACCTTCAACGCGGACCCGATGGGCATTATTTGGACAAATCTGAAGAACTTTTTTGATGTTCCCAGTTTGCTCATTGTTATCGGCGGCGTAAACGCGGCGCTGATGGTCTCAAACCCAGGCAACGTTTTTCTGAAAATTCCGAAGCATCTGAAAATTATCTTTTTCCCGACTAAATATAAGCCGGCGGAGTATATTGCACAGATGGTCGAGCTGGCGACCGAGGCGCGTATCAACGGCTTGCTTTCGTTGGAGGCGAAGCTGGAGGAGACCAAGGACCCGTTCCTGAAAAGCAGTATGATGCTGGTGGTGGACGCGGTCGACCCTGAAAAGGTAAAAACGCTGCTCGAAACCGAGCTGGATTATCTGGACGAGCGCCACGCACAGGACCGTGCATTTTATGACCAGGGCGCGGCGTATGGCCCGGCGTATGGTATGATCGGTACGCTGATGGGACTTGTTAACCTGTTAAAACAGCTTTCCGACCCGGATGCAATCGCACCGGCAATGGCGCTGGCGTTGGTTACCACCTTCTATGGCAGTATTTTGGCCAACGCGATTTATACGCCGATTTCTACCAAACTGAAAATACGGCATAATGAGGAGTATCTGTGTAAGATGCTGATTGCAGAAGGGGTGCAGGCGATACAGGCCGGCGATAACCCGAAGTTTATCCAGGAAAAGCTGATGCAGTTGGTTCCGGGCTACCTGATGAAGAAGGGGCTGCCGGGCGCTCCCGCCGAAGGCGACAAATAACATGGAAAGCGGGGGAGAATCATGGCGAAACGCAAACAGCAGGAAGAAGTCAATACCGGCGCTTGGATGAATACCTACTCCGACCTTGTAACACTGCTCATGACCTTCTTTGTGCTGCTGTTCAGCATGTCGTCGGTCGATGCGGAGAAGTGGGAGTATTTGGTTAAAGCGCTTTCCAACCCAGGCGATGATACAGCACAGGTGGTCATCAACGCAAACGATAAGGGCGATGAGCTCGCGAATGCGATGGGTGATACAACACCGGTGGGAGAAACGTTGGAGATGACCGACAAGCAGATGCCCGCCAGTTTTAATGAGCTGTACGAGTATTTAAAAAGCTATGCGGAATCCCACGAGATGAGCGATTCGGTAGAGGTTTCTAAAAGCGGCGAAAATACAGTGAATATCCGCTTCCAAAACAACATCTTCTTTATGCCGGATAGCTCGACTGTCCGCGCAGAGGCACATGAGCTGCTCGACTTTGTTGGCGAGTGCTTAAATGCGGTGGAAAGTGAAATTATGGTGGTTATGATTAACGGCCATACTGCGGCGGTGCCGAATGGGCAGTATTACCAGGTGTCTGACTGGCTGCTTTCGAGCGAGCGCGCAGGTAATATCGCAATTTATCTGGAAGAAAAGAGCGGCTTTGCACCAACCAAGCTGCGCCCGATTGGTTACGGCAAAAACTATCCGATTGCTGACAACAACACGATTGAAGGACGCGAGCAGAATCGCCGTGTAGACATGGTGATTGTAAGCAACAATAATGTTCTGGCGGATACTTCTGACGGTGCGGCGCTCAAGGAATTTTTTGAGCTGTTCGATCCATCGCAATTTCCAAATAGTGGCTCGATTGATACACTAACCGAGCCGAATGGCGGCGAGCCGGCGGACGATGCAGCGGCTTTGGAGAATCAGGATGCACAATCTGCTGTGTCGAGTGCGCCGGATGCACAGCCGCCTGCTGCGCCACAGACCCCAGATGAGGGCGCACAGTCCGCTGCGCCAGATACGCAGACGGAGCCCCCAGCGCCCGAGGGCAGCGATGCAGAAGGTTAAGAGGAGGAGCTGATTTAAGATGGCAGAGCAATTATCACAAAGCCAAATAGATGCGCTACTCCAAAAAATGAGCAGCGGCAGCGTTGCCGTTGAGGACGATACCCCAAAGGCCAAGGAATATGACTTTAAATCCCCGAAAAAGTTTACCAAAGAACAGCTGAAAACTTTGGATGGTCTGCATGAAACCTTTTCGCGGGTGCTTGCGCCGTACCTTTCCGGGATGTTGCGTACCTCCTGTGAGGTGCAGGTGGTGCAGATCGAGGAGCAGCGATACTTTGAGTATAATAATGCGCTGCCGGACAATGCGCTGATTGGAATGACCAGCTTTCGCCCCAAAGGAGATTACAGCGAAGCGACGCTGATGGTGGATTTCTCCACCTCTCTGGGCTTTTATCTGATAGACCGGCTGCTGGGCGGTTCGGGGGAGACCTATAACCTCACCCGTGATTATACCGAAATTGAGCTTGCAATCCTGCATAATGTAATTGGCAAGATTATTGAGAAGCTCGGCGATACCTGGAACAACTACCTGGAGCTGGAGTCCGAGCTGACCAGCATCGAAACCAACTCACGGCTGTTGCAGGTGTTTGCGCCAGAGGATGTTGTGGTAATTGTTATCATGGACATCAAGATTGGGCCGCTGGCAAGTACTATGAGTATTTGTATCCCCGCGGAAAATCTGGAGGAAGTGATTGACAAATTCAGCGTCCGTTACACGCGCGGCAACAAGCGCTTTGATCCAGATAAGGAGCAGGCGCGCAAGGAGCTGATTTTGCAGACGGTTTGTGACACCGATCTGAAAATTAACGCGATTTTTGACACCTTTCAAATGGACCTGAAGGACATTCTTCAGCTTCAGCCGGAGGATATTATTCCCTTAACAAAAGGCATTCATGAGGATGTCAGCGTTATGTTGGATGGGCTCCCCTGGTTCAGCGCAAAGCTGGGCGAGGTGAAAAAGAAAAAAGCGATCAAGCTGAATAAAGTTATCGAGTAATCGGGAAATGAGGGAAATACATGAGTGAAGAAATGGTTCAGAAGGAGGCCCAAGAGTCGGAAAGCTTGTTGAGCAGCCTGGAAATTGATACCATTGGCGAGATCCTGAATATCAGCATGGGTTCCTCTGCAACGGCAATTTCCAGCCTGCTGGACCGCCAGGTGATCATCTCGACCCCGACCGTGACGCTGCGACAGTTCCATAGTCTGGATTACAGTATGATGGAACCGGCTGTGCTGGTCAAGATCCAATATGTAGAGGGAATTTCCGGCAATAATGTGATGATTTTCCGTCAGCGGGATATGCAGATTATCCTAAACCTGCTGATGGGCAACGATGAGGAGCCGAGCGACGACTTTGTTTTTGACGAGCTGAGCATGAGTGCCGCCTGTGAGGTTATGAACCAGATGATGGGCGCGGCAGCTACGGCTCTCTCTCAATTTTTAAACAGGGTGGTCAATATCTCCACGCCGGTGGCGTCGGTGGTTGATTCTGAGGGTAGCTACCGCGAAGCAGTCGGTGTGCAGGAAGGCGACGAAATTGTTGCGGTTTCCTTCCATATTGTCATTGACGGCGTGATGGATAGTGACTTTGTGAGCATCATGACCTGTGAACTGGTGCGCGATATGGTCAACCAGGTGATGGGACAGCAAGAGGAGGAGATCAGCAGCATCGAGACGGTGCCTGAGCCGATGCCCGCACCAGCCCCTGCGCCAGCGCCGACCCCTGCTCCTGCCGCGCCGGCGCCTACCCCAGCGGCCACACCTGCTCCTGCGCCAGCCCCCGCGCCTGCGGCACCACAACAGCCGCAGCAGCCACAGCAGATGCCACCACAGCCAGGAGTGCCGGGAATGGCACCACCGCCTGCGGGCTATCCACAGCCGCCCCAGGGTGGCGAGATGGCAGGAGGGTATCCGCCCTATGGACAGATGCCGCCGTATGGGTACCCGCCCTATGGCTATTATCCGATGCCGCCTTACCCGGGATATGGGGTGCCGCCAGAGCAGCAGGCAGCTGCACCGCGCCCACAGGTTAATGTACAGAATACCCAGTTCCCACAATTCACTATGCAGCAGACCGATAGCCCTGCAACCGGTGCAAATATGGATTTATTGATGGGCGTTTCGTTGGATGTGACGGTAGAAATTGGGCAGGCAAAACGCAAAATTAAGGATATCCTTGATTTTGGACAGGGTACCGTTATCGAGCTGAACAAGCAGGCGGGTGCTCCGGTAGATATTGTGGTGAATGGCAGATTGCTCGCCCGCGGTGACGTGGTGGTAATCGATGATAACTTCGGTGTGCGTATCACCGAGATTGTCGGTACAAAAGAGCTGCTTGAGAGCCTGAAGGAGAATATGGGCTAATTGGCATAAATGCCAAAAGCTTGCATAGATACTAGTCAAACAACATAAATTAAAGGAGAATTTTGCATGGACAAGAAGATTATGCTTGTAGACGACGCCGCATTTATGCGGATGACCATTAAGAACACACTGACAAAGGCTGGCTATACCAACCTGATCGAAGCTGGAGATGGACAGCAGGCGGTTGATACCTATGCGAAGGAGCATCCGGAATTGGTCATCATGGATATTACAATGCCGAACAAGGATGGAATCGAGGCGTTGCAGGAGATCAAAGCAAACGATCCGGCGGCTAAGGTTGTTATGTGCTCTGCAATGGGCCAGGAAGCGATGGTTGTACAGGCAATCCAGCTGGGTGCAATCGACTTCATCGTCAAGCCGTTTAAGCCAGACCGTATTTTGCAGACCGTTTCAAAAATTCTCGGTTAATGCCGGAAAGGATGGCGCTGTAATTGCCAGAACAGGTGAAAAGCATTGCATCGGTGGCAGGGATGCTGGGGATGTTCTTCCTCGTGCTGCTGCTCGCGTATTTCTGTACCCGTTACCTAAGCGGGCGGATGTCGGTTATACAGTGCGGCAGCAGCAAGGTGGAGGTGCTAGACCGTGTAATGCTGGGGCCGGATCGGTCGTTGCTGTTGATTAGGACGGCCGGCAGGGTGCTGCTGTTGGGCGTTACTGCACATCACATCGAAAAGCTGGAGGAGCTGGACGCAACGCTTTTTGCACAGGAAGCCGGCAAAGAGGAAAACGCCCTGCACTTTTCCACCATCCTGCGGGATACGGTGGAAAAGGGTTGGGGGATTACGCGAAAGAACAAGAAGGATTCGTAGATGGAGAAGGTACAAGAGAAAAAGCGTATCCTGAAACGGCAGCTCAAACGGTTTCTGGTCTCCGCGGTGGTGACAGGGGTGTTGCTGGTTGTCTGCTTTGCGCTGCATGTAAGTGCTGCGCCGGCAATTACACTCGATTTAGGCAGCGGTGAGGCCGGTGGTTCCTATGGGTTGCTGGATATGCTGTTTACAGTTACTTTGCTTGCGCTTGCGCCTTCTATCCTGATGATGATGACCAGCTTTACCCGCATCATTATCGTGCTTTCATTTCTGCGCAATGCGCTGGGAACACAGCAGTCTCCGCCAAACCAGGTGTTGATTGGGCTTGCATTGTTTTTGACAATGTTTGTGATGTCCCCTGTTTTCATGCAGATTAACGAGGTTGCTTATCAGCCGTATCGGGCCGGTGAGCTGACCCAGATTGAGGCGGTGGAAGCAGGGATACGGCCGCTCAAGGAGTTTATGATCAAACAGGTTTATACCGATGATATCAACCTGTTTTTGACGATTGCAAACAACAACCGTCCTGTGGAGGAGGCAATTACGCTGCCAGAGGATTTGACCGAGCTGGGCTTGGAAATTGTTGTGCCGTCGTTTATCACAAGCGAGCTCAAGCGCGGGTTTCTGATTGGTTTTTTGCTGTTTATTCCGTTTTTGATTATTGACATGGTAGTGTCAAGTACCCTGATGTCGATGGGTATGGTAATGTTGCCGCCGTCGACAATTGCGCTGCCGTTTAAGATTATGACGTTTGTATTGGTGGACGGTTGGGGGTTGCTGTTAGGCAATCTGGCAAGCGGTTTCCACTACTAGCAAGCGGCAAGGCACTTTTATAAAAAGAAATGAGAAGGGATGGTGAAGGATGACACAAGGGGAGGTCATGTCGGTTTTTCAAGATGCAATTTTAGTAGCGCTTAAACTGGCTGCGCCGATGCTGATTGTCAGCATTGCGATTGGGCTTGTGGTGGCGGTATTCCAGGCTGCAACGCAGATACACGAGCAAACGCTTACCTTTGTGCCAAAGGTTCTGGCCATCTCGCTACTGCTCCTGTTGACGGGCTCTTGGATGATGGCAACACTCACCGATCTGATTCACCGGCTGTTTGCTATTATGGCAGGTTTGTAGTCGATGGATAGAGTATTAGGGGCGGTGCCCATATATATGCTTGTGCTGGCCCGCATGGCGGGGGCGATTGGCGTAAATCCAATGCTCAACCGCAAAAATGTGCCAATTATGGTGCGTGTGGCGCTGGTGCTGTTGCTTACCTGGCTAATTGCGCCGGGTATGGCTTTACAACAGGGTGGCTTTACAGAGAGAGACTTGATTTTTCAGTTTATCAAGGAGCTTTGTGTAGGGTTAGCCTGTGGTTTTGTTTTTCAGGTTTTTTACTATATGCTCTTTTTCACAGGCGATCTGATGGACACCCATTTCGGTATGGCAATGGCAAAGGTGTTTGACCCCGGCACGAGTATCCAAATGTCCATCTCTTCCAATTGGTTGAATATCCTGTTCATCTTTTATATTTTTGTAACCAATAGCCACCTGTTGATGATTCGTATTTTTGCAACCTCCTTTCAGATTGTGCCGATTGGACAGACCGCATTCACACCGCATGTTTTGGGGTTCGTGTTGGATTTGTTCATAGAAGCATTTTCATTGGCGCTGCGGCTTGCGCTCCCATTCGTTGCAATGGAATTTGTGCTGGACCTATCAATGGGTATTTTAATGAAGCTGATCCCACAAATTCATGTGTTCGTTATCAGTATCCAGTGTAAGGTACTGCTAGGTATCAGTATGCTATTGATCTTTGCGGTTCCGGTGGGTGGATATCTGGACCGTTACATGAATTTGATGTTTGAAAATATGCAGAAGGCATTTTTTACATTTGCCTGAGTTTGCCGCCTTGCGCGGTAAATTAGAGGATTTGATCTATAAAGGGGGGATGAGACACGGCTGGCGAGAAGACCGAAAAGGCAACACCCAAGCGAAAACAGGACGAACGAAAGAAAGGTAACATCTTCCAAAGCAGGGAGATCGGCGTCGTGGTTTCGCTGGTTGCCACGTTTTATGCTTTTAAGATGCTTTGGCCGGTGACCAGCCGGACCATTCAGCGCTCTTTAATAGATTATTTGG
The DNA here is from genome assembly GCA_910586875.1 of uncultured Anaerotruncus sp. Classification (GTDB taxonomy): domain Bacteria; phylum Bacillota; class Clostridia; order Oscillospirales; family Ruminococcaceae; genus Anaerotruncus. Next base: position 8,105 of record CAJUJI010000001.1, on the reverse strand, counting down.
ATTATACCGCTTCTGTTGAGCAGCTTAGTGCAATAGATATCCGCCATTTTTTCCAGGAAAGCTGCCTCACCTTTTTGGTTGCGGCAATGCCGCTGTTGCTCATCTGCGCTTTCACGGTAATCGTCTGTACGGTTGCACAAACGAGAGGCCTGTTTACCTGGAAAGCACTCGAGCCAAAATTTAACCGGCTCAATCCCATTGAGGGCTTTAAAAGGCTGTTTTCATTGCGTGGGATGGTGGAGCTGCTTAAATCGCTTGCGAAAATTATTGTTTTAGGCTACATCATTTACAATACGCTGAAAAAAGAATTTATCCTTTTTCCGCGGATTTTGGATTTAACAGTAGAACAAGCAGCAGCATATACTGGAAGTATTATTTTGTCGATTGCAAAAACCGCTGCGATTATTATGGCGTTTATTGCCGCAGGAGATTTTTTCTACCAGTGGTGGGATTATGAGAAAAACCTGCGAATGAGCAAAGAGGAACTCAAGGAAGAGTATAAACAGACCGAAGGTGACCCGCAGGTCAAGGGAAAAATCAAGGAGCGTCAACAGGCGCAGGCGCGTCAGCGTATGATGCAGAACGTTCCGAATGCGGATGTTGTTATCCGAAACCCAACCCATTATGCGGTTGCCATTCAGTATAACCCACAGAAAAATAATGCGCCGGTGGTGATTGCCAAGGGGCAGGATAGCCTGGCGCTGCGAATTGTTGAGGTTGCGCAAGCGAATGGGGTTGTTACGATGGAGAACAAGCCCTTGGCGCGCGGCCTGTACGAAACGGTAGAGCTGGACAGGGAAATTCCCGAGCAGTTTTATCAGCCGGTCGCAGAAGTGCTGGCGTTCGTGTATAACTTGAAGAAGAAGGAATTGAAGTAGGATGAAACTTTTAAACAATGCGGTATCAGCGTCGGTTGTCGCTGTCATATTCCTGCTGATTGTCCCCTTGCCGACACCTCTGCTGGATTTCATGTTCATTACCAATTTGACCCTTTCTTTCGTCATTCTGTTGACCACCATGTATATCAAAGAGTCGCTGGAGTTTTCTATTTATCCATCGATTCTGCTGATCACCACCCTGTTTCGATTGGCGCTGAACGTTTCCTCCACACGTAAGATTTTAACCAACGGCGGCTATGCCGGTGAGGTGGTTAAAACCTTTGGCGAATATGTGGTACAGGGAGATGTAATTGTTGGATTGATCATCTTTCTGATTATTGTATTGGTGCAGTTTTTGGTCATTACCAAGGGCTCTGAGCGTGTCGCTGAGGTTTCTGCGCGTTTCACATTGGACGCGATGCCCGGTAAACAGATGGCAATTGACGCGGATTTGAGTTCTGGACTGATCGATGAGCAGATGGCACGCGAGCGCCGCTCGAAAATTCAGCGTGAAGCGGACTTTTTCGGCGCAATGGACGGTGCTACAAAGTTTGTAAAGGGCGACGCAATCATGTCGCTGGTCACCACCTTTATTAACCTGGTGGGCGGTGTGATTATCGGCTTTATTACGCATGTCGGCACCTTCAGCGAGATCATGCAGATTTATTCGATTGCGACGGTCGGTGACGGCTTGATGTCGCAGGTGCCCTCGCTGCTGATTTCGGTGGCGACTGGTATGATCGTCACCCGTTCGGCGTCCGAATCTAATCTGAACGAGGATGTTGCAACCCAGTTCCTTTCTCAGCCGATGGTGCTGATTATGGCATCGATTGCAATGTTTATGCTCATTTTCATCGGTTTCCCCAAAGCGCAGGTAATTACCATGTCGGTTATCCTGATGACGCTGGGAATTGTGCTGATGCGCCGTGGCTCTCCGCGCGCGCTGGCAGCTGAGGCAGCCGCAGAGGGACCGATGGTTACAGAGGAGGTTACCAATGAGGTCGCCTTCTATAAAAATATTGACAATGTATACAATCTGCTGAATGTTGACCAGGTTTCGATGGAGTTTGGATATAGCTTGATTCCGCTGGTGGATGAGGCCAGCGGCGGCAGCTTTGTAGACCGTGTGGTTATGTTCCGCAAGCAGTTTGCGCAGGAGATGGGCATGGTGTTCCCATCGGTACGATTGAAGGACAGTGGACAGCTCAACCCGAACCAATATGCAATTAACATCAAAGGTGAGCAGGTTGCACAGGGCGAGGTGCTGGTAGACCACTATCTGGCGCTGATGCCAGAGGAGGGCGACAACTCGGTGGACGGCATTGAAACGGTCGAGCCTGCCTTTGGAATTCCGGCGAAGTGGATTAGTGAAGATAAGCGCGTCAAGGCGGAGCTGGTAGGCTATACGCTCATCGACCCGACATCGGTCATTATTACCCATCTGTCTGAGGTGGTTAAGGCGCACGCCTATGAGCTGCTGAACCGCCAGGAGGTAAATAACATCCTCACCAACCTGCGCAAAACCAATGAGGCGATTGTCAACGACACAGTGCCGGCAATTGTGTCGGTGGGTGGACTCCAGAAGATTTTGTGCAATCTGCTGCGGGAGGGCGTGCCCATCCGCGATATCGAAACCATTTTGGAGACGCTCGCGGATTATGGCGCATCTGTCAAAGATATCGATATGCTGACCGAATATGTGCGTCAATCGCTGCGGCGCACCATCACACACCGGTTTGCAGAGGCAGGACAGCTCAAGGTGATCAGCCTGGATGCGAACATCGAAAATCAGATTATGGGCGCGGTGAAAAAGGTGGACAGCGGTTCTTACCTTGCGCTTGATCCGCTCACCATTCAGAATATTATTACTGCTACCACCCGCGAGGTTGATAAGATTCGGGATCTGGTACAGGTGCCGATTATTTTGACCTCACCAATTGTACGGATCTACTTTAAAAAGCTGGTGGATCAGGTTTATCTAAATGCGGTGGTGCTTTCATTCAACGAAATTGATACGGATGTGAAAATCCAGGCACTAGGGAATATTTCTGTTTAACCAATGTGGGCCTTTTTGCGATGTGCAGCATCGCAAAAGGGCTTGCATTCGCAATTTTTGCGCAGGATGGGAAAAAGGTGGATTCTTGCGGGAAAGTCTTGCGGAGCGCCGCCTTTTTGTGGTATGATAATGTTATACATGTAGAGGCTGTACGCCTTTGCAGGAAAAGAGGTGAAGAAACACTTGACTTCGGCTGCACTGGACGATTGGCAGCAGCAAGAGGTGGAAAATCCCGAGCTGCTGATGCAGATGTATAAAGAAACCGGTTCACAGGAACTACGCAACCAAATTGTAATGCACTATTGTTACATCGCAAAGTCGGTTGCGATGGAAATGAGTAATATGTTCCATAAGTATGCAACCGTCGAGGAGATGGTCAACCAGGGGGTCATTGCTCTGATTGACAGCGTTGACCGGTTTGATCCAGGGCATGGCGTCAAGTTTTCTACCTATGCGTTCACAAAGGTGCGAGGCGCGATTATTGACTATGTGCGCAAGCAGGATTGGTTGCCGCGGCGGGTCCGACATAATGCGATTAAAATTAACAATACGTATAACGAGCTCACCCTGAAGCTGGGGCGCAATCCCACACGGGAAGAGATGGCAAAGCAGCTGGGCATGAGCGTCGCGGAATTTGACAAATGCTCCTATGAGGTGTCGGGGGAGAATGTGTTTTCCTATGAGGCGCTGCTGATCGAAGGGCCGCAATCCAACAATCTGATGTGGTCGATGGTGGCGGGCGACTCGGATTTGGAGGGGCGCATTGACGCAGAGGAGCTGCGGCGGGAGCTTGCGGCGGCCATTGACAGCCTGAATGAGCAGGAACGCATGGTGCTGTCGATGTACTATTACGAAAACCTGACCATGAAGGAGATTGGCAAGGTGCTCAAGGTGAGCGAACAGCGGATTGGCCAGGTCAATCGCAAATTGATACAAAAGCTGAGGGAACGGCTGGAAAAATATATGAAAGGCTGAAGGGTATGCTGAGAGGATTTTATACCAGCGCATCCGGCATTATGATGCAGGAGCGCGCGTTGGATGTGCTGACAAACAATATGGTCAATGCAAGAACGCCTGGATTTCGGGCGTCGCGGGTGGTGAACACCACCTTTGAGCAGGAATTCCTGACCCGTATGGAAAAATACAATACGGCGGGAATTGGTAAAGGGGCGCCGATCAGTGTCGTTTCGGATGTGCCAACCAGCTTTGACCCAAACTCGTTGGAGGAAACAGGACGGCCGTTCGACCTTGGTATTAACGGGATCGGCTTCTTTAACATCCAGGTGCAGCAGGGTGAGGGCGACCCGCAGACCTACTTAACCCGCAGCGGCAATTTTGACCTGGACCCAGAGGGGTATTTGGTGCTCCGCGGCAAGGGCCAGGTGATGGGAGAAAAGGGGCCGATTCAGTTGACCTCCTCCAACTTTAGGGTGGAAGAAAACGGGGAAATTTACGATGAGGACAATAAGCTGGTGGATACCATTCTCATCACCGTACCAACCGAGGGTGCAGAGATCGAGGTCAATGAGAATGGGATGTACAGCGTTGAGAATATGGAGCTAAATCAGCAGGTGAATGACCAGACATTGCTGGTGCAGGGCTGGGTGGAGCGCTCAAATGTTGATTTGAACCGTGAGTACACATTGGTGATGGAGGCGCAGCGGACCTTGCAGGCGTGCAGTACCGCGCTTCAGATATTGGATAAAATCAATCAGAAGGCGGCACAGCAGATTGCTGAGCTGTAAAGAATAGAAGGTGTTTATTCATGAGAACAGCATTTTATAACGGTGTTTCCGGCCTGGTGGCCTATCAAAATCAGATGGATTTGCTTTCCAACAATATTGCGAATGTCAATTCTTATGGCTTTAAGGGGTCGCGTGCTGCATTCAGTGACCTGCTATATACCGAGATGTATGTGAATACGGATGAGCGCGCACGTGATGGACAGACCGCGGAGGCCGCGGGGGAAAACCCAGCGACAATCGACAGCGATGGGATTCATCTGGTGGGGCATGGTATCAAAATGTTTGATTCAGATTTGGTGATGCGTCAGGGCAGTCCGCTGCCAACACAGAATCCGTTGGATTTTGCGTTGGTCGGGGAGGGCTTTTTTGCGGTGCAGCGCCCAGACGGGAGTATTCAGTATACCCGTGATGGAACGTTTGACATCGGCTTACAGGGGCGCAACGGCTATCTGGTAGCGTCGTCCGACGGCTCGTTTATACTGGATGGCAAGGGCAAACAGATCAAACTCAAACGGGATCCGGAAACCAAGCTGTTTGATTTGACACAGCTCAAAGATACGATCGGTGTTTATACCTTCTCCAATCCATATGGGCTGGAGCCAGCTGGAGGCACCCGTTTTCGACAGACCGACAAATCGGGAGAGGCGCAGTCAGCAAACAACGCCAAGGAGCATCCATATACGCTAATCCAGCATTCTGTGGAGCAATCCTCGGTGGATTTGGCCGAGGAGATGACCAATGTAATTATTGCACAGAAGGCGTTCCAATTCAGCGCAAAGATGGTGCAGACAGCAGACCAGGTTGAGGAAATTATTAACAATTTGAGATAGTAAAAACAGGGAGGTTACAGCATGGCACTTAATAATTATGATGATTTGGATTCCATGCAGATTGACGTACTGCGTGAGATTGGAAATATTGGCTCCGGAAATGTGGCCACATCCTTGTCAGAGATGCTGTTCCGTCCGGTGAATATTTCGGTTCCGGTGGTCCGGATTTTGGATTACCAGTCGGTTGTGGAACGGATGGGCGGTCCCGAAACAATGATTTTAGGCGCAATGCTCTCGCTTGAGGGGGATGTAACAGGAATGATCATGTTCCTGCTGCACAAGGAGTTCGCACATATGACACTGAACACCTTGCTGGGGCAGGAAACAGAGGACCTGGGAGAGCTGGGGGAGATGGAATATTCAGCGCTGACAGAGGTTTCTAATATTATGGCAGCCTCTTATGTCAACGCGCTTTCGGCGCTGACAGGGCTGAATATCAATATTTCTGTACCGGATATTTGCATTGATATGTTGGGGGCGATTATCAGTGTGCCGGCGATCCATTACGCCGATATCGGGGACAAGATTATTTTCATTGAGGACAAATTTAGTAGTGAGGAGGAGGGTGCTGAAAGTCACATCCTGATGATTCCCGAAATGGAGTCATTGCGTAAAATCTTGACGGAGCTGGGGATAGCATTATGAGCAAAACCATTACGGTGGGGATTTCAGATTTGAATATTGCAAAAGCGCCAGACATTCTTGTTACATACGCATTGGGATCTTGCGTGGGCATTTGTCTTTATGACCCCGCAATCAAGTTGGCGGGGCTTTCGCACATTATGCTGCCAACGAGTGAGATGAACCATGATGCCAAACAGGTAATGCGGTTTGCAGACAGTGCAATTCCGCTGCTGCTGAAAAAGATGGAGATGGCTGGCGGATCGCGTGCGCGGATGAAAGCGAAAATCGCGGGGGGAGCGCAAATGTTTGCGGCCATGTCTAATTCGTCAATTTCCAATATTGGACAGCGCAACATTAAGGCGGTAAAGGACGCGTTAGCGAGCTTGCGGATTCCGATTATTGCGGATGATACAGGCAAAAATTACGGGCGTACACTATATTTTAATGCTGCGGATGGCATGATGCGGATTAAGTCTGCCAACCGTGGTGAATGGACCTGGTAAGGGCGTTGTTGCGCGGGGGATGGTTTCCTCCGCGCATTGTTGCAGGTGGGGGCTTGGTCTATAAGGTGTAGAACAGGTGCGTTTGGAGCATCTACCACCAGAGATTGCAATAATTGGGGCTTTCGCTTTGGTATTATAGTAGGAGGGTTCGCAATGACGCGATTTGAACACAAGTGTTGGGTATTGCTGGCGGTGATGGTGGCGCTATCCGGTTGTGGCGGGGGCTTGTCACAATCGGAGTCGGTGCCTGCATCTTCGCAGCAGGCGGTACAGGAGGATTTTGAATCGGTGATCCCTGTGCCACAGGTTATTCAGGATTTGCGCGCTGCGTCAGAAGCATCTGCTGCATCAGAGGCGGCAGAGCTGGAAAAAACGCTGGTGACAATTGCTGTGCCATTCCCGATAGATTTAGATGGATTACAGCAGCTCAGCGACGGATACAGCGCGGAAAAACGGGCGGAACATCCGTTTTATACCGACATCATACAGCGCAGCGATGGAGGGGCCGATATCCGCTGCACGCCTGAGCAGTTGGAAAATTTTAAACAGTTCTGTTACAGGGTGGCGTTGTGTAAGGACTGGAATGGTGCGTATCTTGCGGATTTTCTTGTAAATACAAGTTATGGCGAAATCGATGGAAACGGAATTCCCTGGGCCGTGACCGTCTCGGTGGATACAGGCAAATATCAGGTGCAACAGCCGGAAGATCGCTTTCCTGCGCAGGTAATGGATGTATTGGTTGCACAATATAATCCGGCGATGTATCTGGCGCTATATCAGCTGCTTAACGGGGTGGAAGGCGAGAACTTTACTGCCTCGGTCACGGTGCGGGATGCGGCGAGTGGTACGGTGCTTTCCAGCTACCAGTTTACCAAGGATAGCATTGAACTATTAGAAGAAAGCTCCTCGGAGATATCTGCGGGGGAGGGGCAGCATTTTCCGGCGATCACAACAGAGGAATTTAAGCAGCAGATTGTGCAGTATGGATATACACTGGCAGATAGCCGGCCGGTAGTTGAGATACGAGAGGCACAGCAGACAATCATAGCGCAAAAGGGCAGTGTCCAGGCGGCGTTCTATCAATTTGCGGATGAGAAAAGCGCAGAGGTTGCATTAGAGGTTTACTGGAGAGAGATAAAGGAGGACTCCAAAGACCGGCAGAAACCAGGAGATAGAACCTTTTCTGGCAACGGGTCGTTTGGAAATATCCAAAGCCGCCATGTCTGTACCATTGAAAATGACTATTACCTTTTTGGGCAGGTGGAGGATACCTTGTTGTGTATTGCCACCAAATGGGATGACAGCCAAGGAGCGGAACAGCTATCCGAAATCAATGATATGGTGGATGATTTGGGGTATCGGTATCATGAAAAAATTTGAAAATAAATCCGGTGTATAGAGTATATGTTCCTCTTGATTTTTTTTACTGGAAGTTGCTATAATAAGATTTGATGGATAGACGATTTGAG